>JAEZFI010000084.1 GCA_023437745.1 Actinomycetes bacterium
GGCGTCGAAGACATCCCGGGAGCTGCGCTCAGCGCTGGCATCGAGTGGGGCTGGGAGACCTTCGGGGAGTTCCTCGACGCGCTCGACGGCCGCCGCAGCGTGATGGACCTGGGCACGCAGGTCCCGCCCGGCGCCGTGCGCGGCTACGTGATGGGCGAGCGGGGCGCGCGCAACGAGCCCGCCACCCCCGACGACATCGAAGCGATGGCGGAGCTGGTCCGGGCCGGCATCGTCGCAGGCGCCCTCGGCTTCTCGACGAGTCGGACGCTGGCTCACCGCGCGATCGATGGCGAACCCGTTCCCGGCACGTTCGCCGCCGAGGAGGAGCTGTTCGGCATCGGCCGCGTGCTCGGCGAGCTCGGCACCGGCGTGTTCGAGCTGGCGCCGGCCGGCGCGCTCGGCGAGGACCTGGCAGCACCGGAGCGCGAGATGCTCTGGATGCGCCGGCTGTCCTCCGCGATCGGACGGCCCGTGACGTACGCGCTCACCCAGAACAACGCCGACCCGACCTCGTGGCGACGGCTCCTCGACCTTTCGACTGCGGCGGCCGCCGAGGGCGTCGCCGTCCGCCCGCAGGTGCACGGCCGCACGGTCTCCCTCCTCCTCGGCTTCCAGACCTTCCACCCGCTCGCCTTCACGCAGGCGTGGAGTGACGCCGGACTGGGCCTCCTCCCCTGGCAGCAGCAGGTCGCCCGCATCCAAGGCGACCCCGACCTCGCCGCACGCATCGTCGCCGACGCCGCGGCGCTGAAGGACGACCCCATCGTCACCGGCTTCATGCACCCGAGCCGCATCTACGTGCTCGGCGACCCGCCCGTCTACGAGCCGGGCCCCGAGCGGAGCGCCACGGCGATCGCCGCGGCACGAGGGGTGGACGAGTGGGAGCTGCTCCTCGAGCTGCTCCTCGGCGACGGCGGTCGCGAGCTGCTCAACGCGCCGGTCCTGAACTACTCGGACGGCAACCTCGACGCCGTCGCCGAGATGCTGCAGCACCCCACCTCGGCGTTCGGGCTCGGAGATGGCGGGGCGCACGCCGGACAGACCTGCGATGCCTCGACGACCACGTACCTGCTGACCCACTGGGCCCGCGATCGAGACCACGGCCGGCTCACGATCGAGGAGGCCGTGCACAAGATGACGCAGGCCACCGCCACCCTCTACGGGCTGGGCGACCGCGGCGTGCTGGCGCCCGGCTACGTCGGCGACTGCAACGTGATCGACCACGGAGCACTCCGGTTGCGTCGTCCCGAGTTGGCCGAGGACCTCCCGGGCGGCGCCACCCGCCTCGTCCAACGAGCCGACGGCTATCTGGCCACCATCAAGCGCGGACTGCCGACGTTCGTCGGCGGCGAGGACACCGGCGCCCGTCCCGGCGCACTCCTGCGAGGAGCACGATGACCACCACACCCACCGCCACCGCCGCCGCGTTCTGGAGCGCGCTGTACGACCGCGACTGGCCGCGCATCCGGGGGTTCTTCGACGCCGAGTCGATCTACTACGACGTCCCCACGGGCCCGACCTCCGCCGGTGTGGGCCCCGACGGCATCGAGGCGCGCCTGCGGCTCGGCCTCGAGGGTCTGGTCGGCTACGAGCACCTCCCCGGTGTCGTGGCCGAGGGAGCCGGCGGGGTCGTGGTCACGGAGCACACCGAGGTCTGGACCTGGGAGACCGGCGAGACCGTGACCCTCCCGTTCGTGTCGGTGCAGCAGATCGAGGACGGGGTGATCCGGCTCTGGAAGGACTACTGGGACTTCCAGACGCTGATGAACGCGGCGCCGCTGTCGTGGCACGAACGCCTCGACACCGCCGACCTCTCATGGGTCGTCGACGTGACGGGTCGAGCGTGAGCTCGACGAGCGAGGTTCACGGCCGTCAAGATCTCGACGTTCGTGCCGATCATGTGGGCATGACCGGCCCGGACGACCGATGACCCTGCCCTCGACCGCCGCCCTGACCGTACGGCCCAGCTCCGAGGTCGCCCAGCGGCTGATCGACGCGACCGCCGAGATCATCGACCGCGACGGCGAGGCGGCCGTTCGGGTCCAGGACGTCATCGCCGCCGTCGGCGTGCCGGTCCCGGTGCTCTACCGCCACTTCGGCAACCGGGAAGGACTCGTCCAGGCCGCGCAGGTCGACCGCCTGATGAACGAGCTCGACGCCGAGCTCGCCCGGATCACCAGCTACATCGGGAGCGTCTCGTCGGCCGAGGAGTTCCGGACGCTCATCGACGACGTCCTCGCCGGCGTCTCGACCCCCGAGCGGCGCACCTCGAGGTGGCGAAGGGTGAACGTCATCGGCAGCACCTACGGCCGACCGGCGCTCACCACGGCGGTGGTCCAGCTCCAGGCCCGAGCCGTCCACGCCATCGCCGAGCTGCTGCGTCCTCCGCAGGAGAACGGCTGGCTGCGCGCCGGTTTGGACCTGCAGGCGTTCGCCACCTGGCTGGCGGGCTACCTGATCGGACGGATCGTGTTCGAGCTGGGCGACATCGGGGTCGACCAGGCCGCCTACGACGAGCTGGGCGCCGAGGCCGTACGCCACCTGCTCTTCGGCTGACGCAGCAGCTCAGCGCACGCCGGCGAGCCAGCCGATCGACAGCACCACCGGCGGGTTCCCGCGTGCGCCGTCGACGGGCGACTCGTCATCCCGCAGTGCCTGCCACACGAACCAGCCGGCCACTGCGAGGGCGGCCACCACGAGCACGACGATCACCGCGATGACGGCGGGTCGAGGGCGCCGGCGCACCACGGCCGGCGCGTAGCCGGTGCGAGCGCCGGTCCACGTGCCGGCGTCCACGACGGGCGCGACCGGCTCGGTCGGCGGGACCCATCCGGGGGCTCCCGCCGTGACCGACTGGCGCCGGGCGTCGGGGTGCTTCTCGGGGGCGTACCACTTCCCGTTGGACGCCTGCCACCAGCCCTCACCCATCGGTACGTCGCTCATCTCGCCTCCCGGGACGCGACGCTAGCGCCGGCCGGTCCCACCCCTCGGCGGCACGGGGCGCCGAGCGGGGTCCCGCCGAACGGCGACGACCTGAACGGCGACAGAGAAGAGGAGCCCCGCCCGAGCGGCGTCTAGGGAGAGGGGGAGACGGCGTTCGAGCGGGGCTCATGTGATGTCCATGGCGATGGGACGAGAAGTCCATACCCCCCACCACGGGGTCGCATACCGGAAATCTCGAAATTTCTCGGAAGGGGGACGACGCCCGGCCCGGATCCCGCCGCTGCTCGCCGCGGTCAGTCCGGGGGGCCGCTCATCAGGGGCTCGTCGGTCGACCGGATGTCGGAGTTGGGGATGCCACGCGGGTACCGCCGTCGCAGGGCGTCGACGGCCTCGAGCGCCATCTCCACGTGGACCTTCTTCGAGCGCTGGTAGAAGAGCTGTGCCTCGGCGCCCAGCTTCGGGCGGCCGTGGAGGGGCTTGTCGCTCACGCACAGCAGCGTCGCGTTCGGGATGCGATACCGGAAGCCGTTGGCGGCGACGGTCGCCGACTCCATGTCGACGGCGACCGCCCTGCTCGCCTCGATGTCGGCCATCGCCGAGGAGAGGTGCAGCTCCCAGTTCCGGTCCGCCGTCGTGTACACCGCGCCGAACCGATAGGGCAGCCCCCGCCGGTCGAGCGCCTCGTACAGCGCCGTGTTGACGTGGTGGTTGGACACGACCGGGATGTGCACCCCGAGCGCGTGGTCGAGCACGCGGTCGGCGCGCAGGAAGGTGCGGGCGAGCACGAAGTCGCCGATGTCCTGGCGGTTCCGCAGCCCTCCGCAGTGGCCGATCATCAACAGCAGATCCGGCCGCAGGACGGCCACGTGGTCGGTGAGCGTCTTGGCGTTCGACGGGCCGACACCGATGTTGACGAGCGAGACGCCCGACCCCTCCTCCCCCACTGCGTGGTACGCCGGCATCTGCGCGCCCGGCGCCGGCATCGCCACGTCGTCGAACGCTTCGCAGAACGCCTCGACGTGCATGTCGTAGTTGGTGAGCAGCACGTACCGCTGGAAGTCCGACGGGTTCGAGCCCGTGTAGTGGACGAGCCGTTCGAGGGACAGCTCCATGCGCTCGGCGGGGAAGAGGAAGAGCTTCTTGCGCTTCAGGTCCCACGCACTCTCGTCCGCACCGTGCAGCAACGCGGGGTCGTTCAGGTCGAATCGGGGCCTGGCGTCGACCACCCGGATCAGTGCGCCGGCGTCGGCCAGCTCGGTCAGCTCCCGCTCCAGGTAGCCGCGCAACGCCGACGGCCGAGCGAGCTCACCGCTGATGACCGGGTTGTGCTCGGACCACGGCCGGGTGACCTCGAGGCGCGGGTACGCGCCCTCGTCGTACACCCGCTCCAGCTCGTCGCAGATCGCTGCCACGTCCGCCCGCTCGGTCACCGCGCACCCACCAAGCCGATGTCCCACAGCACCTGCTCGAGCATGGCGCCGGCCTCGATCGGCGCCCATCGCTGAGGTCGGTCCGCGGTGACGCAGCTCGCCAGCGGGGCCAGCTGCGTCCACGGAGTCGGGTGGAGGAACTGCACCACGGACAACCGGCCGCTGTCCTCACCGGGATCCGCCACCACGCGGTGGAGGCCCGCCGGGATGCGTCCGTTGCTGATCCGCTCGAGCATGAGGCCGCTGTTGACGACGACCGACCCGGCGGGTGGAGCGACCGAGACCCACGTCGCCGCGTCACCGTCGCCGACCCGCACCTCGAGGCCCTTCGCCGTCGCCCGCGGCAGCGCCGTCACCAGGTTGATGTCGCCGTGCGGCGCCGCCCAGACGTGTGGACCTCCGGGGCCCTCCGGCGCCTCCGACATCGGTGGGTACCGGATCGCCCGACTGAGGGTCGCGCCGTTGCGGACCATCGCGTCGAAGTAGTGCTCGTCGGCCCCGAGGCCCACGGCGACGATGCGGAGCACCCGCCGCTGCAGCTCGGCGATGGCGTCGTGGAACGCGGACAGGACGTCGGTGATACCCGGAACGTCCTCCTCGGGCAGGAGCTGCTCGGGGTACTGGTGCGGGTACCGGCGCCGGAGCGGGTGGAGCGGGTCGACGGCGCGTCCCCAGTTGAGCATCTCCTTCCAGTCGGCGACCTCGGCGGTCGCCGCGGTCTCGACGAGGAGCCCGGTGTACCCGGTCTGCCCGTGGGCGTCGGGGGCGACCCACCGACGCTTGACGTCGACCGGCAGGTCGAAGAAGCGGCCGAGCATCCCGTACGCCTCGTCGAGCAGGCCCTCGGGGACGTCGTGCCGGCACGTGACGAACCCGGTCGCCAGGCTGCGCATCACACCGTCGACCACCGCCGCCCGCTCCGTGGGCGCGCCGCGCTCGAAGGCGAGCAGGTCGACGTCGAGCACATGGTCCACGCAGCACCTCCGGTGATCGCCGGTCAGTCTGCCAGCGACGCTCCCCTCACGAGTGCCGCACCCCCGCGAGCGCGTCGCCGGGGCTGACCGGGGTGCCGGAGCCCGTCCCGTACCATGACCCCCGGATGCGTAGCCCCCTGCGAACCGGTCTGCTGGCGTTGACGGTCGTCGCCGCCGTCGCGGCGGTGCTGCTGCTGGCACGCGACGTCCGGACGGGCGCCACGAACTGCGGTTCCGGCCTGCTCGCACGCGACATCTCGTCGCTCGAGGTGGTCAGCGGCGACGCCGCCGAGGACGACTTCAACGAGCAGGCCACGATCAGCCGGTGCCGCCGGCTGATCCTGCGGCAGCGGTACTTCGGGGCGCTGGCGATCGGAGCGGCGCTCACGGCGTCGTGGGGTGCCAAGTGGGCTCGGCCTCAGCCGGAGCGCTTCCCGGGCGACCCGATCCTCTGAAGGCCGCGGGTCAGCGGGCGGCGGGCGGCAGCGGCAGCTGCGGTCCGCGAGGGCGGTCGATCGCCTTGGTGATCGTCTCGGCGGACACCGCGACCGACACGATCAGCTTCGCCCGGTTCGACCACTGCGTCGCCGTGAGCACGAGCCGGGGGCTCGTGCACCTCGGCACCGGGTAGCGGTCGTTGTCCTCCTTGCCGGGGAAGCCCACGTAGATCACGCCCTCGTCGACGACGCCGGGCTCGAGGAGCCGATTGGCCTCCCAGGTCGACCCCGCGTACCAGTCGCCACCGTCCTTGGCCTCCTCGCAGTACAGCCGGACGTCGGGGTTGTTGCCCCGCCGCAAGGTGGTGTTCTCGGAGCGCATCGTCACCTGCAGGCGGGGGAACGCCTCCGGCGACTGCGAGAAGTCGGTCACGTCGACCACCTGGACCGACACGCCGTAGAGGTCCTCGACCCGACCGACCGCGCCGTCTCGCTCGACGGGTTCGGGGTCCAGCGTCGGGTCGTGCGGGGCCTCCTCGGAGCAGCCGGCCGTGAGCAGCAGCACGGCCACGACCGCCAGCAACCGGCGCGCACCCACGGTCAGCGCCTCTGGCGGACGATCTCGTAGCAGGCGACCGCGCCTGCGACCGAGACGTTCAACGAGCCGAGCTTTCCCAGCAACGGGATCGAGCTGATGACGTCGCACCGCTCGCGTACGAGGCGCGACAGACCCGATCCCTCGGCGCCCAGGACGAGGCACACGGGCTGCCCTCCCACGTCGAGCTCGTGGATCGTGCGGTCACCCGACGCGTCGAGACCGATGACCCACACGCCTGCGTCGCGCATCCGGGTGATCGCCGTGGGGAGGCCGCCGACGAGCGCGATGGGCACGTGCTCGATCGCACCCGCCGCCGCCTTCGTGACGGTCGGGGTCACGTGGACCGCTCGGTGGCGGGGAAGGATCATGCCGGAGACACCGGCGCATTCGGCGGTGCGGATCAGGGCGCCGAGGTTGCCGGGGTCGGTCACGCCGTCGAGCGCGAGCAGGAACGGCGCAGCGCCC
Organism: Actinomycetes bacterium; assembly: GCA_023437745.1. Lineage (GTDB taxonomy): Bacteria > Actinomycetota > Acidimicrobiia > Acidimicrobiales > Microtrichaceae > JAEZFI01. Next base: position 6,848 of record JAEZFI010000084.1, read on the forward strand.
GACGGGTTCTTGCGACAGAGGTCGTCGAGGTCCGCAGTGGGCAGCTCCTCGGCGTGCGCCACGACGCCCTGCGACGCCTCGGTGTGGCTGGCGGCGTCGATCCGCCGCCGGGACATCTCCTGCACCGGGACCCGGAAGTCGGCGGCCAATTCGACGATGTCGTCGAGCACGTCCGCATGGTCGACGTCGTCGGCGATGAGGATCTCGTGGACCTTGCGGCGCCCGGCGAGCAGCAGCTCACGGACCGACTGGCGCCCCTCGACCTGCATGCCGCCGAGGCCCTTGGGGGCGGAGCGGCGACCCGTCGGCGTGTTGGCGCCGACGCGGCGTCCGCCACCGGGGCGGCCGCCCTTGGGGCCCGCACCCTTGGGTCCTGCGCTCCTGCCACCCTGGCCCTTGGGTCCGCCACCCTTGGGACCGGTGCCCTTGGGACTGGCGCCCTTCGGCCCGGCGTTCCGGGGGCCCGCAGGCTTCGGACCCGACGGGCGTGGGCTGCCGACGGCCCGACGGGCACCGCTCTTCGGGGAGGTCGGTCGACGTGACGGGCTCATGCGGGCTCCAGCAGCGCCGTGGCGAAGCACGCGACGCCCTCGACACGTCCCAGCGCCCCGAGCCCCTCGGCCCGACGGCCCGCCACTGTGACGGGCGCGCCGACCGCCTCGGACAGGCGCTCCTGCATCTCGTCGCGACGGGGAGCGAGCTTGGGCCGTTCGGCGACGACCGAGCAGTCGATGTTGACCGGCTCCCAGCCGGCGTCACGCACCCGGCGTGCGACCTCGGCGAGCAGCGCGATGCTGTCGGCGCCCGCCCACTGCTCGTCGGTGTCGGGGAAGTGCGTGCCGAGGTCACCGAGACCGGCGGGTCCGAGCAGCGCCTCGGCGCAGGCGTGCGCCACGACGTCGGCGTCGCTGTGGCCCACGAGGCCGGCGCCCTCGAACCGGACACCACCCAGGACGAGCGGGCGCGCCGGGTCGTCGGCGAACCGGTGCACGTCGAAGCCGTTGCCCACTCGCATCGTCACGGCTCCATCCTCGCGCTGCCGGCGCGCTCGGCCCGCAACGCCTGCAGCACGACGAGGTCGGCAGGTTCGGTGAGCTTCAGGTTCGAGCGCTCGCCGGGGACGATCACCACCCGCCCGCCGGCCGCCTCGACGAGCCCCGCGTCGTCCGTCGCGTCGGCCTCCGCCGCGTGCGCCCGTCGGAGCGCGTCGGCCCGGAAGGCCTGTGGCGTCTGGACGGCCACCAGCTGGGAGCGGTCGACGACGCCGCCGTCGCGGTGCCGGATGGTGTCGCTCACCGGCACGGCCGGCACGGCCGCGTCCGCACCCGCCTCGACGGCGGCGATGACCGCGCGGAACAGGCCCGGGCTGGCATTCGGCCTGGCGGCATCGTGCACGAGGACGATCTGCGCGTCGGCCGGGACGGCAGCGAGGCCGGCCCGCACCGACGCGGAGCGCGTCGCCCCGCCGGCCACGCCGGCGGCCGCTCGGGGCACCCCCATGCCCAGGTCGGCCGGCGGGCGCACGACCCCCCCGCCGGCTACCGCGTCGGCGGCCCCGGCGCCCGAGTGGGGGGG
>JAEZFI010000071.1 GCA_023437745.1 Actinomycetes bacterium
AGGCCATGCCGTTCGCGACCCAGCTGCTGGCCCGCCTCGGCGCCGACGTCGTCAAGGTCGAGCACCCCACGACCGGCGACTCCGGCCGGGGATCGAGCCCGTTCATGCTCGACCCGGACGGGCGTCGCGTCGGTGCCACGTACCTGCGGAACAACTTCAACAAGCGCAGCATCGGCCTCGACCTCAAGTCGGAGGAGGGGCGCCGCCTCTTCCTGGACCTCGTCCCGAAGTTCGACGTGGTCGCCGAGAACTTCAAGGCGGGCACGCTCGAGCGCCTCGGCCTCGGCTACGACGTCATCGCCGAGCGCAACCCCCGGGTCATCCACGTGTCGCTCTCCGGCTTCGGGAGCGACAGCCCCTACCGCGACTGGCCCGCCTATGCAGCGATCGTCGAGGCGATGTCCGGGCTCTACCACTACTCCACGCCGGACGGACCGCCCTCGACCATCCCCGCCGGTGCGCTGGGCGACATCAGCAGCGCGCTGTTCGTGGTGATCGGCGTGCTCGCCGCACTGCGCCAGCGGGACCGGGACGGGCTCGGACAGCACGTCGACGTGGCCATGCTCGACTCGATGCTGGCCATGACCGACATCGTCACGAACCTCTGGTCGCTGGGCGCCCGACCCGACAGCGGGCAGACGCTCGGCGTGATCTGCGAGGGCTTCCGCTGCTCGGACGGCTACGTCGTGCTGCAGGTGGTGCGGGAGCACCAGTTCACGAAGCTGGCCGACCTGATCGGGAAGCCCGAGTGGCACGACGATCCCCGCTTCGCCGACCGCTACGGCTGGGAGCCGAACCTCGAGTCGGTCATCCGCCCCGCCGTCGAGGCCTGGTCCTCCACCCGCACCCGCGCCGAGGCGGCGGCTGCGCTCGCCGAGGCCGGGATCGCCGCGGGGCCCAGCCAGACGGCCCCCGAGGTCGTCGCGGATCCGCACGTCGCTCTCCACAACATGCTCGTCGAGATGCCCCGCAGCGACGGCGGCGAGCAGCCGGTGCTCGTGCCGGGCAACCCGGTGAAGTTGTCGCGCATGGCGGAGGGACCCGAGACGCGGGTCCCGTGGCTCGGCGAGCACACCGACGACCTGCTGGCCGCCGAACTGGGCCTCGACCCCGACGAGCTCGCCCGACTCCGAGCCGACGGCGTCATCGGCTGATTCCTCGGCGTCTCACCGCTTCTGTTCTTGTGAGAGCGACACATGTGTCGCTCTCACAAGAACAGAACAGGAGCAAGCGTTGGCCGGGTCGGGGGTGGACCCGTATGATCGTCCCCTGATCTGACGACCCGTCAGATTTCGACGCCCTCACCCGGGATCCGGTCGCCAGGAGCACCCATGGACTTCGAGTTCTCCCCCGAACAGCAAGCGTTCATCGAGGAGGTCGAGGCCTTCCTCGACGCCAACGACGACCCGGACGTCTTCGACGTCACCCGGGAGAACATGGCCCAGATCGTCGACACCCCGAAGCGTCGCGCCTTCATGGCCAAGCTCGGCGAGAAGGGCTGGCTGGGGATGACCTGGCCCAAGGAGTACGGAGGCTCGGAGGGCGAAGGCGTCTACGAGTACCTCCTGAACGAGCGCCTGGCCGGCCGGGGCGGCCCCCAGATCGGCAAGGGCGTCGGGATCATCGGCAAGACGCTGATCGCCCACGGCAACGACTTCCTGAAGGAGACCTTCCTCCCGAAGATCCTGCGCAACGAGGTCGAGTTCGCCGTCGGCTACTCCGAGCCGAACGCCGGCTCCGACGCCGCCTCGATGCGCCTCAAGGGCGAGCGCGGCGAGCGGGACGGCAAGACCGGTTGGATCCTGAACGGCCAGAAGACCTGGACCACCTCCGCCCACTTCGCCGAGTGGTACTGGCTGGGCGTCCGCACCGATCCCGACAACAAGCACCGCGGCATCACCCTGATGCTCGTGCCGCTCGACCAGCCCGGCATCACGATCAACAAGATCGACACGATGGGCGGCGTGCCGATGGGCGACGAGCGCACGAACGAGGTCTTCATCGACGACGTCTTCGTGCCCGACGAGTACGTCGTCGGCGAGGTCAACTCCGGCTTCCAGTACATCTCGCAGGCCCTCGACCTCGAGCGCTTCACGATGTTCACGTTCGCTCCGATCAAGGAGCGTCTCGACGTGCTGTGCGATCACGTGCGCACCGAGACGCGCGACGGCGAGCCGCTGAAGGACGACCCGATCATCCGGCAGCGCATCGGGCAGCTGGCCACCGAGGCCGAGGTCGCCCGGGTCATGGGTCTCCGCGTCGTCGCCGAGTCGATGAAGGCGGACGAGGTGCCCGGCACCCCTCCCCCGACCGTGGAGTCGTCGCAGTACAAGCTCTTCGCCACCGAGTTCTCCCGCCGCCTGGCGAACGCCTCGATGGACCTCGGCGCACCCGGCACGCAGCTGCGGGTGAAGACCGAGGAGGCCCCGATGAAGGGTCGCCCGGAGAGCACCTACCGCTACACCGTGATCGACACGATCGGCGGTGGCTCGTCGGAGATCCAGAAGAACGTCATCGCCCGCCGCGGGCTCGGTCTCCCCAAGAACTTCTGACCCCGTGTCCACGTCGCTCCTCGCCGGCCTGACGGTGCTCGACCTCGCGAGCGTGGGCCCTGCCGCGCGCACGTCGCGCTGGCTGGCCGACTTCGGGGCACGCGTCATCAAGGTCGGGCCCCCGCCCCAGCAGTCCGGTGTGCAGATCGTGCCGCCGTACTACGCGTACGGCGGCCACCGCGGCATGGAGCGGGCGCAGATCGACCTCAAGTCGCCGGCCGGCAAGGAGGCGTTCCTCCGCCTGGCCGCCGGGGCCGACGTGGTCATCGAGAGCTTCCGCCCCGGCGTGGTGGACCGGCTCGGGATCGGCTTCGACGACGTGCGGGCGGTCAACGCCGGCATCGTCTACTGCTCGACCAGCGGCTACGGCCAGACCGGACCGAAGAGCCAGTGGGCCGGGCACGACATCAACTACCTCGCTGTCGGCGGCTACCTCGACTGCTCGGGCCGTGATGCCGAGGGCGGACCCGCCCTGCCCGGCGCGACGGTGGCCGACAGCGCCGCAGGCGGCATGCACGCCGTCATGTCGATCCTCGCCGCGGTGGTGAAGCGCAACGAGACGGGCGAGGCCATCCACCTCGACGTCGCCGTGGCGGACGGCGTGGTGGCGCTCATGTCGCTCTACATCGACGAGTACCTCGCCACCGGCACCGTGCCCGGGCCGGGCCACAACATCCTCACCGGCCGGTACGCCTGCTACGACGTCTACCGCTGCAGCGACGACCGCTGGGTCGCGGTGGGAGCCATCGAGCCGCACTTCTACGTGAACCTGTGCAACGCGCTGGGGTGCCAGAAGTGGATCGACAGCCAGCTGGACGACGCCGTGCAGGGCCAGATCCGTGACGACTTCGCCGCGGCGTTCGCCACCCGGACCATGCAGGAGTGGGTCGACGAGCTGGCGCCCGCCAACACGTGCGTCTCGCCGGTGGCCACCGTCCCCGAGCTGGTCGAGGACCCGCAGTACCGCGCCCGGAACGTCATCGTGACCGCCGAGCGACCCGAGCACCAGCCGTTCGAACAGGTCGGCTACGTGCTCGCCGGCATGGCCCAGGACCAGGGCGCCCCGCTCGTGCGCGACCCCGCCCTGACCGACACCGACGCCCTGCTCGCCGAAGCGGGCTACGACGCCCCGACCATTGCCGCGCTGCGCGCCGAAGGAGCCGTCGCATGAGCGACCCGACCACCGACACGCCGACCGACCTGCCGCCCGAGGTGGCCGCGTCGATCGGGAAGGTCCAGTACGAGACGCAGGGCGAGTTCCCCGTCGAGCAGGGCTACATCGCCACGTCGTGCTCGTCCGTCGAGAACGGCAACCCGCTCTACTGGGACCCCGAGGTGGCCGCCGAGCTCACCGACGGCCCCATCGCCCCGCCCACGATGCTGTCGGTGTGGTTCCGCCCGCACCACTGGGCCCCCGGTCGCACCGAGCAGGCGCTGCCCCTGCAGGTCCACTTCGACCTGAAGGCCACGTTCGACCTGCCCGAGGCGGTGATGACCGACAACACGATCGTGTTCCACGAACCGGTCCGCCCCGGCGACATGCTCACCACCCGGCAGGTGCTGCGCTCGGTGAGCGGCCCGAAGACGACGAAGCTCGGCAGCGGCCGCTTCTGGGTCATCGACGTCGAGTACCTCAACCAGCGCGGCGAGCTCGTCGGCGTCGAGACCTACACCGGCTTCGGCTACCGGAGGGATGCAGCATGACCGCCACCGACCTCCTCCTCGACGACGTCGCCAAGGGCGACGAGCTGCCGGCCCTGGGCTACCACGTCACGGCGACCACCATCGTGCTCGGCGCTCTGGCGGCGCGGGACTGGCGGCCGATGCACCACGACCACGACTTCGCGGTCAATCGCAACGGCACGCAGGACATCTTCATGAACACCCCGAACCAGGCTGCCTGGTTCGAGCGGTACGTCACCGACTGGACCGGGCCGAAGGGCCGGCTCGGTCGGATGAGGTTCCGCATGAAGGGCTCGGTCTTCCCCGGGGACCACATGGTGTTCCACGCGACCGTCGAGGACGTCTCGACCGACGAGGTCGGATGCGGCTGGGCCTCGCTGCTCGTCTCGCTGACCGTCGAGGGCGACCTCAAGACCGACTGCACGGTCCGGGTGGCCCTCCCGACCTCGACCGACGACAACCCCTGGTCCCGCCGCGGCGACCAGTGGATCCCGTGACGCCCACACCACAAGAGGACTGAGACCAATGGACCTGGACTTCACCCCAGAGCAGGACATGCTGCGCGACCTCGTCCGCGGGGTGTGCAGCTCGTACGCCTCCCTCGAGACGGTGCGCGCCGTGGAGGACGACCCGATCGGCTACCCGGCCGAGCTGTGGAAGCAGCTGAACGCGCTCGACCTCACCGGCCTCATGATCCCCGAGGAGTACGGCGGGTCGGGGATGACCGCCCTCGAGGGCGCCATCGTCTACGAGGAGTTCGGCCGGGCCCTTGCCCCGTCGCCCCACTTCGTGAGCGCCATCCTCAGTGCCGGCCTCCTGCTGCGCTCGGGCTCGGACGAGCAGCGCCAGCGGTGGCTCCCCGGCATCGCCAAGGGCGAGGAGATCTGCACGACGGCGTGGCTGGAGCCCAAGGGCGGATTCGGCCCGAAGGGCGTGTCCACGACGGCGTCCGCCGACGGCGACGGCTTCGTCCTGAGCGGCACCAAGTGGCACGTCCCGTTCGCTGCGGCCGCCACCCAGCTCGTGGTGCTCGCCCGCACCGGCGACGCGCCGACGGACGTCGACCTCTTCCTCGTCGACCCGACCGCCGAGGGCGTCACGCTCACCCAGCAGTTCACGATGGCGTCCGACTGCCAGTACCAGGTCGAGCTCGACGGCGTGCGGGTCACCGAGTCGGCCCGGATCGGCGGCGCCGCGACCGGCTGGGCGACGTGGGACGCGGTGCTCCGCGAGGGCTTGGTGTTCCTCGCCGCCCAGGCGATCGGCGGCGCCGCCCACTCCCTCGAGATCACCGTGCAGTACGCCAAGGACCGCGAGCAGTTCGACAAGCCCCTCGGCGCGTTCCAGGCGATCGCCCACTACCTGTCCGACGCTGCGACGGCGGTCAACGGCGGGCGCATCCTCGCCTACGAGGCGGCGTGGGCGCTCGCTGAGGGCCGGTCGATCGACTCGCTGGCACCGATGGCGAAGCTGTTCGCGTGCCAGACGTTCCGCGACGGCACCGCCATGGCGCAGCAGGTCTGGGGCGGCGTCGGCTTCACGCTCGAGTACGACATCCAGCTCTACTTCCGCCGGGCCAAGGCCCTGCAGATCTCGTGGCTGGACGACGTCGCCCTCCGCGAGATGGTCGCCGCCTCCGTCCTGGACTGACCCCGACCCCATCCGTTCTGGGTCGATCGAACCGCGCCCGGCGCGGTTGCATCGACCCAGAACGCCGGCAGCGGGCTCAGCCGAGCTGGGTGCCGAGGATCGAGACGAAGCTCACCATCTCGCCGGGGTAGCCGCCGAGGTTGTGGGTGAGCGCCAGGTGGCGCTGGCCGTAGGTGGAGATGCGCCGCTCCTCGGGGGCCTCGCCCCGCAGCTGGAGCCAGGCCTCGAACGTCATGCGCAGGCCCGACGCCCCGACCGGGTGGCCGAAGCTCTTGAGCCCGCCGTCGGGGTTCACGGGGAGGTCGCCGTCGAGGGCGAAGGCCCCGGCCGTCACGTCCTTCCACGCCATGCCCCGCTCGCTGAAGCCCAGGTCCTCCATGAGGACCAGCTCGGTCGGCGTGAAGCAGTCGTGCACCTCGGCCATGGCGAGCTGGGTGCGCGGGTCGGTGATCCCGGCCTGCGCGTAGGCGTCCTGCGCCGTCGCCACGATCTCGGGGAAGGTCGTGTAGTCGTACTCGGGATCGGTCAGGCCGCTGCCGTCGCCCGCCACGAACGAGAGGCCCTTGATGTAGAGCGGCGTGTCCGTGTACTCGAGGGCGTCCTCGGCCCGCACGACGATCGCCGCCGCACAGCCGTCGGCCACGCCGGCGCAGTCGAAGACCGACAGCTTCCCGGCCACCGGCTTCATGGCGAGGATCTGCTCGACCGACATCTCCCGGCGGAACTGCGCCCGCGGGTTGCGAGCCCCGTTGAAGTGGTTCTTCGAGGCGATCCGGGCGAGGACCTCCTTGAGCTCGTCCTCCGGCACCCCGTACTTGGCCGCGTAGGCGGGGAGGACCATCGAGAACATCGCCGCCGCGGTGAGCGAGCGCGCGGTGCCGTCACCCGGGATCGGGAAGGCGTTGAGCCCCTGGTAGCCCGAGTCCTTGACCTTCTCGACGCCGACCGCCATCGCCATGTCGTACGCACCGCTCGCCACGGCGTAGGCCGCCTGGCGGAGGGCCTCCGAGCCCGTGGCGCAGTAGTTCTCGACGCGGCTGACGGGCTTGCCCTTCAGCTCGAGCGGCTTCGAGAGCGTGAGCCCGCTCATGCCCGACTGCGCGGTGCCCAGCCAGTAGGCGTCGACCTGGTCCTTGGTGACGCCCGCCGAGGCGAACGCCTGGTCGGTGCCGTCGAGGAGCAGCGCGTCGGTGCCCTTGTCCCAGTGCTCGGCGAACTTCGTGCAGCCCATCCCGATGATGGCGACCTGGTCCTTGATGCCGTGCGAGCCCATCACGCGCCTCCGTCCGTCGGCAGGCCGAGCCGGATCGGCCGGGCCTTCCAGAAGTAGTTGTGGATCCCGTCCGCAGTGAACAGGTTGCGGAAGGTCAGCTCGACCTTCTGCCCGACCTCGACGGCGTCGGCGTCGACGTCGGTGAGCTCCATGGGGAGCCGGCCCCCGCCGTCGAAGTCGATGACGGCGAACACGACGGGTGGGCTCTGCGAGTAGGCGAGCCGGTCGATGGTGAACGCCGCGACCGTGCCGACGGCATCTGCCATGGGGTGGGCGTGCGCGTCGTGGGGTGACGGCGGCAGGTGGATCCCACCGTCCTCCGACTCGGAGCCGACGAAGCCGAACTTCCACGCCCCCGAGCGCCCGGCCGCCGACGCGGAGGGACGTGCGGGCTCGGGCCGACGGGGCGGCTCGACCGGCAACAGGCCCCGCCACGAGAGGTACTTCCCGTAGGTCACGGCGCCGCCGTTGGCCACCTGCTCGGCGACCGGTGCGGCGGGGGCGTAGGCGCTGAGCGCCTCGGTGGTCCGCAGCAGCACCACGTCGGCACCGTCGGCGAGGACGACGAGCGCGATGAGCTGGCCGGGGGTCGCCCGCTCGAGGGTGGCGGCGAGCAGCAGCGCCGGGTGTGCCGCGCCGGTGTTGCCGACGGTGGAGGCCAGCGTGTCGACGACGCGGTCGCCCGCGACGCCCGACTTCTTGGCGACTGCGCCGCAGGCCCGATCGTGGGTGCCCGTGACGATCAGGTGGTCGACCTGCGAGGCATCCAGGCCGGCGCCGGCCAGCGCGCTGCCCAGCGTCTCGGTGCCCAGGGACACGTAGCGGGTCTCGCCGAAGCGCTCCTCCCAGGTGCGCGACGCCTGCTGGCCGGGCAGGCGCCAGCGATCGAGGAACTCCTCGGTGGCCGTGGTCCAGGACACCAGCTCCGCCAGGACCGGGCCGTCGCTGTCGGACCCGATCACCAGGGCCGCCGCGCCGTCACCGGCGGCGGACTCGTCGGCCCCGCCGGGAAGCCCCACCCGCAGGTCGGAGCAGGTCACGAGCGAGACGCCGGTCGAGCGGGTCGCCGACCGCAGTGCACCCAGCCCGGAGCGCACGGAGCCGACCGCGTCGTACGCCGGCAGGTCACGGTGGAGCCGGAGCGCTGCGTGGAGCGCCGTGGCGTTCGTCTTGTCGAGGTACGCCGGCGTGGCCGTGGCGAACCAGACGGCGTCGTCGAGGGCCACCGGTGATGCCGCCAGGGCTCGCCGGGCCGCCGCCACCGCCATCGTCGTCGAGTCCTCGTCGAACGAGGCGACCGTGCGATGGCCTCGCCCGCCACCCCCGCCCGCGACCGGAGCGATCGTGGATCGGTCGAGACGGCGGTACGGGAGATGCACTCCCCAGGACAGGACACCTCTCATGGAGTGATGATACGGACGCGCCTGACACTTTCGTCAAGTTTCGTCGGGACCCGCCGCTCCGCCGAGCGCCACCTCCAACGCCTCGCCGGGGACGAGGTGGTGCAGCACCCCGTCGACCTCCAGCCTGACCGTGCCGCCCTCGTCGGGATCGACCGTGACGTGGAGCCGCTCGTCCGTCACGTCGATGTGGATCAGGTGCCCCCGGTACCGCACGCCGAAGCGGAGCCGCCGGAGCTCGGGCGGGATCGCGGGGTGCAGCCGGAGCCGGTCGAGCAGCAGCTCGAGCCCCGTGTAGCACCGCTGCACCAGGTCGAGCGTGCCCGCCATGGCCCCGAGGTGGATGCCCTCGGCCGTCGTGCCGCCCTGCCGGTCCTCGATGTCGCTGTGGAGCGCGTCCAGGAACTCCGACCACGATCGCTCCCGGTCGCCGCGGGCGTGCACCCAGGAGTGGACGACGCGGCTGAGCGTCGAGCCGTGCGACGTCCGCCGGTCGTAGTAGGCGGTCGTCCGTGGGATCAGCTCGTCGTCGTACTCGTACCCCAGCCGTTCGAGGATCTCGGCCAGCTCGTCCGCGGAGAGGAGGAAGAACAGCATCACCACGTCGGCCTGCTTGCCGGCCTGGTACCGGTTGCAGGTGTCGCCCTCGGCCTCGAGGATCCGGTCCAGCCGCTCGATGTTCCCGTAGCGGCGGCGGTAGCCCTCCCAGTCGAGCGGCTCGAGGTGCTCGTAGCCGGAGAACTGGCTGAGCACCGGCCGTCCCGGCAGCTCGGGGTCCTCGTGGAAGCACAGCCGCATCCGGCGACTCAGCTCCTCCCACCGGGCGATCTCCGGCGCCGTGACCCCGAGCCCTTCGGTCAGCTCGGTCCGGGCGGCCGGCGGCAGCGTGGCCAGCACGTCGAGCGCACGGCGGAGGCACCACACCGCCATGACGTTCGTGTAGGTGTTGTTGTCGAGCCCCGGCTGTTCGCGGTCCGGGTAGCCCTCGTGGTACTCGTCGGGCCCCATCACCCCGCAGAGGTCGTAGCGGTCCTCGACGTGGTTGTACGTCGCGGCGCTGGACCAGAACCGGGCGATCTCGAGGATCATCTCCCCGCCGAAGAACCGCAGGAACTCCTCGTCGCCGGTGGCGAGGAAGTAGTGCCAGACGTTGTAGGCGATCGCCGCGTTCACGTGGCGCTGCAGGTGCGAGGCGTCGGGCAGCCAGCGACCCGAGTTCGGGTTCAGGTGCAGGGTCTGGGTCTCCTCGCGCCCGTTGGACGCGCTTTGCCACGGGAACATCGCCCCGGCGTACCCGGCCTCCGTGGCGGCGCGGCGGGCCTGGTCGAGCCGGCGGTAGCGGTAGAGGAGGAGCGCCCTCGTGATCTCCGGCAGGCGCAGGCTGAGGAACGGGAACACGAACAGCTCGTCCCAGAACACGTGGCCTCGATAGGCCTCGCCGTGCAGCCCGCGGGCCGGCACCCCGGCGTCGTGGTGGACCGTGTTGTGCGACGCCGTCTGCAGCACATGGAAGATGTGCAGGCGCAGCAGCAGGTCGACGGACCCGTCGTGGTGACCGGGGTCCACGTCGATGTGCGCCCGCTCCCACAGGTGGTGCCAGGCGACAGCGTGCTCGGCGATCAGGTGGTCGAAGCCGTCCGGCAGGTGGCGCACCAGGTCGCACGCCTCCAGGTGCGGCTCGCTGATGCCCGTGTCGCGCGACGTGAAGAGCGAGACGATCTTCTCCACGGTCACCTCGTCGCCGCGCGTCACGTCGACCCGGCGCTGGTGGCCCACGAGGCGCGGCTCGTCGATCGGCGTCGGCGCCTCGTCGACCGGCACGCCGTTGCGGCGGACGTGCGTGCGGGCCGCCTGCGCGACCCGGATCTGCGACTGCGTCGTCTCGACCACGAGGCAGACCACCTCGTCGGACTCGTGGTGCTGCTCCACGACGGCGAGGTGATCGCACGGGAGCTCCGAGTAGCGCTCGACCCCGTCGTTCCGGACGCGACCGTCCAGCGTGGTGCGGACGTCCAGCACCCCGTCCCAGTTGGCGGGGACGATGGTCGTCTCGATCGCTGCCAGGTGCTCGCGCCGCATCGAGACGAACCGCCGCTGCGTCACCAGCGTCTCGCGGCCCTCGGCGTCGCAGACGATCGCTCGCCGCGACAGCACGCCACGTCGCAGGTCGAGCTCCTGGTGCTCCTCCACGACCTCGACGCCCGGCTCGCCGAACCACGGTCCCGCGTCGGCGCGGAAGGTGACCGGCAGCCAGTTGGGGACGTTGACCAGGCTCTCGTTCTCGACCCACCGGTCGGCGATCTCGGACCCCAACCGGTTGTACACGCCCCCGACGTAGGTCCCCGGGTGGTGCGTCCCGTCCGAGACGTGCTCCGGCGCCGCGCCCCGGCTGGCGAAGAACCCGTTGCCGAGGGTGCAGAGCGCCTCACGCAGACCCACGGGCGCCGGGTGTGCCCGGTCGTAGGTCACGATCCACCCCGTCATCGGAGGCTCCGCATCGCCGGAGCGTACCGACGGCCGTGACGCGTCGCTCGCCGGACGCGGATCGGCCCGCCGGGCCCCGACGGGCTCCGGCGGGCCGAACTCCGCCGCTCACGAAAGGCTGACCTCGCGGACCATGCCCTTCATCACGTGCGGCTTCCCGTCGCCGACGGTGTCGGGGACCATGCAGAAGAACACGTAGTCACCGGGCTCCTCGGGAAGGACCATCCGGACGGTGCGGCCGGGGGCGACGAGGCCGAGGCCCGAGTCCAGCTCCGGCGGCGTGGCGCCGCTCGCCGGCTCGAGGAACGCCTGGATCGCCTCGTCGGCCGTCTGGCCGTCGGCGAGGCGGGCGATGCCGACCTCGTGCGCCTGGCCGCCCTCGTTCGTGACCACCAGGGTGTCGCCGGCCGGCAGCTTCCCGGGCACGTCGAAGGCGAAGTCGAGGAGCGTGACGTCGGCGCCGGTCCCGTCGTCCTGGTCGGCGGCCGCTCCCCCGGCCTTCGGCGTGACGGTGAACGGGCTCACCATGCCCTTCGAGGCGTGCGGCGCACCGTCGGCACCCGGCAGGAAGCAGAGCAGCAGGTAGTTGCCCGGCACCAGGTACTGGGTGGACGAGACGGTCTTGCCCGGGCCGGCGCCGTTGGGGCCGCCGAAGCCCTCGACGAGCGCAAGGGCGGCGGTGCCGGTGGGGTCGGAGGCGGCCTGCGCCGCGAAGGACGCCAGGTCGACGCCGTCGTCGAGGCGCAGGACCATGGCCTGGTGCTCCTCGGCGCCGAGGTTCTCGAGGACGACCTCGACCGGGCCCTCCTCGATCGTGGTGACCGACGGCTCGAAGGCGTACTCCCGGTCGCCGCCGGGCACCTTCACGTCGAGGCGGAAGGCCGCCGGGGCGTCGCCGCCGTGACCGGCGTGCTCCGTGGTGGACGACAGCGGGGTGTCGCCGGCGACCTCGTCGTCGGCGCACGCACCGAGGGCGAGGGCGAGGGTGAGGGCCGCGAGGGCGGCGAGGGTGATCGGGGTGCGCCTCATGCCACGACCTCGGGCGACATCGTGGCGAGGATCATGTCCAGGTCGAGCTGCGTCGGCCACTCGAACGGGGTCCGGAACGGGACCTCACGGAGCAGCTCGAGGGCGGTGTCGACCTGCGCGCCGCGCAACGTCGCACCGTGGGCGCTCGAGACGACCCGGGCGCCGAGCCCGGCGACACGGTCGAGGTGGGCGCCGTACTTCGCGGCGTCGACCCACTGCGTCCAGGGGCTCAGCATCTGCTGCATCTGGACGAACGCCTCCCGGTAGAAGCCCGGGTCGAGCTCGCTCACGTCGGACACCTCGTGGGTGACGGGCGACCCGAAGCTGTCCGACGCCCAGTACACGCCGGTCGAGGCGTCGAAGAGCCCCCGGGTCGTCGGGCTGTCGAACGTGGGCGGGGTGACGGCGACCAGCTCGCGGTCACCGGCCCAGAAGGACTCGCCGTCGTTGACCCAGCGCATGCGGTCCATCGGCAGCATGCCGTCGGACGCCATCCGCTCCACGCTGAACCAGTTGGTCACGAGCGTTGCCTGCGGGCAGGCCTCGAGCACCTGGTAGAGGTTGCCGGTGTGATCGATGTCGTCGTGCGACAGGAAGATCCAGCGCACGTCGGCGGGGTCGACCAGCTCGAACGCGTGGTCCAGCCAGCCGGCCCGGGTGATCGAGGGGCCGGCGTCCACGATGACCGGCTCGGCACCGGTGATGACCATCGAGTTGACGAACACCGCCACCGGGGCCACGCCTTCGCCGGTCAGCTGCCGGATCACGTGGGTGTCGGGTGCGACTCGCTCGGTCTCGAGGAACCTGATCGGGGCTTCCATGTCACTTCTCCTTCGTCGTCGGTGACCCAGTTGTCGCCCCTGCGGCTTGGACGACGCTTGCGGCCCGCTCACCGCCGCCCCGACCACCGCTTGCAAGCCGGTTCCAAGTGGCCGTCAAGGCCGCCGTCGCCTGATGGAGGTCCCCCACACCGACCGGAGGACCCATGCTCGTCGGCATCGCCATCCCGCAGGCGGGTCGCCAGGCCGACCCCGCCACCGTCCGCGCCGTCGCGCAGGCCGCGGAGCAGGTGAGCTACGCCTCGCTGTGGGCGTCGGACCGGTTGCTCGGCCCGACCGGCGTGCTCGATCCGCTGGGCGTGCTCACGCTGGCGGCGGGGGTCACCCAGCGGATCCGCCTCGGCACGAGCGTCCTGATCGCCCCGTGGTACGAGCCGGTCGTGCTCGCCCGGTCCCTCACCACGCTCGACCACCTCAGCGACGGCCGCCTGACGGTGGGGTTGGGCCTGGGCCGTTCGGAGGACGAGCGGGCCGCCGTGGGGCGGCACGGGCTGCGGGGGTCACGTCTGGACGAGGCCCTCGACGTGCTCGAGGTGCTGTGGGGTACGGCCGAGGGACCTCACGACGGGCCGGGCGGGCGGATCGATGCGTCCCAGGTGGCGCTGCGACCCGTGCAGCACCCCCGACCCCCGTTGCTCCTCGGCGGCTCGTCACCTGCGGCGCAGCAGCGCACCGGCGAGCGGGCCGACGGGTGGAACCCCGACGACGTCCCCGTCGATCGGTTGAGGCCGATCTTCGCCGGCATCCGCCGGTGCGCCGACGCAGCGGGCCGGAACCCGGAGGCGCTGCGCATGGTGGTCCGGACCGACGTCGCCCTGGCGGCGAGCGACCTCCCGCCCTCTCGTGCCCCGTACCACGGGTCCCTCGCACAGGTCCTCGCCGACCTCGGCGCCGTCCGGGAGGCGGGCGCCCACGAGGTCATCCTCGGCCTGGCGGGCGACCCCAGCCTCGACGAGTCGCTGGACGCCTACGCCCGGCTGGCCGAGGGTCTCGGCGCCTGATCCGCCGCTCAGACCCCGTCGAGGGTCGCCCGGGCCTGCCGGACCCGTTCGGCGACGGCGTGCGCCCCCTGCTCGGTCGCCACCTGCTCCGCGTGCTCGAAGCGCTCGGCCGCCCGGTGCCCGTCGCCCTGGAGGTGCGCGACCACCGCCTCGGTCAGCGCGACGATCGGCTCGTTCCACCCCTCGCGCAGCTCGTCGAGGAGCTGGCGCGCCTCTCCGACCAGCACTTCGGCCTCTGCGACGCGGCCGTGCTCGGCGAGGTGGAGCGCCAGGCTGGCGCCGAACGTCGGCAGCCCCGATCGGCCCCCGATCGTCGTGTAACGGGTACGGCCCTCTGCGAAGGCCTCCACGGCGTCGTCGGTCCGACCCCGCCAGGCCAGCGCGATCCCCTGCTGCATGAGGGACTGACCGCCCCAGAACGCGAACTGCGAGCCGGGATCCGCCTGCTGGCTCGACGCGGCGTAGCGATCGGCCTCCGCCCACCGTCCCATCACGATCGCCGTCGTCGCCGCGAACCCGCAGATCGACGCGATGGCGAACTTGTCGTCCTGCGCGTCGATGAGCCCGTCGAACGCGGCCAGGACGTCATCGACGCTGCGGGTCCCGGACGCGGCCTGCACGAACAACCAGAACGTGTGGGACACCATGCGCCGCTCGGCCTCGAAGCCTTCGGACGTCGCCGGCAGCACGGGCACGGTGGCCAGGAGCTCGAGGGTCCGATCGAGGCACTCCCGCGACGCGGTGATGTCGCCCTCCATCCAGCGCAGCACGCCCGTGACCTGGAGTCCCATCGCCTGGACCTCCGGGCGGGGATCCGCCGCGGTGAGGTCCAGGTACGCCTTGGCCAGCAGTCCGGCTTCACCCCGTCGCGAGGAGGTGGCGTAGGCCGACCACTCGAACCACAGGAGGTCGAGCAGCTGGTCCCGCTGGCCGCACCGCTCCGCGAGATCCTTGGCCCGGGTCAGCACCTCCAGCCCGGCCGCCCCCTGGAAGTAGCGCCGGGCACGACCGACCTCGAGCAGCCGTGCGATCGCCAGGAGCTCCGCCTCGTGGTCCTCGAGGGTCGTCCCGGTGGCACGGCGCAGCTGCACCGCCTTGACCAGGAGGTCCTCGGCCGCGGCGTAGGCGACGCGCCGGATCGCCACGTCGGCGGCGCCCTCGAGCGCCGCGGCGGCGCGGCGCCCCACGCCCACCGGTGCGGCCCGCCACAGGTGCTCGGCGAGGATCTCCGCGTCGTCGACGCCGGCGCCGGCCGCTTCGATCGCGTCCGCCACGCGCAGGTGGAGCCGAGCCCGGCGCAGCGACGTGAGGTCGTCCAGCAGCACCTCGCGCACCAGGGCGTGGCTGAAGCGCAGCACGGCCGGCTGGTCCGGGACCTCCACGAGCAGCCGGTGGACGAGTGCAGGGTCGAGCGCGTCGAGGACCACGTCGATCTCGCGCTCGGCTGCCCGGGCCAGCATGCCGAGCTCGACGTCCCGGCCCACCACCGCTGCGACGCCGAGCAGGGCGACGGTCTCGGCCGGAAGGCGGGCCAGCCGACGGCGGATCACGTCGCCGACCGTCCGCGGCACATCGGAACGGGCTCCTGCGTCCTCGTCGAGCAGCCGCACCAGCTCGATCGAGTAGAAGGGATTGCCCTCGGCACGCTCGTGGATCGACCTCAGGACCTCGTCGTCCATGGGCGCGCCGGACGCTGCCCGCAGCATGGCCGCCATGTCGACCGCATCCAGGCCGCGCAGCGCCACGCGCCGGCTGCCACGGCGGCGGGCGATCACCGCGAGCGCATCCGTGAGCACGTCGTTCCGGCCCACCTCGAGGTCCCGCATGGTGCCGACGAGGAGCGTCCCCGGGCCCAGGCGACCGGCGAGGAACCCCAGCAGCTCGAGCGAGGCCTCGTCGGCCCACTGGAGGTCGTCGAGCAGCAGCACCACCTGCTGCGTCGCCGCCACCCGATCGATGGCGGCCGCGACCGCTTCGAACCGGTCGAACTGGACGGCTTGGGCCTGGCCCGCCGACATCGGGGTCTCCCCGGCGAGCAGCTCGGCGAGCGCGTCGGGCACCTCGTCCAGATGGTCGACGAGCGTGCGGAGCGGCGACAGCCAGGGCCACAGGGCGGGCGCCGCACCACCCTCGTCGCTCCGGCCCCATGCGGTGAGCGCGCCCCTCGCCTCGGCCTCGGCACGCAGCTGCTCCGCCAGCCGCGTCTTGCCGATGCCGGGCTCGCCCTCGATCACGATGAAGCGCGCCTCGTGACGGGCTTCGTCGAGCGTCGCCAGCAGCTGGGACAGCTCGTTGCCGCGTCCGACCAGCCCGTCGGGCGCGGCGGCCCGGCCGGCGAGCCCTCGGCCCTCGCCGACGGGGGGCGTCGTGACTGCGGCACCGCCCGCAGCGGCAGCATCCGGCGCCGACGACCGCATCGCCCTCGGGTGGTCGATCGCCGGGTCCTGGGCGAGGATCGCCGCCTCGAGATCACGCAGCGGACGGCTGGGCTCGATGCCCAGCTCGTCGCGCAGCACGCGCCCAGCGTCCGAGATCGCCCTCAGGGCCTCGGCCTGCCGGCCCGCCCGGTAGAGCGCGAGCGCCAGCAGCTCGCGGAGGCGCTCCCGCAGCGGGTTCGCCGCGACCAGGGCGGTCAGCTCGCCGGTCACCTGGGTGTGGCGACCCAGCGCCAGCTCGGCCTCGACCCGTGCCTCGGCGGCCGCCAGGCGGAGCTCCTCGAGGCGTGCAGTGAGCCCGACGACGACGTCCAGCCCGTCGAGGTCGCCGTACGCCGGGCCGCGCCACAGCGCGTCGGCGTCCTGCAGGACCTCCACCGCTTCGGCCGCGTCGCCGGCCTCGAGCAGGCGGCGTCCCCGCGCGACGAGCGCCTCGAAGCGACGGTCGTCCACCTCTTCGTCGGCGACGTCGAGGCGGTACCCGGCGTCGTCACGCCCCAGCGGGGAGCGTTCGCCCAACCGGCCCCGGAGCCGGGAGACGTAGCTCTGCAGCGTGCCCGTGGCGGACGACGGCGGTGCGTCACCCCAGATCGCGTCGACGATCGCATCCGGGCTCACCGGCCGGCCGCGAGCGGCGAGCAGCAGGGCGAGGATCACCCGGGGCTGGCGGCCACCGATGTCGACGGAGCGCCCCGAGTCGTCGAACACCTCGAGGGGGCCCAACACCTCGAACCTCGCCACTCGGCAAATGTAGCGACGACCGCCGATCGGTCACCCGGATCCCCTGTCGCCGTGGGCCGCGGCGCGCGAGACTTCGGCCGTTCGACGGGCCGAGGACGAGGGGGAAGAGGTGCGCTTCGGCTTGCTCGGGTCGCTGGAGGTGCGGGAGGACACCGGCGCGTTGATCGACCTCGGTGGGCCGCAGCCGCGCGTCGTGGTCGCTGCGCTCCTCGTCGGGGGCGGGCAGGTGGTGACCAGCGAGGCGCTGATCGATGCGATCTGGGGTCCGCAACCCCCGTCCTCCGCCACGGGCACGCTGCAGAGCTACATCTCGAGGCTCCGCCGCAGCCTGGAGCCGGACCGCGAGCGACGGGGCGCGGCCACCACGCTGGTCAGGGACCCGCAGGGCTACCGGCTCGTCGTCGACCCCGACCGCGTCGACTACCGGCGCTTCGAGCGCCTGGCGGACGAGGGGCGCGACGCCCTTGCGGACGGTGATCCCGCCGCCGCCCGCGCCCTGCTCCTCGAAGCCGAACAGCAGTGGCGGGGGCCTGCGCTCATGGACCACCGCGACCTGGACTTCGCCCAGGGCCTCTCGGCGCGCCTGGAGGACCGCCGACTCGCGGCGATCGGCGATCGTCTCGCCGCGGACCTCGCGCTGGGTCGCCACCGGGCGGTCGTGGGCGAGCTCACCGAGCTGATCGCCGCCAACCCGTTCCAGGAGGATCTGCGCGGCCACCTCGCACTCGCCCTCTACCGGTCGGGTCGTCAGGCCGAGGCGCTGCGCTCCCTCGACGACGCCCGCAGCACGCTGCGCGACGAGCTGGGCGTGGACCTCAGCCGACCACTGCGCGAGCTCGAGGCTGCCATCCTCGGCCACGACCGCTCGCTGGACCTGCTCGACGAGGCGCGGACCGCGACGCGTGCCCCGACGAACGGGGTCGCCGTCCCCGATCTCGGCGACGGCGGTGGTCCCGGCCTCGGATCGGCGGCACCGGAGGATCGCTTGATCGGCCGCGAGGCCGAGCTGGCCTCGCTCGTCGCGGCGCTCGACGAGGCGGCCACCACGACCCGCGTCGTGGTGGTGGAGGGAGAACCCGGCGTCGGCAAGACACGACTCGTCGAGGAGCTCTCCGCCATCGCCGGGCGGCGCGGCAGCACCGTCCTGTGGGGCCGAGCGTTCGAAGGCGGTGCGTCACCGGCGTTCTGGCCCTGGCTGCCCCCGCTCCGGGCCCTGGCGGCGAGCCTTCCTCCGGACGCAGTGCTGGCCCCCGAGCTGGCCGCGCTCCTCGCACCCCAGGGCGACGGCGGTCCGTCGACGGCGGCAGAGCCGGCACGGTTCGCCCTCTTCGACGCGCTGATCGCCTTCCTCAGCGAACGCGCCGCCCGTCAGCCGCTCGTGATCGTCATGGACGACCTCCAGTGGGCGGACGTGGCGTCCCTGGAGCTGCTCTCGGCCCTGCCGGGCCGCATGGTCGACGCGCCCATCCTCCTCGTGGTCACCGTCCGCGAGCTGGAGGTGGGACGCAACGACGTCGTGGTCGACGCGTTGGCCGCCCTGACGCGGGCTTCGGGTTCCCGCCGGCTCGCCCTCCGCGGACTCACGGCGGCCGCCACCGCGGCGCTCGTCGGACAGACCCTCGGCGAGGACGTGGATCCGGCCATCGCCGAGGCGGTCCACGCCCGGGCCGAGGGCAACCCGTTCTACGTCACCGAGCTGGCGCGCCTGCTGGACGCCGGCGAGCTCGGCGACGACGTGCCGTCCGGTGTGCGGGACGTCGTGCGACGGCGCCTCGCGCTGCTGCCCGCAGCGACGAACACCCTGCTGGAGGTCGCCGCGGTCATCGGTCGGGACGTGGAGCTGGAGCTGCTGACCAAGGCCAGCGGCGGGACCCTCGACGAGTGCCTCGACGCCCTGGACCCGGCGCTCGTCCACCGGCTGCTCGTCCCCGTCCCGGACCATCCGGGGACGTACCGGTTCGCCCACGCCCTCGTCCGCGAGGTCGTCGTGGACGGCATCTCCCCGTTGCGACGGGCGAGACTGCACCTCTGCGTCGCCGACGCCGTCGAGGCGTCCGAGGACACCGCCGAGATCGTGGCCGAGCACCTCTGGGAGGCCGTGCCGGTCGGGGTGAGCCGGCGCGCCGCGGCGGCGCTCGAGCACGCCGCACACGTCGCCGCCCGGCGTCTGGCCTACGCCTCGGCCCAGCACCTCCTCGAGCGCGCCGTCCAGCTCCGGCACGCCAGCGGGTCCGAACCGGAGGACCTCGAGGCAGAGCTCACCGCCGTCGCGATGCTCGTGTCGGTCACCGGCGCCCGCGACGGCTACGCCAGCCTCGTGGGATCGCCGCACCTCTCGCGGGGCAGGTACCTGGCCGAGCGCACCGGCCGGATGAGCGAGCTCATGAACCTGCTCTGGGCGGAGTGGGCCGGCCTCGACGTGAGCTGCCGCTACCAGCAGGCCGATCCCATCGCCGCGGAGCTGTTGGAGCGGGCCGGGACCACGGACTCACCGCTGGCCCCCGCGCTGGGGCACACCGCCTACGGCATCCGGTGCTGGCACCGGGCGGCGATCACCGAGTCGGCCCACCACCTCGACGAGGCGCGCCGGCACTCGATGGAGATCCCCCGTGAGGTCGCCGGCGCCCTGCTCTTCGACCTCGACCAGATTCGGATCAGCGCCCCGTTCTCGGTCTACCTGCACGACCTGGTGGGCGATCTCGACGACCCCGAGCGCGAGTTCGACGAAGTCGTCGCCTGGATCCCCGGCGACTCCTACTGGGAGCTGCTGGTCATGAACTTCGCCGCGTCGGGCGCTCTGTCCACCGGCGACCTGGACCGGGCGATCCGCTCGGCCAACCGCGGCATCTCGGTGGACCCCGAGGGCATGTCGGCCTTCTGGAGCACGGCGCAGCGCGCCTATCTCGGCGCTGCGCTCGCCCTCCAGGGGCACCTCGACGACGGGATCGCGCAGCTCGACGCCGCGTGGCGTGACTACACGGCGATCGGTCTGCGGACCAACGGCGTCACGCTGCTCGCGAGCCGCGGGCAGGCTCTCGCGCAGGCGGGTCGGCTGGACGAGGCCGCCGCATCGCTCAGCGACGCCCGCCAGGAGCTCGCCGACTACCAGGAGGAGTACGCGCACCCGACGCTGCTGCTCGCCGAGGCCGTCCTCGAGCACGCCCGAGGTGAAGGCCCCGAGGTCGTCCGGACGACCCTCCGGCGCGGCGCGGACCTGGCCGTTGCGCACGGCAGCCACGCCATCGCCGCCAGGGTCCACCGGACCGCGGAGGAGCTGGGCGTCGAGGTTCGCTGAGGACGGCTCCAAGCCGTCCGCAAGTACGCCGCAAGCGGGCGAACCGATGATCGAATCGTCACACCGAACACGGGACACGATCATGGACGCACGACACCTCTGGCAGCTCACCACCGAGTCGACACGGTCCGCCGACGGCGACGAGGCGACGGAGACCTCCTCCCTCCTCGACGCCGGCCCGATCGGCTTCAAGGTGTGGTGGACGACGCACGGCGGCGCCCGGCCGCTGGACCGCGGGGTCGCCGGGCAGCCCGCGCCGGCCGGCAGCTGGAACTGACCACCGGGCCGGGCGGCGTCAGCCGGCGCCGTAGCCTGGCCGGCCATGCTGCGGTCCGGGCTCCACGCCACCTTCCTCCCGGCCGATCCCCCGCGAGCGTCCCGCATGGCCCTGTGGCCGAGCGTCGATCCCGGCTTCGAGGCCGTCGAGGTCGTGGTCCCCACGGCCAACGGCGCCCGGCGCAAGCGGGTGCCGGCGACCCTGGTCCCGGTGGCCGACCTCCTCGACGACCTGGTCGGGGTGCGGCTCGACGCCGACTGCGACCGATCGTTCCGGGCCTGGGGCCAGGTCGCGCGGGTGGCGCTGGAGCTGGTCGCACGCGGGCGGCTGCAACCCACGATCTCGCCCGCGGGCCACGACGCGTGGACGATCACGCCGCTCAGCGAGCAGGACCGTGAGGTCCGCGCCGCCCTCGCGGCGTGGTTGCCGCCCGAGGCGCACTGCCTGCCCGTCGCGGGCCGCCGTCCGCTGCAGCTGATGTCCCCCGCCACTGCGGTCGCGGCGTTCTACCAGGCGGTCGCCGACGTTCTTCCCCGCACCGCCGCCGCCGGCGTGGCGTCACGCCAATGGGCGTGGTCGGGTGTCCCGCCCGTCGACATCAACCAGCTGCGACCGCACCTCGACACCGATGCCACCGAGCGCACGATCGTGGGGCTCCGACTGACGCTCCCCGAGTCCGACGAGCAGCCGTTCGCCGTGACGCTCCAGCTCCGGTCGGCGCTGGACCCGTCGAACGTCGTGGACGCCGTCGACCTGTGGTCCGGTCGGGCACCGGGGTTCGACCACCGGGCCGAGTCCGACCTGCTCATCGCGCTCCGACGCGGGTCGGCCCTGTGGCCGCCGTTGCGGGAGCTGCTCGGCGACACCCACCCCGCCGAGATGGAGGTGGAGGACAGCGAGGCGATGCGGCTGTTCGGCCCGCTCGCCACCGACCTGGCAGGCGCCGGCATCGAGGTCCTCATCCCCGCAGCGCTGACCAAGACGCTCCAGGCCACGGCCCACGCAGAGCCGCCCCCCGGTGTGGGCGACACGCCGTCGAGGTTCGACCTGTCGACGGTCTGCCAGCTCACGTGGAGGGCGACGATCGACGGCCAGCCGGTCGACGAGGCCGAGCTGTCGAGCCTCGCCCAGGCCCGACGACCCCTGGTCAAGCTCCGCGGCCAGTGGGTGGTCGTGGACCCGAAGGTCGTGGAGAAGCTCCGACGACGCGACGTGCTCTCCGCCGCCGACACCCTCGCGGCGGCGCTGGGCGGTGCGGTGCCGGTGGGCGACGAGGTCGTCGAGGTCGAGGTCGGCGGGGCGGCGGCGGACCTCGCCGACCGCCTGCGAGCCGCGACGCAACCCCGGGAGCT
This sequence comes from Actinomycetes bacterium, assembly GCA_023437745.1. Lineage (GTDB taxonomy): Bacteria > Actinomycetota > Acidimicrobiia > Acidimicrobiales > Microtrichaceae > JAEZFI01. The sequence continues at coordinate 22,012 of JAEZFI010000071.1, forward strand.
CGACGAGCCACCGGGACTCGAGGCCACCCTCCGCCACTACCAGCGCCGCGGCGTCGCCTGGCTGGAGGAGATGACGCAGCTCGGCTTCGGCGGCGTGCTCGCCGACGACATGGGCCTCGGCAAGACGATCCAGCTGATCGCCCTGCACCTCCACCGGATGGCCGAGGGCCGAGGCGGCTCCCCCACGCTCGTCGTGAGCCCCGCGACGGTGGTGGGCAACTGGCAGCGCGAGCTCGCCCGGTTCGCCCCATCCGTGACCGTCCACCGCTACCACCGCGCCCTGCGCTCGCTGAAGGACGTGGGTCCGGACGACGTGGTCCTCACCACCTATGGCATCGCCCGGAGGGATCGGGCCACCCTGGCGGCGACCGGCTGGGGCCTGCTCGTGGCGGACGAGGCGCAGCAGATCAAGAACCCGAACGCGTCGACCGCCAAGGCGCTGCGGCGGATCCCCTCCGAGGCCCGGCTGGCCATGACCGGTACACCCGTGGAGAACCGTCTGACCGAGCTGTGGGCGCTGCTCGACTGGACCACCCCGGGGCTGCTCGGATCGGTCGACGCCTTCCGACGGAACGTGGCGATCCCGATCGAGCGCGATCGCGACGAGGAAGCCACCCGCCGGTTCGGGCGCGTGGTGGCGCCATTCGTGCTGCGCCGCCGCAAGGACGACCCGGCCGTGGCCCCCGACCTGCCGCCCAAGACCGAGACCGAGCACCCGGTCACGCTGACCGCCGAGCAGGCCGGCCTGTACCGCGCCGTCGTCGAGGAGATCCTCGAAGCCATCGAGCGCGCCGAGGGGATCGCTCGCCGCGGCCTCGTGCTGAAGCTGCTCACGGCGCTCAAGCAGATCTGCAACCACCCCGCGCACTACCTCCAGCAGGACGGTCCGCTGGCGGGTCGGTCCGGGAAGCTCGACACGTTCGACGAGCTCATCACCGCCATCGACGACGCCGGCGACTCGTCGCTCGTGTTCACCCAGTACGTGGGGATGGGCAACCTGCTGATGGCCCGCCTCGGCGAGCTCGGGCTGCGCGCCGAGTTCCTCCACGGTTCGCTGAGCCTCACCAAGCGGACCGACATGGTCGACCGGTTCCAGGCGGGCGACTTCCGCGTGTTCGTCATCTCGCTGAAGGCCGGCGGCACCGGGCTGAACCTCACGCGTGCCACCCACGTCGTCCACTACGACCGGTGGTGGAACCCCGCCGTCGAGAACCAGGCCTCCGACCGGGCGTGGCGCATCGGGCAGGACCGGCCGGTGCAGATCCACCAGCTGATCTCCGAGGGCACGCTCGAGGAGCGGATCGCGACCGTCCTGGCCGAGAAGCAGGCGCTGGCCGATGCGGTGATCGGCAGCGGCGAGGCGTGGCTCACCGAGCTGGCCGACGACGAGCTGGCCGAGCTCGTCCGACTCGGAGGGAGCGACTGATGCCGCCGCGGGTCAACTACGGCACGACCTGGTGGGGGTCCGCCTGGGTCCGCGCGCTGGAGGGCGCCGCGTCCCTCGACCCGAACCGGCTGGCCCGGGGCCGGACGTACGCCCGCCAGGGCGCCGTCGGCGCGCTGGGCATCGCCTCGGGCCACGCGTCGGCACGGGTGACGGGCCACCACGGTCGCTACTACCGAGTCGACATCGGCGTCCGCAAGCTCGCCCCCGCCGAGTGGGAGCAGGTCGCGGACGCGATCGCCGCCCGAGCCGCGCACGCCGCCGCGCTCCTCGAGGGCGAGCTCGACCCGGCGATCGTGGACGACACGATGGCCGTCGACGTGCGTCTCCTGCCCGGCGCGGGTGACCTCCGGACCGACTGCAGCTGCCCCGACTGGGCCGAACCCTGCAAGCACTCCGCCGCGGTCTGCTACATGGTCGCCGCCGAGCTCGACCGCGACCCGTTCGTGCTGTTCCTGCTGCGGGGCATCGCGCGCGACGAGCTGATGCGGCTGGTCCGGGAGCGCCGGCTCGAGAGGGCACCGGCGGGAGCGCGACGGACCGGCAAGGCGAACGCGGCGGGGCGGTCCGGTGCGGAGGGCGGGGACGCACCGGCCGACGGCCTTCCCGCGGCTGCGGCCTGGCGCGACGCCCCTGCGAACGGCGCCCTGGCGCCGCTGCCCGAGGTGGTCAGGGGCAGGGAGCCGCTCACCGCCTCGCATCGCCCGGCCCACACGCCGTGGGACGCGGACCTTCCGAGGGGGCAGAAGATCGACACCCGGCGGGTGGACGAGCTCGCGGTCGACGCGATCTCGCGGGCGCGGGACATGCTGCTGGACGGGGCGCCGTCGGGCCTCCGCTCGGGGTCCCGCGCGGACCTCGCCCGGCGGGCCGCTTCCCTGGGGCGGGGGCCGGAGCTGATCGAGCTGGCCTCGAACGCGGGCGTCGCCCCTGACGCGCTGCGGGAGTGGGCGGCGGCCTGGTCGCTCGCCGGTGATCCGGGCGTGGCCGTCGTCGCCGACGGGGATGCGTGGTCCACCGATCAGGAAGCCCTCGAGGCGGGGCGTGCCGCCCTGGTGGAGATGGGTCACCTCCGGCGGCGCATCGCGCTGAGCTACGACAGCCTCCGGACCGCGGGGATCTGGCTGGTCATCGGCCCGGACGGACGCTGGTATGCGCTGCGGGGACAGGGGAAGCACCAGGAGCTGCACCTCCTCGCCCCGCCGAGCACCGACATCTGCGATCTCGTGGAGCCCCCTCCAGCCCCCTGACCACCTCTCATGACGTCCGCATGAGCGTCGGCTCCTTTGGGATTGATCCGATCCCCTCAGGAGGGGGAGGATGGCGGGGTGACAACTCGGCGGAACCTCCAGCGCGGCATGGCCGCGCTCACGCTCGTCCTGCTCGCGGCCTGCACGCCCGACCCGAGCGAACCGGGGACGACGACCACGACGACGAGCGAGGCGCCGACGACGACCACCTCGACCACCTCGACCACCTCGACGACGAGTGCGCCCACCACCACGTCGACCACGACCACCGCGGCACCCACCACCACCACGTCCACCACCACG
>JAEZFI010000090.1 GCA_023437745.1 Actinomycetes bacterium
GCCCACGACCACTCCGACTGCCCGCGATCGAGGTCAGCCGACCCATCCTGCCGTCGGCGGGGTCACCTGCGCCGAGCCGCTGCGCTCGATCGACTCGGCGGCCTCGACCATCACCCTGTGCGACTCGCGCCAACCGACCACGCGCCACCGTTGCGACTCCACATCGCCCGGACCTCGGTGCACCACCGACCAAGGGCGCCGGAACAACACCCGGAAGGCCCACACGACCGAGGCGAGCACCAGGACCAGCAGCAGCTCGATCAGCCCCCAGGCGAGCGGCAAGACGACGACGATCAAGAGGAACAGGGCGAGCAGGAGCGCGAGGCCGGCGAACAGGTCGTCGAGGGCGAAGCACCCGTCGGCGACATCGGCGTTGTCCGCTGTCCCCTTGCCCAGCTTGCGGACGCGCCCGCGCAGCTGAGCAGGCGCCCTTCGCAGCTTGTTGCCGATCCACTCGATGCGCACCGCGTGCTGGCTGCCGTCGGGGGCGGTGACCGTCCTCAGTTCGAGCTCCTGATCGCGCTGCCGGACTCACGGCCGGTGGGATCACCGACCCAGCGTCGATGGACCGCACACGGTAGTGGCGCTCGATTCCCCACGACCGCTTTCGCCGGTTCGCTCGGAATCGCACTTGTTATCCTCCCGTCGACCGGCCGGGGGGAGGCTGACGGGCTCATGGACAGGTTCCCGGAGACCAGGTACGTCGCCGTGGGTGACGCCGACGTCGCCTACCAGGTGCTCGGCGAAGGCCCGATCGACCTCCTCTACTTCTACGGCCTCGGCAGCCACCTCGAGATGTGCTGGTACCTGCCCGAGGTCGCCGAGTTCCTCGACCGTCTCGCCTCGTTCAGCCGGCTGATCTACTTCGACCGTCGCGGGACCGGGGCGTCGGACGGCGTGCCGCGGAACGCCATCCCGACCTGGGAGGAGTGGACGGCCGACGTCGAAGCCGTGCTCGACGCCGCCGGCTCGGAACGCGCCGCGATCCTCGCCGCCGCCGACGCAGGCCCCGTCGCCGTGCTCTTCGCCGCCATGCACCCTGAGCGGGTGAGCGCGCTCGTCCTCGTGAACACATCGGCCCGCTACCCGGTCGCCGATGACTACCCGGCCGGCGCGCCGCCGGAGGCGCTCGAGGCGATGGTGGAGATGCTGGGCGGGATGTGGGGCACCCCGGACCTCATCGCCGTCACCGATCCCAGCATGGCCGGCGACCCCGAGTACCTGCAGGCCGGCGCCCGGATGGCCCGCGCCGCGGCGACGCCTCGCACCGCCCGCGCCCAGTACGACTACATCCTGCGCTCGCTCGACGTCCGCCACGTGCTGCCGCACCTCCAAGTGCCGACGCTCGTCATGAACGTGACCGACAGCCCGATCGTGTCGGCCGACCACGGTCGGTACCTCGCCGAGCATGTCCCCGGTGCCCGGTTCCTCGAGGTACCGGGCGGCGACATCTACGCGAGCACACCGGGCAACTACGCGATCGCCACCGAGGTCGCGCAGTTCCTCACCGGCGAAGCCTCCGAGATCGAGGTGCAACGCCGCCTCTCCACCATGCTGTTCACCGACATCGTCGGGTCGACCGAGCGGGCCGCGTCGATGGGGGACCAGCGCTGGAGCCACCTGCTCGATGCACACGACCGAGCGATCCGCGACCAGCTCCGCCGTCTCGCCGGGAAGGAGATCGCCACGGCCGGCGACGGGTTCTTCGCCGCCTTCGACGGGCCGGGGCGGGCGATCCGCTGCGCGAAGGCGATCGTGGCTGCCACCTCCGACCTCGGCCTCGAGCTCCGAGCCGGCCTCCACACGGGCGAGGTGGAGGTGCGCGGCGACACGCTCGGCGGCCTGGCCGTGCACATCGCTGCCCGGGTCGGCGCCCTGGCCGCCCCGAAGGAGGTGCTGGTGTCGAGGACCGTGAAGGACCTGGTCGTCGGTTCGGGGATCGAGTTCGCCGATCGCGGCAGCCACCAGCTCAAGGGTGTCCCCGGTACCTGGGACCTCTTCGCCGTCGCCAACTGAGCAGGTGACGCCGACCCGCGGTCTCCTGGCGGACCTGCGCCGATATCGTGCCCCCGGCGCGGGATACAGGGAGAAGCATGCTCGACGGGATCATCGACTGGGTCACGCAGGTCGTGGAGACCCTCAGCTATGCGGGCGTGGCGTTCCTCGTCGCCCTCGAGAACGTCTTCCCGCCCATCCCGTCGGAGATGATCCTGCCCCTGTCCGGGTTCGTGGCGGGGCGGGGCGACGCCAACCTCATCGGCATGATCGGCGCCGCCACGCTCGGCTCCCTCCTCGGCGCCTGGGTGCTGTACGGCATCTCCGCCCGGATCGACCAGGACCGCCTGCGGGACTTCCTCGCTCGGCACGGCCGCTGGTTCGGGGTCAAGGAGGGCGATCTGATCCGTGCCGAGGAGTGGTTCGACCGCCGGTCGGGTGCCGCCGTGTTCCTGGGTCGGTGCGTACCGCTGATCCGTTCGATCGTGTCGGTGCCCGCCGGTGTGCGGCGGATGGACCCGTGGCGGTTCACCCTCCTCACCACGCTCGGCAGCCTGATCTGGAACACGACCCTGATCGGGGCTGGGGCCATCCTCGGCGACCGCTGGGAGGAGGTGGGCGACGCCGTCGGCCTCCTGCAGACCGTCGTCATCGTGCTCGCTGCGCTCGGCGCCCTGTACTGGACATGGCGGCGCTTCCTGCAGCCTCGTCTCGCGCGGACCGCCGACGACGCGACGTAGCGGAGGCCCAGCGCTTCACCGGTCGTTGCCGCTCAGCGGACGAAACGCTCGACCATCACCACGTTCGGGATCGACGTCGTCTGACCGGGATCCGACAGCAGCGGTTCGTCGTGAGTGGCGAAGTGCGGCTCGTCCGCTGTCAGGGACCCCTCGCCGCCCGTCGAGTCGTCGTGGAGTCGCATGCGGTACCACGGAACGCTCCCGTCCTCTGTGTGCGACATCTCCGATCCGTCGTTGAAGACGATCGTCGTGGTGCCGGGCACGAAGTAGCCGAAGTGGTTGAGGTGCGTGTTGGCGGTCGCCGTCGTGATCGCCGAGGCGTCGGCCGTGTCGATGACCTGTCGGATGCCGCCGGCGACGGGCATCGTCTCGAGGGTGGACCGCACGGTGGCCGGGTTCCCGGGCAGCTCCCTCACGCAGCTCAGCAGCATGCGGTCGGCGATCGACCAGCCGAGAGGAACCCAGCAGCCGTCCGCCTGGTGGAGCACGGTCACAGGTGCTGCGCCGGCCGCGGCGTCCATGCGGACGATCCGCTGCTGCAGCGAGCCGCCCTGCGCCGCGAGAGGAAACGCGATCGCGTCGGAGCCGGGGGACCAGACGACGAGGCCCGAGGTGGGGTGGTCGGCAGGCGCCTGGGGGCTGAAGTCGACGACGAAGCTGGTCACCGACGAACAGGGTCCAAAGTCGGTCAGGTCCAGGATGGTCACCCAGGCGATCGTGAACCCGCCGAGCCCCGAGATGTCGACGCCGACGAAGGCCAGCTTGGTGCCGTCGGGTGACGGGCTGAGCCCGCCGACGACGAGTCCCATCGACGCCCCGATTGTGCAGGCGCCACCGGGGTGGGCGATCTCGATCGACTGCGGTGTGGTCGTCGCGGTGATGCCCTCACCGGCGAAGCCGTTCCACGGGAACTTCGCCGTCCCGTCGGGGAACGACGCCGACCCGAGGTCGAACCCGAAGACGCCCCACCACGGCGCAGGGAAGGCGCCCGGGATCGTGACCTGCGACGGTCCGGTCGTCACGCCGTCCAGGGTGATCCGGCGTTCGAAGGCCTCACGGTACGCCGGCCCCCCGAAGTCCTCGACGATCTGCCCACCTGCGTCGCGTAGCCACGACACCCCGACACCAGCCGGCAGGGAGGGCGCCGGCGACGGCTCCGGCGGGAAGCATCCAGCGGCCAGGACGACGGCGGACGCGACGGCGGCGACCGTCAGCCGTCCACGTCGATGGTGGGTGTGGGAACGGTGCATGGCGTGCTTCCTCGGTTTGTCATTGGGCCCCTCAGTGAGCGAGCCGCTCCACCGTCTCGACGTTGGGGACGTCGGTGTAGGTGTACGGCGGGACGGTCGACCCGTTGACCGGCACGGGGTGCCACGCCAGCGCCGGGGCGCTGCCGGTGATGGGGGTCGACGGAGCGTAGGGCAGGTCGAACGCGGTGTGGACCTGCCACCACGCCTGGAGGAAGCCGTCGCTGTTCACCACCGGGAACGGCTTGTTGAACACGATCGTGCTCGTCCCGGGCACGTAGTAGGCGGCCGGGAACACCGACGCGACTGTGTCGGCTGTGCCGATGAACTCGTAGATCGTGTTGGTCGTGCCCGGGGTCCCCAAGGGGATCGTGATGAGGCGGAGGCCGAGTTGGGACGGGCCGGTGCACACCAGCAGCAGCCGGTTGTCCACCGACCAGCCGCTCGGGACGAGGCACCCCTCCGCGGCAGCGAGCACCGGGGTCGGGGTGGCGCCCGGCGTCGCCTCGAGCCGGATGACCGCGGCGCCGGGGGATTGGCCCTGGACGGGGGTCTGCAGGATGGCGATGACGGCCGAGGAGTCGGGCTTCCAGACGATGCGACCGCCGATGATGTAGCCATGAGGGTCGGACCAGACGGTGTAGGTGTAGCTGGCGGTCACGACCGTCGGGCAGCCCGTGGGCCCGAGCGACCAGATCGACAAGTTGGACTGCGTCACCCCTCCGAAGGAGTCACTCGACACCACCGCGGCCCGCTGCCCGTCAGGCGACGGCGTCACGCTGTCGAGTCGAGAGTCGGCGCCGTACAGGATCGAGCACGAACCGGCCGGAAAGTGCAGGGTGTACCGCACAGCCGAACCGTCCTGCGCCTGGGTCACCGAGATGCCCTCGCCTGCGAAGCCGTTCCAAGGAAAGCGAGCCGTGCCGTCCGGAAACCCTCGGTCGTACGGCCACCACACCGGATCGGGGTAGGGAGTCGGAGTCGGACCGCTCGTCACGCCGTTGGTGGTGACGAAACGCTGCCACGACGGCGTGTAGCTGCCGTCGAGCTGGACGCTGCCGCCGGCGTCTTGCACCCATTGCACACCAACCCATGGAGGCTGCGCGGGCGGTGCGCACGAGGCGCTGAATGCCACGAGCGCACCGAGCGCGGCCAGCACCGCGGTCGCACGGAACATGTGCCTCCGTGGCCGGTGTCGCCCGGTCCTGCGGCCGGTCGACCGATCAGTGGACTTGCGCATGGCCGCCACCTCCTTGCAGGGAGCCGTGCCCCCGAGAGGCTGTCTCGATCGCCTCATCCTCGTCCTGTGCGCTCTGCACGTACAGGGTCGAATGCCCCGCCCGGCCTGGCGAGACCAGAGAGTTGTTCAGTGCTCGCCTCGGGGCGTCGAGACCCCTGCCATGCATTCGCGCCGCCGCTTCACCACGCTCCTCCTCGCACTCCCCGTGGCCGCGCTCTGCATGTCGCTGTTGAGTTGCACGGCCGTCCCGCCCAGCGACGCCAGGGCGGTCGCCGGTGACGGCTACGTCGATGTGTCCTTCGAGAGCGACATCCCCGGAGGCGAGTACCAGGTCATGGCGAGCCCGGGCTTCGCGTCGCGCACGACGGACACGACCCTGGTCAGGATCAGCGGGCTCGAGAACGGCACCGCCTACACCTTCGCGGTCCGGATGAAGGGTGCGAACGGCCACTGGAGCGAGTGGTCGGCGCCCACCGCACCGGTCGTCCCGAAGGGTGCGCCCGCAGCACCCTCGATCTCCGGGGCGACGGGCGTCGTCGACCTGTCCGGCTGCACCGCCCGGGTGTCCTTCGCTCCCGGCTCCGACGGCGGATCTCCCATCACGGGCTACGAGGTCGTCGTCGACGGTCTCCCGCCCGTGACGGGGACCACCTCGCCGGTCGACATCCCTGGCCTGACCACCCACGCGCCGTACAGCGTCGCGGTCCGGGCGCTCAACGCCCTCGGCGCCAGCCCCGCGTCGGTTCCCTTCGCCGGGACCTGCTCCTGAGCACGTCCTGCTCCTGAGCACGTACCCTCCTCGGCCGTGCATCCCTCCCTGCGGACACCGGACGGCCTTGCGCGCCACGCGCTGATCGAGCGCCGGACGTTCATCCGAGGAGCCGTCGCTGCGGCCCTCGGAGCCGGGGGAGCGGCGAGCCTCCTCACGGCCTGCGGATCCGACGACCCCACGGCGACGAGCACGACGACCGGCCTCGTCCCGCCGCTCCGCTTCGACGCGGCCACGCCCTACTGGATGCAGGGCGGCTTCGCCCCGGTGACCGAGGAGATGGCCACGGCCGAGCTCGAGGTCACGGGTTCGCTGCCACCCGAGCTCGACGGGCTCTACGTGCGGAACGGCTCCAACCCGGCGAGCGGCCCGTCCGCCCACTGGTTCCTGGGCGACGGCATGGTCCACGGCGTGCGGCTCTCGGCGGGGAAAGCGCTCTGGTACCGCAACCGCCACGTCAGCACGCCCCTCCAGCAGTCCGGCAAGGGGCTGTTCGAGTTCGACGGGCCGCCCGGCGGACCGAACAACCAGAGCAACGTCAGCGTCTTCCACCACGCCGGACACCTCCTCACGTCCGGCGAGGTCGGCTTCCCCTACGAGCTCTCGACCGACGACCTCTCGACGGTCGGGCCCTACGACTTCGCCGGGCGCCTCACGACGGCGATGACGGCGCACCCGAAGATCGACCCGGCGACCGGACGCATGCACTTCTTCGGCTACGGCTTCACCCCGCCGTACCTCACGTACCACGTCGCGGCGGCGGACGGCACCCTCGAGTACAGCGCGGAGATCCCCGTCGCCGGCCCGACGATGCTGCACGACTTCGCCGTCACGGACACCGACGCGATCTTCTGGGAGCTCCCCGTCGTGTTCGACCTCCAGGCTGCCATCGCCACCCTCGGCGGCGGCGAACCGGACCCCGGGTTCGGCTTCCGATGGGATCCCTTGTACGGCGCCCGCGTCGGTGTCATGCCGCTGGAGGGACCGACGTCCGCGATCCGCTGGGTCGAGATCGATCCGTGCTTCGTCTTCCACGGCGTCAACGCCCACCGCGACGGCGACGAGATCGTCCTGGACGTCTGCGTGCTGCCCTCGGCGTTCGGTGAGGGAGGACGACTCGATCCCTCGACGCCGCACCGCTGGCGGATCGACACCGCGGGACCCGAGCTGACCTTCACGGACGAGCCCCTCGTGGACGCGCTCATGGACCTCCCGGCGATCGATCGGCGGTTCGCCGGACGGGAGAGCCGTCATGCCTGGTACCTCGTCTCGGACACCTCGACCGAGTTCCCTGTCGAGTTCTCCTCGCTCTGCCGCCGAGACGACCGGGACGGCTCGCTCGACACCTACCTGCCCGACCCGTCGCGGCGGGTCAACGAGGGCACGTTCGTCCCCGGCGGGCCGGGGGAGGGCGAGGGCTGGCTCGTCACGTACGCGTGGGATCGGGCCAGGGGAGCGAGTGACCTGCTGGTCCTCGACGCCCTCGACCTGTCAGCCGGACCCGTCGCCGCGGTGCACCTGCCGGCTCGCGTGCCCTACGGGTTCCACGGGTGCTGGGTGCCCGCCGCTGACCTGGCGTGACGCCGGGCCCCGGACGCGCGCCGGGGGGGGGGGGGGGGGGGCGCCCCCCCCCCCGCCCCCCCGACCCTCATGGCACGACGAGCGGGAGCCCTACATGCCAGCACGTTTTCCTTTCAGTGCCGTCGCCGGAGCCGACGACATGGCACTGGCCCTCACCCTCGCGGCGATCGCCCCCGACCTCGGCGGCGTCCTCGTCCGTGGAGAGAAGGGCACCGCCAAGTCGACGATGGTGCGCGCCCTCGCCGATGTCCTGCCGCCCATCGAGGTGGTGAGCGGCGACCGGTTCAGCAGCGATCCGCGCGACCCGTCGAGCCCCGACGGCCCCTTCGGCCCCGACCCGGCCACCGAGGAACGACCGGTGCGACTGGTCGAGCTGCCCGTCGGCGCGACCGACGACCGGGTCCTCGGATCCCTCCACCTGCACACCGCACTCGCTGAGGGCCGCGCCGAGTTCGAGCCCGGGCTGCTCGCCAAGGCGCACCGCGGCATCCTCTATGTCGACGAGGTCAACCTGCTGCACGACCATCTCGTCGACCTGCTGCTCGATGCCGCGGCGATGGGCCGGGCGACGGTCGAGCGTGACGGCATGTCGGTCGAGTACGCGGCCCGCTTCGTCCTCGTCGGGACCATGAACCCCGAGGAGGGCGAGCTCCGGCCCCAGCTGTTGGACCGCTTCGGCCTCACCGTCGACGTCGCGGCGCCCCGCGATCCCGAGCTGCGTGCCGAGATCGTGCGCCGGCGGCTCGCCTTCGATGCCGATCCCGAGGGCTTCACGGCACGCTACGCCGAGGACGAGCGGGAGCTGCGCGAGCGCATCACCGCCGCGCAGAAGCTGCTCGCCGAGGTCGAGCTCACCGACGCCGTCCTGACCCGGATCGCGGAGATCTGCGCGGCCTTCGATGTCGACGGCATGCGCGCCGACATCGTCACGGCGAAGGCCGCCGCCGCGCACGCCGCCTGGCAGGGCCGCACCACCATCGACCGGGACGACATCGCGGTGGCGGCGCGGCTCGCGCTCCCCCACCGGCGCCGCCGCAATCCCTTCGACGCCCCGGGTATCGACGAGCAGGAGCTCGAGGACCTGCTCGGCGATGAGCCGGACGAACCGCAAGGGCCCGATGACGACACCGATCCCGACGGGGGCGGAGGCGGTACCCCCGATCCCGGCCAGCCCGATGACGGGCCGGGTGAGGATGCCGCCGCTCCCCCGCCGCCGAACGGCGCGGGCGACGAGCAGGCCCCCGCGCCGACCTCCCAGGTCCGCGCCGGCGAGGCCCGACGGACGAAGACCTTCCGTGTCGCGGGTGTGGGCCGTGGACAGTCCGGCCGGCGCTCCCGCGCCATCACCGACACCGGCCGCCGGATCGGCGCCACCCCGGTCGCCGAGGGCGGAGCCGTCGACCTCGCCGCCACCATCCGAGCCGCGATCCCCCACCAGGGCGCGCGTGGTCGCACCGACGGGCGCCTCCGGCTGGCCGATGACGATCTGCGCGTCGCAGTGAAGGAGGGCCGCGAGAGCAATCTCGTGCTCCTGTGCGTCGACGCCTCCGGCTCGATGGCCGCGCGCAAGCGCATGGCCCAGGTCAAGACCGCCGTCGTCTCGCTGCTGCTCGACGCCTACCAGCGTCGCGACAAGGTCGCGCTCGTGACCTTCCGCGGCGACCGCGGCGAGCTGGTCCTGCCCCCGACCGGATCGGTCGATGTCGCCAAGGCCCGCCTCGACGATGTCCCGGCGGGCGGCCGCACCCCGCTGGCCGAGGGACTGACCCAGGCCGCTGAGGTGATCCGCCGCGAGCGGTTGCGCGACCCCCGCCGCCGTCCGCTGCTCGTCGTCGTCACCGACGGGCGGGCCACGCACGGCGCCGATGCCGTCGCCCGCTCGCGTCAGGTCGCCGAGCGGCTCGCCGCCTCGGATGTCCACGCCCTCGTCGTCGACTGCGAGACCGGCCGCTTCACCCTCGGTCTCGCCCGCGAGCTCGCCGGCCACCTGGCCGCCGACTACGTCCCCCTCGGCGAGGTGACCGCCGACGGCCTCACCTCCGCCATCTCCGCCCATCTGCCCGAGAAGGTGGCCTGACATGCCCCAGGGACAGCCGCTCGTCGTGCCCGATGACGGGCTCACCACCCGCCAGCGCCGCAACCGGCCGCTGCTGATCGTCCACACCGGCCCCGGCAAGGGCAAGTCGACGGCCGCCTTCGGCATCGGCATGCGCGGCTGGAACCAGGGCTGGCGCGTCGGCGTCTTCCAGTTCGTCAAGTCCGCGAAGTGGCGCGTCGGCGAGCAGAGCGTGCTCGAGACCCTCGACGACGTGCATCGCGAGACCGGCAAGGGCGGCCCCGTCGAGTGGCACAAGATGGGCTCGGGCTGGTCGTGGTCCCGCAAGCAGGGCTCCGAGGACGACCACGCCGCGGACGCCGCCGAGGGCTGGGCCGAGATCGCGCGCCGGCTGGAACACGAGGAGCACGATCTCTACATCCTCGACGAGTTCACCTATCCGCTGAAGTGGGGCTGGGTCGATGTCGACGAGGTGGTCGAGACCCTGCGGAACCGCCCCGGACGCCAGCACGTCGTCATCACCGGACGGGACGCCGATCCGCGACTCGTCGAGGCCGCCGACCTGGTGACGGAGATGACCAAGGTCAAGCACCCCATGGACGCCGGCCAGAAGGGCCAGCGAGGCATCGAATGGTGACCTCCCTGCCGCGGGTCGTCATCGCCGCGCCCGCCTCCGGGCACGGCAAGACGACCGTGGCGACCGGCCTGATGGCCGCCCTGCGGCGGTCCGGCCACGTGGTCAGCGGGCACAAGGTGGGCCCGGACTACATCGACCCCGGCTACCACTCCCTCGCCACCGGCCGGCCCGGACGCAATCTCGACCCGCGGATGGTCGGCGAGGAGCGCATCGTCCCGCTGCTGCTGCACGGTGCGGCGGATGCCGATCTGGCCGTGGTCGAGGGGGTCATGGGCCTCTTCGACGGGCAGATCGGCGGCCGGGGGTTCGCCTCGACCGCCCATGTCGCGGCGCTGACCGCCTCGCCCATCGTCCTGGTGGTCGACGCCTCGCACGCCTCCCGCTCGATGGGCGCGCTGGTGGCCGGTATGCGCACCTTCGACCCGTCGGTCACGATCGCGGGCGTCATCGTCAACAAGGTGGGCTCGGACCGGCACGCCCGTGAGGTGGTCGAGGCGATCGACGCGCCCGTGCTCGGAGTCATCTCGCGCGACGACGGCATCGTCGCACCCTCGCGTCATCTCGGGCTGGTGCCGATGGCCGAGCGCGACGATGCGGCCGCCGCCCTCGATCGGCTCAGCGAGCGCATCGCGCGCACGGTCGACCTGTCCGCGGTGGCCGATATCGCCCGCACCGCTCCACCCCTCGATGCCGAGCCGTGGACGCCCCCGGCCCATACGCCGATCCGCGCGCCCCGCATCGCGGTCGCGGGGGGACGCGCCTTCACCTTCCGGTACGCCGAGACCGAGGAGCTGCTCACGGCGGCCGGAGCGGAGATCGTCGGCTTCGATCCCCTCGATGATCCCGCGCTGCCCTCCGGCATCGACGGCCTCTATCTCGGCGGCGGCTTCCCGGAGGTCCACGCCGCCGCCATCGCCGCGAACGCGCCGATGCGGGCCGCCGTCCGCGAGGCGGTGCGCGACGGACTGCCCACGGTCGCCGAGTGCGCAGGGCTGCTGTACCTGTGCCGGACCCTGGACGGCGCACCGATGTCCGGTGCGATCGACGCCGACGCGCGGATGACCGGACGGCTGACGCTGTCGTACCGGCGGGCCGTCGCACCGGAGGCCTCGGTGCTGGGGCCGGCCGGGGTGTCGGCGATCGGTCACGAGTTCCACCGCACACAGGTGACCCCCGAGCACGGGCTCCAGCCCGCCTGGACCTTCGACGGCCGCGCCGCGGGGTTCGCCTCGGCCACCCTCCACGCCTCGTATCTGCACCTGCACTGGGCCGGCGCCCCCGAGATCGCCCGCGCCTTCACCGATGCCGCCGCCTCCCATGCACCCCGCGAACCCGTTGGGTGTGGGGGTACCTCCCTCGCCGGAGCGAAGCGGAGTCCTCGGGGGAACGTTCGGACGGCGGAAGAGTCGATGTCACCGTCCGAACGTCGCACTCAACGGGTGGTGGCGCCTCTCGATCCGCTGCGGCACCACGGAGACGTGGAGGCAGTCGAGGGGATGCTGGACTTCGCGGTCAATGTCTCGAGCGATGCCCGTCCCGAGTGGCTGACCGAGGCGCTGGTCCGCGGGGTCACGCGATCGGACCGCTACCCCGACTCCCGCCCGGCGGCCCGGGCGATCGCCCACCACCTCGCGCGGCCGGTCGAGGAGATCCTGCCCAGCGCGGGAGCGGCGGAGGTGTTCGGTCTCGTCGCCCGGTCACGACCCTGGCGGAGGCCGGTGATCGTCCACCCGCAGTTCACCGAACCCGATGTGGCGTTACGGACGGCCGGTCACGATCCCACCCACGTCCACCTGCCGGCACCGGACTTCGGCCTCGCGACCGATGCGGTGCCCGAGGACGCCGACCTCGTCGTCATCGGCAATCCGACCAACCCGACCGGGCGGCTGCATCGCACCGTCGACCTGGAACGACTGCGCCGTCCGGGACGTCTGCTGGTCGTCGACGAGGCCTTCATGGATGCCGTCGGCGGTGAGAGCGAATCCCTCGTGGGCCGCTCCCTCCCGGACGTCCTGGTCATCCGCAGCCTGACCAAGCTCTGGGCGATCCCCGGGATCCGCGCCGGCTTCGCCGCCGGGCCGGCCGATGTCATCACGGCATTGCGAGCTCTGCAGACGCCGTGGTCCGTCTCCTCCCCCGCCATCGAGGCGATGATCGCCTGCCACGCCCCGGATGCCGTCGCGGAGGCCCGCGCCCGTGCCTCCCGGATCGCTCGCGACCGGGCTGTGCTGACCGACGGACTGAGCGAGCTCGGCGTCCCCTTCGCCCCTTCGAACGCGCCCTTCGTCCTGGCCCGCGTGGGCCGAGGCGTGCACGCCCGGCTCGCGGCCGCCGGCTACGCCGTCCGCCGGGCCGACACCTTCCCGGGCCTGGACGACCAGTGGGTGCGCATCGCCGTCCGTCCCTCCGCCCCCACCCGCAAACTCCTGACCGCCCTGAGGATCGAACTGTCATGACCTATGAGCTCAGCGTCACCGGACGTCACGTGGTGATCGTCGGCTCCGGGCCGCGCACCGCGGCCACCGTCGCGAGCCTCCTCGCCGACGAGGCCACCGTCACCCTCGTCGCCGAGCGGCTCGACGCCACGCTCGAGGACCTCGTCGCGCGCGGGCTCGTCCGTCGCCGCCCGACCCTCGACGACGCGCTGATCGCGGATGCCGACATCGTCCTGCGCGAGAGCACCGCCGAGCACGCCGAACGCCCCGTCTCCTCGGCGCTCGGCGCGGTCACACTCGTCGGCGGCGGACCCGGCGATCCCGGGCTGATGTCGCTGGCCGGGAGAGAGGCGATCGAGAAGGCCGATGTCATCGTGACCGACCGTCTCGTCCCGCACTCGGTGCTCTCCTGGGCCGCCCCGGAGGTCGAGGTGATCGATGTCGCCAAGATCCCCCACGGCCGATTCACTCCGCAGGAGGAGATCAACCGGATCATCGTGGACGCGGCGCAGTCCGGACGACAGGTGGTGCGGCTCAAGGGGGGCGACAACTTCGTCTTCGGCCGCGGCGGCGAGGAGCTCATCGCCTGCGCTGAGGCCGGCATCCCCACCCAGGTGGTGCCCGGCCTCAGTTCCGCACTCGCGGTGCCCTCCGCCGCCGGCATCCCCTTGACCCACCGGGGGCTGACCCAGGGCTTCGCCGTCGTCTCCGGCCATGTCGCGCCCGAGGACCCGGCGTCCACCGTCGACTGGGACGCCCTGGCGGCCAGCCGGCTGACCCTCGTCGTGCTGATGGGGGTCCGCCAGCTCGGCGCGATCACCGCGCGATTGGTCTCCGCCGGCCTCGATCCCCATACGCCTGCCGCGGTGATCGCCGATGGCACGCTCCCCTCGCAACGCGTCGTGCGGGCGACCGTCGAGGGGATCGCCGCATGCGCGTCCGCCGAGGGACTCGGGGCGCCCGCGGTGACCGTGATCGGACAGGTCGCGGGGCTGGAGCTCGCGTGATCGTCTGGCTGCGACACGGCGAGTCGACATGGAATGCGGCCGGCCGGATGCAGTACGACGCCCTGCACCCGGAGCTGACCGAGCGCGGCCGCGCCCAGGCCGCCACCGCTGCCGCGCTGCTCGCCGACCGCGATATCGCCCTGGTCTGGGCCTCGCCGGCCGTCCGGGCGCAGCAGACCGCCACGATCATCGCCGGCGAGCTGGGACTCGAGGTCCGCACCAGTGGTTTGCTGGTGGAGCAGTCGGCGCACGAGTCGGGCGCGGATGTGGCCGATCGCGTGCGACGGTTCGCCGCCGAGACCGCCGAGACGGGGATCGCCCTGGCCGTCAGCCACGGGGATACCATCGCCGTGGCCGCCGACGTGCTCGCACAGCGCCGGATCGGCATCATCGCCAATACCGAGTGGATCGAGACGCCATGACCCAGAACTCCGCCGACTACGCCGTCCTCGGCGTCGGAGCGCTCGCCGAGGCGATCGTCAGCGGCCTCTGCGAGGGCGTCGCTGCTCCGCCGACGATCGTGCTGTCCCCGCGGAGCGCAGCGCGCAGCGCCCGGCTCGCCGAGCGGTTCCCCACCGTGCGGGTCGCCGCGGACAACCAGGCGGTCGTCGATGCCGCGGGCGTCGTCATCGTCAGCGTCCGTCCGCAGGACGCCGCGGACGTGCTCAGCCCGCTGGCCTTCCGTTCCGGCCAGTCGATCGTGAGCGTCATGGCCGGCATGTCCCTCGACGATCTCGCCCCGCTGGTGTCGCCGGCCGCCGAGCTGGCGCGCTCCATCCCCATGCCGGCGGTGGCGGGAGCCGCGTCGATCACGCCCGTCCACCCGCGGACCGACGCCTCCGCCGCGCTCTTCGAGCGTCTCGGCGGGGCGCTCGACGTGCCGAGCGAGCGCCTGCTGGAGCGCATCTTCACCGCCTCGGCGACGGTGGCCGCGCACTACGCCTATCTCGGGAGCATCGCCTCCTGGCTCGCCGCCGACGGGCTGCCGGCCGACGAGGCCGACCAGTACATCGCCGGCCTCTTCGCCGGAGTCGCCGAGGACCTGCGCTCCAGCTCCGATCTGAACGCGCTGGCCGCCTCGCACGCGACCCCCGGTGGCCTCAACGAGTCCTTCCGAGGCGAGCTCACCGACGCCGGCGTGTACGGGATCGTGACCGATGCGCTGGACCGCGTGCACGCACACGGCCGCAGCCTGGGCTGACCCTCGCTCTGCGTCCGCGATGGCGAGATGACATCCTCGGAGTGGACCACCGTCACCGATTCGGGGAAGACCATGCGTACTCGATCACTCGTCCTCGCCACCGCCGCGCTGGCCTTCAGCCTCGGCGCCTGCAGCTCCGGCCCTCCCGAGGAGGACCCGGACAAGATCGCCGACGTCGCCGTCGGAGCACTCGAAGAGGAGGTCGGGCAGCGTCCTGACGACTTCGACTGCGGTGACGACCCGGTCGTGATCGAGGAGGGCAATACCGTCGACTGTGTGCTCACCGCGGGCAGCGACACCCTCGACGCCACCGTGACCATCTCGAATGTCGATGGCAACGACTACCGGGTCAACGTCGAGGTCGCGGACACCGTCAACCCCTGATCCTCGAGGACCACCTGGCCCTCGCAGCGGTGAACCATCAACCTCATAGCGCTCGGATGAGGTTGGCCACGCACCACCGCCGCCGACGGTAGGCTGCTGGCCTACCGCCCCAGGGCGCGGCCGGCTATGACCGAGGCCTCATGGGCTGCGGGCACCGTTCTCTACCCAGACGGGCGCCGGTGGCCTACGATGAGCGAGTCCGTGCTGCGGAAGACCGGTGGGAATCCGGCGCAGTCGCGCTACTGTGACACCTCCTCGAGGTGGAGCCAGACCCAACGCGCGGACGTCCATCCGTTCGATGGGGACGCACGCATCCCCGAGGAGGCCCTGATGAGCCAGTCCGCCCTGCCCGCGACCGCGGTCACCCCCACCCCCCTGTCCTTGCGCCAGATCGCCCCATGGGCGCTCTTCAGCCTTCTGCTCGCCGTCGTGGTGCTCTACTTCGTGGGCGCCGAGCAGGGCGCGTTCGCCCTGTTGTCCGGCGACTCCGTGCACGAATGGGTGCACGACGGCCGTCACCTGCTCGGCTTCCCCTGCCACTGAGGGGCCGACGATGACTGACGCACGCACCTTCCTGATCCATGGCCTCATCGCCGGCCTGCTGGCCGGTATCGCGGCCTTCGCCGTCGCCGCGACCATCGGCGAGCCGCCGATCGACGCCGCCATCGCCGTCGAGGAGGCCCAGTCCGAGGACGCCCACTCCCACAGCGACGAGGAGGAGGGCGGCCACTCCCACGGCGACGAGGAGGAGGGCGGCATCACCCGCGGCCAGCAGGCCGGCCCCGGTCTCGCCACCGCCACCATCGCGCTGAGCACGGTCCTCGGCGGGCTCGTCGGCATCGGCGCCGCGGTGGCGGCGGGACGTCTCGGTCGCCTCGGCGTCGCCGGATCCACGACCATCGTGGCCGCGATCGGCTTCGTGTCCTTCGCCCTCGTCCCGTGGATCGCCTATCCGCCGAATCCCCCGGCCACCGGCAGCGGGGACACGATCGGCGAGCGCACGGCGATGTACTTCTCCTTCGTCATCGTGTCGGTGGTCGCCGCCTACGGCGCGGTCGCCGTGGCCCGCGCCCTGGCCGGCCGGCGATCCCTGTGGACCGCCGTCGTCCTGCCTGCTCTCGGCTACGTCGTCGTGGTGGTGCTCGCCGCAGCGGTGTTCGGCTCCATCGATGAGGTGCCCGACGAGTTCCCGGCCAACACGCTGTACTCCTTCCGGATGGGCGCTCTCGCCACTCAGGCCACCCTGTGGGCGGTCCTGACGGTCGTCCTCACCGGTCTGCTGCAGCGCACCGCGAGCCGCAAGGCGGTGGCCGCGTGACCGTCGCCCCTCCCTCCTCGGCCGCCCGCGCGGCAGCGCTGGAGCACGTCGACGCGCTCGCCGTGCCCCGCGGGGCCCTCGGCCAGCTCGCCGATCTCGGTGTCTGGCTGGCGGCCGTGCAGGACCGCGTGCCGCCCGCACCGCCGGAGCGGGTGCACGCGGTGGTCTTCGCCGGCGATCACGGGGTCGCCGAACACGCGGTCTCGGCTTACCCGCGCGAGATCACCCCGATGATGGTGCGCGCCTTCGTCGCGGGCACCGCCGGGGTCGCGGTGCTTGCGCGTCAGCACGGCGTGCGGTTACGGGTGCTCGACATCGCGGTCGATGCCGATCTCTCCGATCTCGGTGTCGATGCCTACAAGGTGCGCCGGAGCAGCCGTCCGCTGCATCTCGAGGACGCGCTGAGCTCCGATGAGCTGGACCGGAGCCTCGACATCGGTCGGATCGTCGCGCGGGAGGAGATCGATGCCGGCGCGCAGCTGCTCATCAGCGGCGACATGGGCATCGGCAACACCACTCCGGCCGCCGCGCTGATCGCGGCGGTGCTCGGCCTACCGGCCGAGGAGGTGGCCGGGCGCGGCACCGGCGTCGACGATGCCGGGCTGGCGCACAAGGTCGAGGTGATCTCGACGGCGCTGTCGCGCATCGGCGATCTCGACGACCCGCGTGCACTGCTGGCGGCGCTGGGCTCGGCCGATATCGCCGCCTCCGCCGCCTTCATGGCGGCCGCGGCCGAGGCGGGGGTCCCGGTCGTGGTGGACGGTCTCATCGCCGTGGCCGCGGCGCTCCTCGCCGACCGGCTCAGCCCGGGCGCCGGTGCCTGGTTCGTGGCGGGTCACCGCTCGACCGAGCCCGCCCAGTCGCTCGCGCTGGAGAAGATGGGCCTCGTGCCGGTGCTCGACCTCGGCCTGCGCCTCGGCGAGGGCAGCGGGGCGGTGGCGGCGGTCCCGCTGCTGCGATCCGCGGCGTTGCTGCTGAACGAGGTCGCCCGTCTCGACGAGCTGTGACCCACCACTGCCTCCTCGCGCTCAGTCGCGACGGATCCAGCCCCGATGCTCATCTCACGTCGCCCACCAGGGGATCAGAGGGTGAGCGTGCGTCCGGAGATCACGAGCGTGACCTCGTCGCTGGCCTCGGCGAACCGCTGATTGGTCCAGCCCAGGGCATCGCGGAAGACCCGACCGGAACGATGCTCGGGCACCACGCCGAGACCGACCTCGTTCGTGACGAGCACGAGATCGCCCCGATGACCGCGTACCGCCGCCAGCGCGGCATCCAGCACCTCGCCGAAGGGCCGCTGCCAGTCGCGCCGGTCCCACAGCTCCAGGGCGTCGAAACGCGCTGTCAGCCAGGTGCCGAGGCAGTCGACGAGCACCGCGCCGCCGGCCACCTCGCCGAAGGCGCGCGGCAGATCCGTGTCCTCGATCGTCGTCCAGTGCGCCGGGCGGCGGCGCCGATGGGCGGCGATCCGCTCGGCCCAGTCGGCATCGTCGTAGCGCGGGCCCGGCGCGATGTACGCGACCTCCGGGGCCTCGGCGAGCAGCGACTCGGCGTGCGCCGACTTGCCCGAACGCACGCCGCCGGTCACGAGGGTCCTCATGGCTCGCCAGCGTACTGGCGGTGGGCGCGGTGATCGCGCGGGCCACCGGACTGATCGCCGGATACGCCCTCGACCAGGCCCTCGGCGATCCTCGCCGCTGGCACCCGGTAGCGGGTTTCGGGCGGGTCGCCGGATCGCTGGAGCGCCGTCTCTACGCCGACTCGGTCGGCCGCGGCAGCGTCCATGTCGCGATCCTCGTGGGCGGCACGGTCGCCCTCGGCGCCGTGTCCGAGCGCAAGGGCCCCTTCGTCGGGACGATGCTCGCGACCTGGGCGGTACTCGGCGGCCGATCGCTGGACCGGGAGGCCGCCGCCATCGGCTCCCTCCTCGACGGCGGGAATCTGCCCGACGCCCGTCGACGGCTCACCCACCTCGTCGGCCGGGACCCGTCGTCGCTGACGGCAGACGAGGTGGCGCGTGCCGTGGTGGAGTCGGTCGCCGAGAACACCTCCGATGCCGTCGTCGCCCCCCTGTTCTGGGGCGCCGTCGCCGGCATACCCGGGCTACTCGGCTACCGCGCGATCAACACGCTCGATGCGATGGTCGGCCACCGCAGCAGCCGCTACGAGCGCTTCGGCAAGCCCGCCGCACGCCTCGACGATGTCGCCAATCTGATCCCGGCCCGGATCGCCGCGGCCCTCGCGGCGATCGCCGGGCCCGACCGGGGCGGAGCCGTCCGGGCCTGGCGCGATGACGCCGCGGGGCACCCGAGCCCCAATGCCGGGCCGGTCGAGTCAGCCTTCGCCGGTGCGCTCGGCCTCCGCCTCGGCGGCACCAATGTGTACGGCGACCGGATCGAGCACCGCCCCGTCATGGGCCACGGCCGCCCGGTCGCGCCGGGCGATAT
>JAEZFI010000145.1 GCA_023437745.1 Actinomycetes bacterium
GATGTCGGTGGCGGGCCACCGACATCCGGCCGAGTTCAGGGCGTGACGCCGCAGGCGGCGGCCGCCGCGCCGTACATCTGCCGCTTGTGGGCGGCGATGACGGCACGGTCCTTGCCGGCCATCGCCCGGGCGCGCTCGACGGCGAGGGGGAGCAGCCCGCCCTCCGCGCCGGTGCGTTCGACGATGCCCGCCGCCAGGGCCTCCTCACCGCCGTAGCGCCGGCCGGTCACGATGGCCTCGTGCAGCGTGGCGTGCGGCAGGTGCGCCGCAACCGTCGCGTACATCGCCGGGGTGAGCGGCAGGCCGAGGTCGACCTCGGGGAGGCACCAATAGCCGCGATCGGCCCGCATGATCCGCTCGTCGAACGCGCACGACAGCATGGCGCCACCCGCGAACGCGTGGCCGTTGATGGCGGCCACCGTGTAGCACCCGAGGGTCAGCATCCGCCCGAACAGCCGGTGGACACCCGCGAGCATCGCCTCCGAGTCCTCGGGGTGGGCCGTCATCCAGTCGAGGTCGAGCCCGTTCGAGAAGAACTTGCCGGTCCCCTGCACGACGAGCGCGAGCGGCCCCTCCGTGGCGGCGAGCTCGTCGAGCAGCGCGTGCCACTCGCCGACCGAATCGGCCCGGTAGCGGTTCTCGCCGTCGTCCCACGTCACCACGACGACATCGCCGTCCCGCGCGATGTCGAGGGCGCTCACGGCAGGCGGACGATCCGGGACGTCGACGGGTACACGCCGTGCACGCGGTAGCGGTAGTCCCGGGTCTCGTCGGCCCACCGCTCGGACAGCCAGTCGCACAGCGGCTCGCGCACCCACGGGTGCCCATCGGCGACCCGGACCAGGCACTCGTCCTCGTGGAAGTAGTCGGCCGAGACCACGATCCCGTCGGGGTCGTCACCGACCCGGATCACGTCGTCGTACTCGACGCCGAGGTGCACCTCGACGCACATCGTCCAACCCATGTCGGGCGCCTCGGTCGTGACCCGGTAGAGCGGGCCCGCCCACTCGGTGACCAGCAGCCCGGTCTCCTCGAGCACCTCGCGGGCGAGCCCCTCCAGGATCGACTCGCCCTCCCCCAGCTCGACCACACCACCCGGCGGCGTCCAGTCGGTCTGCCCGCTGCGACGGAGGTTCTCGACGAGCAGCACCCCTCGGTGCCCGACGCGTTCGGGGGCGGGGATGATCGCCCCGGCGACCTGCCACCTCCGCACGTCAGCCGCCCCTCGTCACGGGTACCAGACGCTGCGCTCGGCGGCCTGCGGGTCGTCCTCCAGCCGGTGGTCGACGTCCAGGAGCATCGTCGAGCGCCGCTCCCCGTAGGTCGGCCACTCGCCGAGGGCGGGCGTGCTCGGGTCACCCTCGGCGGCGAAGGCGACCCACGCCTCGGCGACCCGGTGGGCGAAGGAGCGTCGCTCCTCGGTGATGGGACCTTCGAGCATCTCGACCCCGAACGCGTCGACGTTGTCGAACACGAACGGCACCTCCATGGCGTGCGCCGCCCCCAGGGCGCCGCCGAAGCCGGTCGACGGGTGCTCGTACCGGTACATCCGCACCTCGGCGTGCTGTGCCTGGGCGTCGGCCGTCTCGATCGCCGGGACCCGGAAGACCAGATCGGTCGCGATCGCCGACCAGACCGCCAGCGGCTCGCCCTCCGCGACCCGGTGCCGGTACCGGGCCTCGGCCTCGTCCACCCCGATCGTCCGGCCCCACCGCTCGAGCGCCTGACCCAGGCGGCGCCGGAGCCGCGCCTCGTCGGCGGAGCCGTGATCGCCCCGGTGGGTGAACACGGTGAACAGGTTCATCTCGTCGAGCGTCGTCCCGATGAGGAGGTCGATGCTGGCGGCGGACCCGCCCCGGATGGCCTCCAGCGGGGACTCGGGCAGGTCGGCGCCCTCGATCGTCGGGAGGAAGGCGAGCGGGACGTCCGCCTCGAGGTCGACGCTCACCTGGCTCTGGACGTCGACGAACGCCCGGACGGGCAGGTCGCGCAGCCGTTCGGGATGCGACCGGTCCACCCCGAGCGCGTCGAGGACCTGGGCCGCCACCTCCTCGCTCTCGGCCGCCGACCGGGCGTGCCGCGCGGCGCCCGACTGGGCGATCGCCCGGTGGAACAACCCCTTCGAGGCGGGACGGGCCAGGTGGGCGCACACGCTCATCGCACCGGCGCTCTCCCCGAAGATCGTGACCGCGTGCGGGTCGCCGCCGAAGGCCTCGATGTGGTCCCGGACCCATTCGAGGGCGAGGGTCTGGTCGGCCAGCCCCAGGTTGGCGGAGCCGGCGAACAGCTCACCGCCGAACGGCTCGAGGTGGAGGAACCCCAGCGGACCGAGGCGGTAGTTGACCGTCACGACCACGACGCCCCGCGTGGCCAGCCGGGTCCCGTCGTACCAGGGGGTCGAGCCGGACCCGCCGGTGAAGCCGCCGCCGTGGAACCACACCATGACGGGTGCCTTCGCGGCACCGACCGGGGCCCAGACGTTCAGGAGGAGGCAGTCCTCGGACTGCGGCTCCCCGAACGCCGTCATGAAGCTGTCGGGTTGCGGCGCGATCGGGCCGCAGGCGCCGGCGTCGCGCTCCCCCGCCCACGATCGCGCCGGCACCGGCGGCATCAGCCGCAGCGCGCCGACCGGCGCCGCCGCGAACGGGATGCCCCGGTAGGCGGCCACCGGCACGGGGCCGTCGACCAGGTGTCCCCGGAGGCGCCCGGACGCCGTCTCGACGACCGCCGCTCCCACGTCAGTCGCCCTTCGGGACGACGATCTTCTCCAGGTCGATCTTGGCCGGAGCGGCACCCTTCTTCGGCTTGGCGGTGAGGGGATCCGGCATGTTCTCCTGCGCCGGCGGCGCCTTCACCGACTTCCAGTCGACGTCCGGCGGGCCGGGCGTGATCCGGGCGACGATGCCCGACAGGTCGCCGAGGTCGGTGGCCGGGTCGGCGTCGCACGTCATCGTCGTCTCGATCGCCTCGGGGAACGACGTCGTGAACTCGTTGTCCTCGAAGCAGTTGCCGAAGGTCTCGGAGGCGAAGTTCACCGTGAGGTACGCCAGGTCGAAGCCGTTGGCCGACAGGGCGTTGCCCCGCACCTGGTTGTTCTCCGGCTTGAACGTCTTGCTCTTCTTGTCCTCGGGGTCGACCGAGTCCGGGAGGTCGGTGACGACCACGCCGGCGTTGACGTGGTTCCGGACCAGGTTGCGCTCGACGACGATCTGGCTGCCGCCGCCGACGACGATGCCGTTGCCGAACGCCACCGAGAAGCTCTTGTTGTCGGGCGCCTCGGCGCTGTTGTTGTCCTCGACCACGTTGCCGACGATCGTCGTGCCGCTGTTCGGCCCGAACGCCTCAGTGTAGAGCGAGTTGGGCACGATGCCGGCACGGTTGTTCGAGAACGTGGAGTTCACGATGGTCACGCCGGTGGAGTTGGTGCCCGAGTACCCGAGCATGTTCAGCTCGGCCACGTTGTCGGTCAGGAGCGCGTTGCAGTTCTCGCACTGGCCCACGTAGAAGGCCGAGTCGGGGTGACCCGACCCGTAGTTGTGATCGAACTGGCCGTCCTCGGCGCTGAAGGCGTAGAGGCCGTAGAGGCCGTTGTTGTACGCCGTCACGTAGCTGGCCCGGTACCCGTGGAGGGTGACGCCCTTGCCGTAGTCGCCGGTGAAGAAGACGCCGTTCGACGTGTGGTTCCGCACCGTCAGGTTCTCGACGGCGACGCCGTCGGAGAAGACCTTGATGCCGTTCTCACGGGTGAACTCGCCGTCGATGATCACCTCGTTGCGATCCTCGCCCCGGATCACGAGGTCCTCGGTCTCGACGGTGACGGCCTCCTTGTAGGTGCCGGGGGCGATCAGGATGAGGTCGCCGGCCTCGGCGGCGTCCACGGCCTCCTGGATGGTCGCGTGGTCGGCCGGGACGCGGATCGCGTCGAGCGCCCCCGAGGCGTCCTTCGACGGCTCGTCGGTGGACACCTCCGAATCGTCAGAGCAGCCCCCTGCCACCAGCGCGAGCGCCAGCACTCCCCACACCAACCTGGATCGCTTCGTCATGCGGGCACATTATCCATGCGGTGCCGCCGGGGCGGGACCCCCGTCAACCGATGCGGATCACACCTGACTGGCCGTTGAGCTTCTTGGTGCCGTGGATCGAGCAGTAGTAGGGGATGTCACCCTCGCCGTCGACGGTGATCGAGCCCACCTTGCCGGGACCGAAGTCGGCCGTCGGGATCTCGTCGAACCGGCCCGTCTCGACCGGGACCACGTTGTGCTGGTTGCGCCCCTCGTTGCGGAACACGATCTCGGTGCCCGGTGACACCACCAGGTACGACGGCTCGAACGTGTTGTCCACGACGGAGACCTCGACGCGCTGCTTGCCGGTCTCGTCGACGAGGCGGTCGGCGGGGATGTCGATCGTGGTCGCGGGCGCGTTGGGGTCGGCGGGGGTGTCCGCCTCGGGCTCGTCGCCCGCGCAGCCCGCGCCCACGAGCACGAGGACGGCGGCGACCGCGGCGGACAGCAGGGAACGGCGTCGGGTCATGGCCCCGGACGCTACCCGTCGGGCCGGGCCCGTCAGCGCTCCGTGATCGGACCCGGGGTGCCGTCGGCGTTGCGCTCCTGCACGACGGCGGGACCGACGCGCACGTCGTTCGCGCCCGGGGCCACGTCGCCCGTGGCCGCCGCCGTCGCGACGGTGGGCTCGCTCGCCCCGGCGGGGGTCGGGTCGCTGGCCTGCGTGAGGATCAGCGCTCCGACCCCGCAGAACGCCACCAGCAGCCCGGCCGCCGGGATCAGGACGCTGCGGCGCAGCAGGCGTGCCCGCCACGAGACGGAGCCATCGGGGTCGTCCATCAGCGATTCGAGGTCCGCCGCCACGCGCTCGACGTCCGCGCTGAGGGCCGTGCCCAGCACGTCGAGGTCCTCGACCCGCAGCGTGATCTTCGTGCCGGGCTCGATCTCGCGCATGCAGTAGACCATCGACAGGTAGCGGGCGAGCACGTCGTGCTGCGTCGACCGCCCGTCCAAGCGGGCCTTGTGGCGGGTCTGCGCCACCCACATCCGGCCTTCCTCGAGGTCCACGACCAGGCGCGACCGGGTGGGGATCAGGGAGTCGGACTCGACGCCGTAGAGGTCCGCGACCGCGGCCAGCTCCTTCTCGGTCAGGGCCGTCGTCCCCCGCTCGACCGACGCCAGCGCCGCGAACGAGAAGCGGCCGTTCGACGCCTCCGCGACGTCCGCGAGGGTCGCCCCCTGCTTGGATCGGGATTCGCTGAGGAGGGCGCCCAGCCGGCGCGGCGGGATGAGGCCGGCGTGCTCCCACGGGTCGGGCAGCAGCTCGAGCCCCTTGCCCGAGGGACGGACCATGGTGTCCACGTCGGCGCCCGCGCCGGTGTCGGCATCGATCGCGAGCGAGCCCAGGCGCTCGCGCTTGCTGTGTCGGTTCTGTTCCGTCATGGTCTCTCCCACAGAGGCAGTCGTGAGCAGTGTCGACCACCGACGGGGCCGCCTTGAGCTTCCCGATAGGGTCGAGCCGTGCCCCAGACCCACGATCCCGGTGCGCCGACCGGACCCGCCAGCGCACTGCCGTCCGTGGCCGCTCGCGTGGCTGCCTTCGCCTCGATCTTCGTCGGTGGAGCGGGTGGCGCCGTGATCGGCGCCTCCTTCACCTCGCTGCAGTGCGACGGCTCGTGCGGCACCTGGGTGGGCCTGGGCCTGTGGATCGGCTCGCTCGTGGGCGCCATCGGCGTGGCGGTCATCGCCGTCCTGACCCTCCGGGCGCTGGGCGAGTGGAGCTCGATCCGTGCCGGCAACCCGCCGCAGCTCGGCGTGAAGCCGTGAGCGCCGCACCGTCCGCCCGGCCCGAGCCCGGCGCGCTCGCCGAGCTCGCCCTCGACGTGGCCCGCGCCGCCGCCCGGCACGCCCAAGAGCTGCGCCTCGGTGTCCTCGACATCACGACCAAGTCGACCGGCACGGACATGGTCACCGACGCCGACCGGGCGAGCGAGCGGCTGATCATCGAGCAGCTCCTGACCGCCCGCCCCGACGACGGCGTGCTCGGCGAGGAGGGCGGCGAGCGGGTCGGCACGTCGGGTGTCCGCTGGGTCATCGACCCGATCGACGGCACGACCAACTTCGTCTACGACCACCCGGGATGGGCCGTGTCGATCGGCGCCGAGGTCGACGGCACCGTCGTGGCGGGCGCCGTCGTGTCCCCCACCATCGGGGCCGAGTACCACGCCGCGCGGGGCGAGGGCGCCTTCCTCTGCGGTCGGAGGATCCAGCTCGGTCCGCCGCCCCCGCTCGCCGAGGCCCTCGTGGCGACCGGCTTCGGGTACGCCGCCGACCGGCGGGCCCGCCAGGGTGCGGTCATCGCCCAGCTGCTCCCCCGCGTCCGTGACATCCGCCGCATGGGCGCCGCCGCCGTCGACCTCTGCTCGCTCGCCGCCGGGCGGGTCGACGCCTACTACGAGTCGGGACTCCAGGCCTGGGACCTCGCCGCCGGCGGTCTCGTCGCCACGGAGGCCGGGGCCCGCATCGGCGCGCTCGACGGTGGTGACGCCCGGCCGGGCGACGTCCTGGGCTGCCACCCCGACCTGTACGACGAGCTGTTCGATCTGCTGCACGAGCTCGGTGCCGCTGCGGTCTGACGGGGAGTTCCCGGCGGACCGCCGGAGTGAGGGAGAATGCCCGCCGTGGGTACACGCATCCTGACCGTGGAGGACGACGAGCGCATCCGGACGTCCGTCCGTCTCGCCCTCGAGGACGAGGGCTGGTTCATCGAGGAGGCCACGAACGGCGAGGAGGCGATCGCTGCGTTCGCCGCCCGGCCCGCCGACGTCGTGCTGATCGACATCATGCTCCCCGGCATCGACGGCTTCGAGGTGTGCCGGCAGATCCGCCGCCAGAGCGACGTGCCCATCGTGATGGTCACGGCCCGGGCCGACACCCACGACGTGGTGGCGGGCCTGGAGGCCGGCGCCGACGACTACCTCACGAAGCCGTTCGCCCCGAAGGAGCTGTCGGCGCGGATCCGGGCGCTGCTCCGGCGCACGAGGTCCACCGAGGGCGCCGGCGCGCGCCTCCGCTTCGGCGAGCTCGAGATCATCCCGGCCGAGGGCGTGGTGACCTCCGAGGGTCGGCAGGTGCACCTGACCAAGACCGAGTTCCGGCTCCTCGTCGAGCTGGCGACCAACCCGTCGAAGGTCCTCAGCCGTGAGGCACTCCTGGAGCGGGTCTGGGGCCACGGGTACTTCGGCGACGGCCGCCTGGTCGACGTCCACATCCGACGGCTCCGCACCAAGGTCGAGGCCGACCCCGCGAACCCACGGCACGTGGTCACGATCCGCGGCCTGGGCTACAAGCTGCAGGGTTGAGCGTGGCGGGGCGGTCGCGCCATCGGTTCCGGCCGCTCGCCCAGGTCGGCCTCCGCGCCCGCATCACGCTGGCGTTCAGCCTCGGCGCCCTCGTCGTCACGCTGCTCCTGATCGGGGCGTCCGGCGTGCTGATCCGCCAGAACCTGCTCTCCCAGCGCGAGGACCTCGTGTCCGAGCGGGTCGGGGTCAACGCCGCGCTCGTCGCCGACAAGATCGGCCTGCCCGAGATCGACGCCCAGACGGTGTTCGGCTCGCTCTCCACCGCCGGCAAGCCCTCGGTCGTCATGAAGGACCCGTCGACCCGCGGCGACGTGTTCATCAGCGTGGACACGGCGTTCGGCGCGGCGACGCTCCCGGAGCGGTTGCGTGACGCAGTGGTCGACGACGGCACCCCGATGATGATGCGGTACGAGCGTGACGGGGAGCCGCTGCTGGCGGTGGGCGTGCCGATCCCGGGCCGGACCGGCGGCTACTTCGAGATCAACCAGCTCAGCGACATCGAGCGCAGCCTCTCGAGCCTCTTCCTCCCCCTCTTCACCGTCGCCGTCATCACCTCCGCCTTCGGCGGCGCGCTCGGCTGGTGGGCCAGCCGCCGCGTGCTCCGCCCGCTCGCCGACATCACCGAGGTGGCGGACGCCGTGGCGAAGGGCCGCCTCGACTCCCGGGTCGCCTACTCCGAGTGGGCCGACGACGCCGACCTCGCACCGCTGGTCTCCACCTTCAACGACATGGTCGCGGCGATGCAGGATCGCATCGACCGCGACGCCCGGTTCGCCTCGGACGTCAGCCACGAGCTGCGCTCGCCGCTGACCACCTTCAACGCGTCCCTCCAGGTCCTCGGGAACGCCCGGGACGAGATGCCCGAGCGGGCGCAGCTGGCCCTCGACCTCCTGGCCTCGGACATGACCCGCTTCACGCAGCTGGTCGAGGACCTCCTCGAGATCTCCCGCTTCGACGCCGGTGCGGTCCGCCTCGAGCTCGACGAGGTCATGGTCGTCGAGTCGATCGAGATGGCGGCCCTCACCCTCAGCCCCACCCCCATCCCCGTGGAGGCTCCGCCCGAGCTGCACGGCGTGATCATCACGTGCGACAAGCGCCGGCTGGTCCGTGTGCTCGCCAACTACATCGACAACGCCGCCAAGTACGCCGACGGCGCGACGTGCATCAAGATCGAGCGCACCGATCACCCGCCCGCCGACGACCCCGACGGCGAGCCGGCCCAGTGGATCCGCATCGCGGTCGAGGACGAGGGCCCCGGCGTGCCCGAGGGCGAGCGCTCCCGGATCTTCGACCGCTTCAACCGCGGCGCCCAGGGCGGCAGCCGCGGCACCGACCTCGGCGTCGGCCTCGGACTGGCCCTGGCGGCCGAGCACGCACGGCTGCAGGGCGGCTCGGTGTGGGCCGAGAACCGCACGGACGGCCCCGGCGCCCGCTTCGTCCTCGAGCTGCCGTTCGTCGAGGCCCACCCCGCCGACGAGGGCTGGGAGGACGAGGAGCTCCGCCTCGACGAGGTGGTCGTCGGCCCGACGGAGGCCGAGGCACGCGAGCACACCGGGTCGCACGAGGCGATCGTGGTGACCCCCAAGGAGGAGCACCGGTGACCCGTCGAACCCGGACCGCCGTCGCCGTCGGCTTCGCCTTCCTCGCGATCGCCGGATGCGGCATCCCGCTCGACACCGAACCGCGGCCGGCGTCGATCGAGGCCGAGGTGGCGGACCAGCCCGAGCCGACGACGGTGGAGGGCGCCTCGCGGGCCGTCGTCTACCTCACCCGCGAGGGCAAGCTGCTCGCCACGGTCCGAGAGGTCATGGACCGGCGGCCGGCCACGATCCTCGACTCGCTGCTGGTGCCGCCCTCCACCGGTGAGGTGGCGATGGGCTACGTCACGCAGATCCCGACCGGCACCAGCGCGCTCGCCGTGCGCCGCACCGACCAGTCGGTGATCGTCGACCTCGACAGCACCTTCAACAACGTGATCGGCGCCGCACGCCAGCAGGCCATCGCACAGATCGTGTTCACGATGACCGAGCTCGACGGGCTCGGCGCCGTGAGGTTCGCGGTGTCGGGGGCGGCGGTCGACGTGAGCACGCCCAGCCGGGGCGACGTCGACCGGGTGACCGAGTGCGACTTCATCAGCCTGCTGCCGACGGACGAGGACCTCGTCGCCGCCGACATCGACGAGCTGACGGTCGGCATCATGCGGAGCCGGCGGCGCGCCACGGAGGGACGCTGCCCGAACGGGGAGGAACGATGACGGGTTCGACGGATGATCCGGTGGTGGTCGCCATCGACGCGGGCACGACCGGGGTCCGCAGCATGGCGTTCGACCGGGACGGCACGGTGATCGGGCGGTCGTACCGCGAGTTCACGCAGCACTTCCCGCAGCCGGGCTGGGTCGAGCACGACGCCGCCGAGATCTGGGACGTCACCCAGACGACGCTGGGTGAGCTGTCCGCTGCGCTGGAACGCCCCATCGCCGCCATCGGCATCACCGACCAGCGCGAGACCGTCGTGGCGTGGGATCGTCGCACGGGCGACGTGCTCCATCGGGCGATCGTCTGGCAGGACCGGCGCACGGCCGCACGCTGCGACGAGCTGGTCGCCGCCGGGGAGCTGGCCCGGGTGCGGGCGACCACCGGCCTCGTGCTCGACCCGTACTTCTCCGGGTCGAAGATGGAGTGGCTGCTGGGGCCGGGCGGCGTGCCGGTGACGGACGACCTCGCCCTCGGCACGATCGACGCCTGGCTGCTCTGGAACCTCACCGGGGGCACGGAGGGCGGCGTGCTGGCGACCGATCCGTCCAACGCCAGCCGGACGATGCTCTACGACATCCGGTCGCTCGAGTGGTCCGAGGAGATGTGCGGGCTGTTCGGGGTCCCGCGCCACGCGCTCCCCGAGGTGCTGCCGTCGGCCGGGCGGTTCGGCACCACAGCGGCGACCTGCGCGGCAGGGCCGGGCATCCCGGTATCGGGCATCGCGGGTGACCAGCAGGCGGCCCTGTTCGGGCAGGCCTGCTTCTCCCCCGGCATGACGAAGAACACCTACGGCACGGGCAGCTTCGTGCTGATGAACGTGGGCGACCGTTGTCCCGAGCCCGCCGAGGGCCTCCTGACGACGGTGGCCTGGACGGTGCCCGGCGAGCTGCTGGGCCTGGGCGCCGGGCCGGTCACGCACTACGCCCTGGAGGGCGCGATCTTCGTGACGGGCGCCGCCGTGCAGTGGCTCCGCGACGGGCTGGGCGTGATCGAGGACGCCGCCCAGACGGGACCCCTCGCCGCGTCGGTCGAGGACTCGGGGGGTGTCGTGATGGTGCCGGCCTTCACCGGGCTCGGCAGCCCGTGGTGGGACCCGTACGCGCGGGGCACGGTCGTCGGGCTGACCCGTGGGTCGACCCGCGCCCACCTCGCGCGGGCCGCGGTCGAGGCGATGGCCTTCCAGACCCGCGACGTCGTCACCGCCATGTGCGACGCGGCCGGCCAGGAGGTGCTGGAGCTGCGGGTCGACGGCGGCGCCGCGGCGATGGACCTCCTCCTGCAGATCCAGGCGGACCAGGTGGGCGTCCCCGTCCTCCGCCCGGCCGGCACCGAGACCACGGCGCTGGGTGCCGCCTACCTCGCCGGGCTCGCGGAGGGCGTCTGGGCTGGCGCCGGCGAGGTCACCGAGGCCTGGGAGGTCGACGCACGCTTCACGCCGGCCGAGGACCGCACGGC
>JAEZFI010000214.1 GCA_023437745.1 Actinomycetes bacterium
GCTCGGGACGGCGCGCAGCGGTGAGCTCGAGCGCCTCCATCGCGGCGTCGGCGGCAGCGCCTGCGACCTGGGCGAGCGTGCCGTCCCGATCCGCCACGTCGAGCGCGGCGACGGCTCCGGCGCGGGCGACCTCGCACATGGGCGAGGTGGGCGATACGGCGGTGAGGGCCTCGGCGCGGTCGCAGCCGGCCTCGAGCGCCAGGGCGAGGCGGAGCCCGTCCATGTCGTCGTGGTTCGCCAGCGCGTCGCCCCAACCCGCGAGCATCCCGACGAGGATCAGCCCCGAGGTCCCGGACGCGGGTGCGTCGCTGACGGAGCGGAACAGCTGACCGAAGTCCACCCGCTCGTCGGTCCCCGCCGCACGCTGCACGACGGCGCCCATCGTCGAGGCCAGGTTGGTGCCGCAGTCGCCGTCGTCGAGGTCGTCCAGGCGGTCGAGGCCGAGGGCCTGCTCGTCGAGGGCGGCAGCGGCGGCTTCGAACGCCGCCCTGACGTCGACCGGCCGCCACCTCACCGCCGGGCCCTGCTGGCCGCCGCTGTCGTCGTCGTCCGGGTCGATCACCGCGTGGGACGCTATCGCCGCCACGGCGGTCCCCGGGGGCGATGGCCGGGCCGTGTGCCATCGTTGCCGACGATCGCGGGGCCGCGCCCTGCGCTTTGAGGCGATCGCGGACCGGCTGCTACCGTGGCAGTCCATCCCAGGGAGCCCCGCCATCGCTCCCCTTCGATTCGGAGACGTGATGTCGTCGGTGTGTGAGATCTGCAACAAGAAGCCCGGTTTCGGCATGTCGGTGAGCCACTCGCACCGCCGCACCAAGCGCCGCTGGAACCCGAACATCCAGCGCGTGCGCGCCGTGGTGAACGGCTCGACCCGTCGGGTCAACGTGTGCACCGGCTGCCTGAAGTCGGGCAAGGTCACCAAGCCGCTCGCCCGGACCTCGGCCTGAGGCACGGCCGTGCAGGGCGTCATCATCTCGTTCGACCCCTCGTCGGGTGACGGGGCGCTCATCCGCGACACCGCCCTGGCCGAGATCGATCTCGCCCCCGACGCGCTCGAGGGCTCCATCTTCCGCATGCTGCGACAGGGCCAGCGCGTCAACTTCGAGCTGGACGACGCCGGCTTCGCGACCCGCCTCTCGCTGGGTTCCGAGGCCGACATGGGCACGCCGTCGTACCTGCTGGACCCCGGCCACGTCGTCGAGCCCGCAGCCGACCTCGGCTGAGGACTGGACGAACCGAACCCGCTTCAGCACACTCCATCCACGCCCCGTGCGGGGATCGCAACCAGGAGGACCTCATGTCTGGGACCACGAACAACGCCAAGCTGACCGAATGGGTCGAGCAGTGGCGCAGCGTGTTCGAACCGGACGAGGTGGTGTGGTGCGACGGCTCCGAGGAGGAGTACGACGCCCTCTGCCAGCAGCTCGTGGACGGCGGCACGATGCGGCGGCTCGACGACGAGCGGCGGCCGAACAGCTACCTGGCCCTCTCAGACCCCACCGACGTGGCACGTGTCGAGGACCGCACCTTCATCGCGAGCGAGCGTGAGATCGACGCCGGCCCCACCAACAACTGGATGGCCCCCGCCGAGCTGAAGGCGGAGATGCTCGAGCGCTACCGCGGCGCCATGCGCGGCCGGACGATGTACGTGGTGCCGTTCTCGATGGGCCCGCTCGGCTCCCCCATCGCCCACATCGGCGTGGAGCTCACCGACTCGGCCTACGTCGCCGTGTCGATGCGGACGATGACCCGGATGGGCCAGGGCGCGCTCGACGTGCTCGGCGCCGACGGCGAGTTCGTCCCGTGCGTCCACTCGGTCGGCTACCCGCTCGTCCTGGCCGACGGCTCGACGCGGCCGGACGTGTCCTGGCCGTGCAACGACGAGAAGTACATCAGCCACTTCCCGGAGACGCGTGAGATCTGGAGCTACGGATCGGGCTACGGCGGCAACGCCCTCCTCGGCAAGAAGTGCTTCGCCCTGCGCATCGCCTCGACGATGGCCCGCGACGAGGGCTGGATGGCCGAGCACATGCTGATCCTCGGCCTCACCCCGCCGAACGGCGAGAAGCAGTACGTCGCCGCCGCGTTCCCGTCCGCGTGCGGCAAGACGAACATGGCGATGCTCATCCCGTCGCTGCCGGGCTGGAAGGTCGAGACCGTCGGCGACGACATCGCCTGGATGAAGTTCGGCGAGGACGGCCGGCTCTACGCGATCAACCCCGAGGCCGGGTTCTTCGGCGTGGCCCCCGGGACCAACACCGAGACGAACGCCAACGCGATGGCGACCCTCGACGAGAACTGCGTGTTCACCAACGTGGCCCTGACCGACGAGGGCGACGTCTGGTGGGAGGACATGTCCGAGCCGCCCGCGCACCTCATCGACTGGAAGGGCAACGACTGGACGCCCGAGTCGGGCACGCCGGCCGCCCACCCGAACGCCCGCTTCACGGCGCCGGCCTCGCAGTGCCCGTCGATCGCTCCCGAGTGGGAGGACCCCAAGGGCGTCCCGATCTCGGCGATCCTCTTCGGCGGCCGCCGCGCGACGAACGTCCCGCTCGTCACCGAGAGCCTCGACTGGCAGCACGGCGTGTTCCTCGGCTCGATCATGAGCTCCGAGAAGACCGCGGCCGCCGCCGGCACGGTCGGCGAGGTGCGCTTCGACCCGTTCGCGATGCTGCCCTTCATGGGCTACAACGTCGGCGACTACATCGGCCACTGGCTCGAGATCGGCAAGTCCTCCGTCGAGCGCAACGGCGACGACTCCAAGCTGCCGAAGCTCTTCTGGGTCAACTGGTTCCGCAAGGACGAGGACGGCAAGTTCCTGTGGCCGGGCTTCGGTGACAACAGCCGCGTGCTCAAGTGGGTCGTCGAGCGTGTGAACGGCGGGGGCGAGGCCACCGAGACCGCGATCGGCCATGTCCCGACCGTCGACGGCATCGACCGCAGCGGCCTCGACATCGACGACGAGACCATGGCGAAGATCCTCGACGTCGACAACGAGGCCTGGCGCGGCGAGGTCGCGCTCGTCGAGGGCCACTTCGACTTCATCGGCGAGCGTCTCCCCCAGGAGATGCGCGACGAGCTCTCCGCCCTGGAGAAGCGCCTCGTCCGCTGAGGACCAGCAGCCGACTCGACGCACTCGACGGGCTGCGCGGTCTGGCCCTCGCGGGCATGCTGGCGTGGCACGCCGAGATCTCATGGGTGAAGGGCGGCTTCGCCCGGATGACGATCTTCTTCGTCCTCGCCGGCTACCTGGCCACCCGATCGCTCGCCTCCGCGCGTGATCGTGGGGCCGCGCGGCCGTTCCTCGAGTTCTGGGGCCGACGCGCCCGGCGGCTG
The DNA here is from genome assembly GCA_023437745.1 of Actinomycetes bacterium. Lineage (GTDB taxonomy): Bacteria > Actinomycetota > Acidimicrobiia > Acidimicrobiales > Microtrichaceae > JAEZFI01. The sequence goes on from JAEZFI010000214.1 coordinate 3,340, forward strand.
TTCCCCGTCACCGCGCTCGGCGTGGCGGCGGCGGTGGCCGTGACGGCGTGGTGGGGCGGACCCGGCTCGACCTCCTCCGTGGCGGGCGACACCCTCTCGGCGCTGACGTCGTGGTCGAACTGGCGCTTCGTCGTCGAGGACCGCAGCTACGGCGCGATGTTCGAGGACCAGTCGGCGTTCCAGCACTTCTGGTCGCTGTCGCTGGAGGAGCAGGCCTTCGTCGCCCTGCCCGCGGTCCTCGCCGTGGTGGCGTTGCTCACACGGCAGGTCGCACGACGACCGCAACGGGCGCAGGCCGTGCTGACCGCCACGATCGGTGCGGCGCTCTGCGCACTGCCCGCCATGTGGTCACAGGGCGCGGACACCGTCTACTACGGCACCCACACCCGCGGCGGGGAGTTCCTCCTCGGCGCGGCCCTCGCCCTCTGGTGGCGCGACGGCACCACCGGCCACCAGGCGACACGCCGGGCCACCGCCGCGTGGCGCGCCGCCGGCGCCGTGGGGTTGGCCGTGCTGGTCGCCGTCATGCTCACGCTCGACCGCTCCGCCGACTGGCTCTACCGGGGCGGCATGGGCCTGTTCGCCCTGCCGGCCGTCGCAGTGATCGGCGCCGTGCTGACCCAGGGCGGGCTCGTGTCCCGAGCCCTCTCGGTGGCTCCCCTCCGCACGCTGGGCCGCTGGGCCTTCCCGGTGTTCGCCCTCCACTGGCCGATCTTCCTGGCACTCGGCGAGCTCCTCCCCCGCGCGCCCGGTTGGCAGCTCGTGGTCCTCGAGCTCACGGTCTCGATCGCCGTGGGCGGCCTCGTCCACGTGGCGGTGGAACAGCCGTTGATGCCGGGTGCGACCGGACGGCTCGGCGCCGCATGGGCACGCCCACGCTTCGCCGCCCCCACGGCGGTCGTGATCGCCGCGGCACTCCTGTGGGGCTCGCTGAGCGTCCCACGAGCGCAACCGTCGATCGACTTCGCAGCAGCCCAGGGGGTCCTGCCCGGGCTCTCGGTCGAGGAGGCCGCAGAGATCCTCGACCGGCCCGCCGAGTCGGCGGGCCCTCCCGACCTCACCGACGAGGACGCCGCCGCCGTCCTCGCTGAGGACGGGGCCGGCCGGGACGACCTCGCGTTCCGGCTCCCCGGCCACCGGGCGGTGGCGCTCTTCGGGGGCTCGACGGCGTTGACCCTGGCGCTGGGCTCGGGGCCGTGGGTCGCGTCGGCCGACGGACACCAGGCGATCCCCGGCTACGCCGCGCTGGGCTGCGGACTGCTGACCGACGGCGAGCGCGGCGTGACCGGCGTGACCGAGTCCGACCCGCTCGCACCCCGGCGACCGCCTGCCGAGTGCGAGCAGCGCGCGATGCGGTGGGCCGCGGCCGCCAAGCTCCGTGCGATCGACACGGCGGTGATCGTCGCCAGCCGGATGGACCTCGTGGACTGGAAGCTCGACGGCGACAGCGAGTGGAGAGCGGTGGGCGACGAGCTGGTCGATGCGGCGCTGCTCACCGCGCTGGAGGACACCGTCCAGCGGTTCCGAGCCGTGGGCGTGGAACGCATCGTCGTGACCACCGCGGTCCACGTGGGCGACTCGCCCGCTCGCGACGCCCGCCACCTGGACGCGCGGCGGGCCGCCGCCTACGACCGGGTGGTGCGACAGGCGGCGGAGCACCTCGCGCTCGACGTCCTCGATCTCCACGCGTGGTCTCGCGCCCTCGACCCGGCAGCCTTCGACGCCTGCTTCCCGGACTCGTGGCATCCCACCGAGCGGTGCTCGGAGCGGATCTGGATCGAGCTGATCGGTCCGACGGCCCTGCGCCTCCCGAACGACTGACGCCGTCTCGCCGTCGAGGCGGCCCTCGGCTGCGGCCACCCCTACGATCTGGGCACATCACCTGACATCACCGGATCGGAGCACCGCCGTGACCGTACGGGCCTACGTCCTCATCCAGACCGAGGTGGGTCGAGCTGCCGCGGTGGCCGACGCGGTCCGGGCGCTGCCCGGCGTCGAGAGCTCCGACGACGTGACCGGACCGTACGACGTGATCGCGCTCACGACGACCGAGAGCATCGAGGAGCTGGGCCGCGTCGTGGTGACCCGCATCCAGCTCGTCGAGGGCATCACGCGCACCCTGACGTGCCCGATCGTCAGCGACTGACGCGATCCTGCGGGCGACGGCGCGCCGGTCGGGTCACGGGTGGAAGCTGAGGGCCCGGAGGCACAGGCCCATCAGGAAGAGGCCGCCCAGTCCGTAGAGGAGGTACAGCCACGCGGTGAGCTGCAGCCGGTAGGCGAAGAGCAGGCCCACGGTGATGATCGCGACGAACCCGTAGAACATGTGGAAGTCCGGGGCGTGCCGGTCCTGCAGCGCGATCATCACCACGCCGAGCGCCACCTGGACGAAGATCGCGACCTCTGCGGCGACGACGAACCACCAGAGCGCGCGGCGCCGCGCCGGCGCCCACCAGTGCGCGGCGAGCGCCCATGCGCCGGCCAGCGCGTTGGCTCCGATCGTCACCCATGCCCACCACGCGTGGACGTCGCGCACGATCATCGACGCCCGCCCGGGACGGAACTCGCTCGACGTTGTGGAAGCATGGTTCGGCCATGCTGCACGCTCGCCTCCACATCGCCCAACTCGAGATCGGCGGCGAGCCGGTGGCGCTCCGCTACGGCGATCTCGTCGTGGTCGCACGGGCCGAGTCGGCGCAGCTCGACTGGGAGGTCGTGGTCCACACGATCGAACCGACCGACCTGGAGAACGGCCATCACGACCTCACGATGACCTGCATCGACGGCGTCGAGGACTCCGGGTCGCTCACCATGACGGACCTCAGCGGCCCGGCCTTCCTCGTCCGCAGCGTCGGCTCGGCCACCGTGCTGCGAGGGAGCGGCCGACTCGACGGCTTCCAGATGGACCGCCTCGTCGGCTGACCGTCCCGGGCCGGCGTTCGTCGGCTCAGTCGAGCAACCAGGTCCGCATGGCGGCGCCCTCGGCTCGCGGCACTCCACGCTGGATGAACCACTCGGTGCCGAAGACCTCCTCGAAGCTCTCCCTCGGCATCTGCAGGAAGAAGGAGTCCTCGCCGATCTGCGACGCGTGGGCTCGCATGGCCGCGAGCTTCTGGTCCACCCGGTCGTGCACCTCGACCGCGTGGGTGATGAGCTGCTCGCTCTTGCCGAAGCGCTCGTCGGCCGTCGGCATGTCCTCGGGCGCCATCAGCCCCGCCTCGACCGCCGTCTGCATCGACCGCTCGATCGCGTCGCGGTTCATCGTGCCCTCGAAGACCCGGTCGATCGCCGCCAGCTCGGCCGCCCGCACACCGACGCGGTGCACCTGGATGTGGTCGGGGTGCCCGTAGCCGCCGTTGTCGTCGTAGACCGTCAGCACGTCGGCGCGCTCCTCCACGAGGATCCTGCCCAGCCGTGACGCGGCCTCATCGAGGTCGGCCAGCCAGAAGCAGCCCTCGTCCTCGTTGGTCGGCTCGCCCCACATGCCCGAGTCGCGGTAGCCGAGGAACTCCACACGGGAGACCCCGAGGACGTCGGCGGCGGCGAGCGTCTCCTTCACGCGACGGTCGCCGAGCAGCTCCCCCTCCTCGAGGAAGCCGTCGGCCACCTCGCCGAGCTCGCCGCGGGTTGCGACGACCAGGACCGTGCGATGACCCTCCGCCGCGGCGCGGGCCATGGTGCCACCGGTTCCGATGGCCTCGTCGTCGGGGTGGGCGTGGAAGAAGACGAGCGTCGACACGCGTCGCACGCTATCCCCGTCCGTCGCGCCACCCGGGGCCGGAGCGGCGAGTTGGCCGCTTCTCGGGGTCGAGGCGATCGGTTTCTGCGCGCTGGACCCCGAGAACCGGACGATCGAGCGTCAGGCGATCGAGCGTCAGGCGATCGCCCCGCCGGCGCGCAGCGCGTCGATGTCGGCCTCGGACTTGCCGATCCAGTCGCGGAGGATCTCCCGGGTGTGCTGCCCTGCATGGGCCGGCGGGCGCTGGACCTCGGGCGGCGTCGCGCTGAAGCGCGGCGCCGGCGCGGGTTGAGTCAGCCCGGCGATCTCGATGAAGCTCTTCCGCTCCACGTTGTGCGGATGCTGCGGCGCCTCGGACATCGAGAGCACGGGGGCGAAGCACACGTCCGTCCCCTCCATGACCTCGCACCACTCGTCGCGGGTCTTCGTCCTGAAGATCGCCGCCAGCCGGTCCTTGAGGTCGGGCCAGTGGGAGCGATCCTGCTGGTGCGGCAGCTCCTCCCCCTCCAGCCCCGTCAGGCGGAGCAGCTCGGCGTAGAACTGGGGCTCGATCGAGCCGATCGACACGAAGCGACCGTCGGCCGTCTCGTACGTGTCGTAGTAGTGGGCCGCGGTGTCGAGCATGTTGGTCCCCCGCTCGGGGTTCCAGATGCCCATGTGGGTGAAGGCCCACATCATCATCATGAGCAGCGCCGAGCCGTCGACCATCGCGGCGTCCACGACCTGACCGGCGCCGGTGCGCTGAGCCGACACGATGCCGCAGGCGATCCCGAACGCCATCAGCATGCCGCCGCCTCCGAAGTCGCCCACGAGGTTGATCGGCGGCGTCGGCTGCTGGCCGGCACGACCGAGGTGGTCGAGCACCCCGGCCAGCGCGATGTAGTTGATGTCATGGCCGGCGGTGTGGGAGTACGGGCCCTCCTGGCCCCACCCGGTCATCCGCCCGTAGACGAGGCGGGGGTTGCGCTCCAGGCAGACCTCGGGGCCGTACCCGCCGCGCTCGGCCACGCCGGGCCGGAACCCCTCGATCAGCGCGTCGGCCGAGTCGACGAGCTCCAGCAGGGTGGCGACGCCCTCCGGTGACTTCAGGTCGATGGCGATCGATCGACGCCCCCGGTTCAGCACGTCCGAGGGAGGCGACGCGGGATCGCCGCCCATGGCGTTCGACGCCCGGTCCACCCGGATCACGTCGGCACCCATGTCCGCCAGCATCATGGCGGCGAACGGCCCGGGGCCGATGCCGGCGATCTCGACGATGCGCAGCCCGTTGAGTGGTCCCATGGATGTGTGCCTCCTGGTTGCCGCGTCCGCGGCGTCGGGTCAGGCCGCGTGCGCGGCGATGAGATCGATCGTGGCCTCGACCATGCGCGGCCAGAGCGACGACGGCAGGTCGTGCCCCATGCCGTCGAGCTCGAGGAGCCGGGCGCCGGGCACGAGCTCGGCGAGGTGCCGCCCTCCCGACGGGTCGGCCAGCCGGTCGTGGGTGCCGTGGATCACGAGGGTCGGGACCGCCAGCTGGCGGAGCGCCTCGGTGCGCGGTGGCGAGCTCATGATGGCGAGGAACTGCCGTTGCGTGCCCCCGGGGTCGAGGTGTCGCAGCGACTGCTCCGTCTGCCGGCGGCGGTGCTCGGCCTCGTCGAAGAGGTCGGGCGTGCTGCCGATCAGCCGCGCCATCGCCATGCCCCGCTCGACGGACTCGTCCGCCGACGAGACGGGCCCAGTGAGCTCCAGCAGCTCGGGGAGGATGACCGGGTCCGGGCCACCGATGCCGGGCTCCCCGGTCGACGACATCACGGACGTGAGCGTGATCGCCCGGTGCGGCGCGGCGATCGCCATGGTCTGGGCGATCATCCCGCCCATCGAGGTCCCCCAGAGGTGGGCCCGCTCGACGCCGAGCGCGTCCAGGAGGCCGAGCGCGTCGGCGGCCATGTCCTCGAGCGTGTACTGCCAGGCCTCGTCGTGGGTCGAGTAGCCCATGTCCCGGTTGTCGAACCGGATCACGCGGAGCCCGCGATCGGCGAACGCCGAGCAGAACGCGGGAGCGAAGCCCGTGCCGTGCGAGCCGAGCCCGCTGATCAGGAGGAGGACCGGGTCGTCGGGGTCGCCGCACTCGTCGTACCAGAGCTCGATCCCGTTCGCTCCCACCACCGGCATGGCCGCATGCTCCCTGATGCTTGACCGGACGGTCAAGAACGCCGGCGACGCGCCACGAGGGTGTCGGCCACTCGCCAGCCGTCGTCGAGGACGACCAGGTCGGCGACGGAGCCCACGGCCAGGCGACGACCGCCGGCGGCGGCCCGCAGCGCCACCTCGGGTGGCACCCCGAGGGCGACCATGCGGCGCACGGCGTCGTCGAGCGGCGTCACGCTGCCGGCGAGCGTGCCATCGGAGAGCTCCGCGCGCCCACCGCCGATCCGCACCGATGCCCCGCCGGTCGCCCACGTCACGGCGTCGGTCCCCGCCGGGGCGATCGCATCGGACACGAGGCGCATCCGATCGGGGGCGGTCGTGGCGACCAGCCGCAGCACGTCGTCCGCGAGGTGGTGGCCGTCGGCGATCACCCCGAACGCGACGCGCCGGTCCACGAGGGCAGCGCCGGCGGGCCCCGGGTCCCGGGCGCCGAACCGCCGGTGGGCGTTGAAGCAGTGGGTCAGCATCGAGGCGCCCGCGTCGAACGCGAGCCGGCACTCCTCGGCCGTCGCGTCCGTGTGCCCCACGCTGACCCGGATGTCACGCGCCACGAACCAGCGGACGAGGTCGAGTGCCCCCGGCAGCTCGGGGGCGAGGGTGACCAGGTCGACGGGTCCGGCGCTGACCAACCGGACGGCGATGGCCGGATCCGGTGCCACCAGGTGCCGGGCGTCGTGCGCCCCCGCCCAGGTCGGTGACAGGAACGGGCCCTCGAGGTGGGCGCCGCCGACGTGCGCGCCGCCGGGTGGGTCGGCGTGCACCGAGCGGAGCACCTGCAGCGCCGCGACGTAGTCGTCGACCGACGTGGAGTAGTAGGTCGGCAGGAAGGTCGTCACCCCGTGGGCGAGGAGGGCGTCGGCGACCGTGGCGTACCCCTGCTCGTCGGCGGAGCGGAGATCCACGCCGGCGAACCCGTTCACCTGCTGGTCCACGAACCCGGGAGCCACGACGGCCTCGCCCACCGCCGGCGACAGGCCGACCGAGGTGACGACCCCGTCCACCACCTCGACGTCGCCCGCGACCCAGCCGCCTCCGACGAGCGCAGCGGCGACGCCGAGGCGGGTCACGGCCGCTGGGGTGGTGGGACACCCTGCGGCCCACCACCCGCGGCCGCAGAGCGGTAGACCGCGTCGACCAGCACGTGGGCCCGGAGCGCATCGGCGATCGTGGGCGCCGGGGACGGGCCGCCACGCGCGACCGCGCGGAGGAAGAGCTCCTCGGCGAGGGCGACCTCGACACCTCGCTGGGCGAGCCACGGCTCGATCGTGGCGGCGTCGACGTACCCCTCGTCGGTCTCGTCGCCCACCTGCCGCTGCCACCGCACCGGCCCGACGAGGTCGCCTTCGAGGGTGGCGAGGCTCCGCTCGCTGAACACCTCGATGCGCCGCTGCGACGGACGACTCAGGACGTCGTGCCACACGGACGCCAGCGTCGCGGTGTGGCCGCCGGCGAAGCGTGCCAGGACGGACACCGAGTCCTCGATGCCCTCGATGCCGTGGAAGCGGGCCGTCTGCGCGGCGACCGTCTCGATCGGCCCGCAGAGCCACTCCAGGATGTCGAGGTCGTGGATCGAGTGCTCGAGCAGGGCGCCGGCGCCCGCCCGCGACGGGTCGGCCCGCCAGTCCGAGCCGTACACGCCCTGCGTCGGCAGGTACTGGTCGTCCCGGAGCACGACGTTCATCGGGCGCCCGGCAGCCGGGTCCGCGACGAGCTCCCGCAGCGCCAGCAGGGCGGGCGACGCCCGGAGCACCAGGCCCGTCATGTTCACGACGCCCGACCGCTCCACGGCGTCGGCCATCCGGGCGGAGGTCGGGAGGTCGACGGCGAGCGGCTTCTCCAGGTACACCGCCACGCCCTCCGCCAGCGCGGCATCCAGGTTGGCGGGGTGCTCCGACGTCCAGCTGCACACGAAGACGGCGTCGACCGCGCCGAGGACCTCCTCGGGCGACGGCGCGACCTTGGCGCCCTTCCAGTCGGCGAGCGCCGTGGCGCGCTCCCGGTCGGGGTCGTACACGGCGACGACCTCGTGGTCCGTGTCGCAGCGGCCCAGCTGATGGGCGTGGAGCCGGGCGATGAAGCCACCGCCCAGGAAGCCGACCCTGACCGTCACCCGGCCGATCGTACGCCGGGCTCAGGTGACGCGGACGTTCCGGCAACCCTGCACGGTCAGCGACTTCAGGTCGGTGGTGAACGACGCCACGCAGACCCGATGCATGCCCCGGGTCGCCGGGTGGATCGCGCCGTAGCCGTGGGCGTCGCCGTGGCGCGGGAAGAAGAAGGAGAACCCCCAGCGGGGCTGGTTCGCCGGCGTGAAGTACCACCTGTTGTCGATCACGATCCACACCCAGACCGCACCGGTGTCCACCGTGTCGGCCGCCCAGCCGCTGACGCCGATGGCCCGGCGACCGCCCTGGAGGGTCTGGATGGCGCCGACCGCCTCCCGCGGCGGGGCGGGCGGCGCCGCCGGTGCCGGGACGTCGATGGTCGTGCAGCCGCCGAGCTCCTGCCCGACCGCCGTCGTGGTGTCGAGGGCCTTCGCACAGACGCTGTGGCGCCCCGGTGCGAGGGACATCGCGACCTCGGCCGAGAAGCCGTGGAGCGGGCCGTACCCCGGGAGGTGCGTGGCGAGGTCGGGGCGGTTCTGGTCGGCGGTGACCCCGACGCGCGGGAGCCCGTCGACCCACAGCTCCACCCACACCGGACCTGCCGTGTCGGGGTCGTACGCCCAGCCGGTCGCTCGGACGGTGGCACCGTCCCAGGTGACCGCGTCGATGAGGCCCGCGGGCGGACCCGTCGGCGCGGCCACGGCAGCGCAGCCGATGCCCGTGTCGGCGCCGGGTCCGGCGTTGGCGGCCCTGGCGCAGACGGTGACGGTCCCGCCGGGCAACCCGTCGAGCACCACGCTGAAGCCGTGCGCGGTGCCGACGCCCGGGGTGAGCGTGGCCAGCTCGGGGACCTGGCTCGACGCCGCCACCGTGGCGGCGCGGCCGCCGGAGCTGACGGTGACGTTCACCGGACCGCTGGTGTCCGGGTCGACGGCCCAGCCCGTCACCGTGACGCGCCCGATCCCCGCAGTCAGGGACGTGATCCTCCCGACCGGCGACCCGCTGGCCCCGAAGGTGACCTGCACGGGTTGGCACCCGAGGTCGGCGTCGACACCGGGCCCGGGGTTGCGGAAGGTGACGCAGAGGTCGTGGGTCCCGGGCGGCACGCCGGTGAGCTGCGCGGTGAAGCCGTGCGCCGCGCCGTACGCCGGGTAGGAGGCGCCGACGTCGGGTCGCTGCGCGTCGGCCACGACCTCGACCGACCGGTCGCCGATCGAGGCGAACACCCTCCCGGTGCCGCCGGCCGCGTCGGGGTCGATGACCCAGCCCTGCGCGGTGACGGTGCCGGTGCCGCCCGTCCTGACGTCGACCGATCCGAACGGGTTGGCGGTGCTGACGAAGCCGTCGTAGTCGGCCTTCGCGAGGGAGCGGATGTCGCCCAGTCGACCGTAGAGCTGGTTCCCCGGGCAGGCCGTCGAACCGACGTCCCGGTGGCCGATCACCCTCGGGTACGTCCGGGTGACCCCGGCCGGCACGGTGTTGCTGCCCCCCGAGGTGAAGGCGACGGACCCGGACGGGTCGACGCCGTCGAGGAACATCCGCCAGCCCAGGATCTCGGCCGTGGCGTCGACGGCGAGGGCGCTCGGCACCTCGTTCGTGTACTCGCCGAGCACCATCACGCCGACGGTGTTGGTGTTGAAGCCCTGTGCGTGGGCGCCGACCACCGCTCGGTCCGTGCCGCCGGCACGACCCTCCCAGATGCGACCGAACCGGTCGACCACGAAGTTGTAGCCGAGGTCGCTCCAGCCCTGACCGTCCATGTGGTACGCCTGCAACGACCGGAGGATGGCCGGCACGTCGGCGGCGGCATATCCGTTGGCGCTCGCCGAGTGGTGCACGACGCCGAGCCGGACGCCCGAGCCGTACGTGGGGCTGCTCTTCGGGGCCCGCGCCCCCCAGGACGCCCGGCTGTTGATGGTCGGGCCCGGGATGTCGGCGCCGGCGGGCTGGACGTCGGGGCTGACGACCTGGGCGCGCTCCTCCGTCCGCACCACGACGACGTCGGCGTCGCGGGCGTCCTCGGGGAGGTTCACCTCGAAGGCGTCCGCGCTGCCGACCCAGATCGGCTCGGACGCCGTGGCCCGCGAGCGGCTGGCGCGCTCCTCGGCGGTGCCCCGATCGGGGCCGTCGTCCACCGAGTACTCGAGGTCCATCCACTCGGTCCACACACCGTCGGTGCGGGTGCGGACGAAGATGGGATCGCCCGTCGGGCGCTGGGGTGACACGCCGATCATCGTGAACTCGCCCGGTGCAGCGGATGCCGCCTCGAGGCGGTCCCGCTGGTCGACGCCGGGTGGCGCGACCTCGGGCGCGCCGGGCACTCCCGGGGCCTCCTGCGCGGCGACCGGCTCGACGCCGAGGCGGACGCTCACCGCCGACTCCACCCAGTCGAGGCGTGGCGTGGGCAGCAGCGTGGCGGCCACCGCGACGGCGACGCCGAGTGCGAGTCGCGACCCGAGGCGGACGGACCGCCGGGCCGCGCGGGAGCGTGGGGAGGTACTCACGGGGCGCATCGGCGGCGAAGTCTAGACCCTCACTCTCCGGGTTCACAGTCGCACTCTCCGTGTCAGACGCCCATGTTCCACAGGCCGGACGGCGGGCTACCGTGCCGGCGTGAGCAGGACGATCTGGGCGCCGGGCCGCGTCAACCTCATCGGGGAGCACACCGACACCACCGGCGGGCTGGTCCTGCCGATGGCGATCGACCTCGGCATCACCCTCACCATCGAGGAACCCGACGCCGGTGCCCCGAGCGACCGGATCGAGCTGGTCTCGGGCGCCGAGGGGGAGCCGCTGTCGCTCCCGCTGCCCGTCCGAGACGCGGCCGCCACGACGCCCTCGTGGGGGAGGTACGTCGCGGGCGTGGCGGCGCGGCTCGGCGCGCGGACCGGGTTCCGGGGTCGGCTCGACACCACCCTGCCGCTGGGCGCCGGGCTGTCGTCGAGCGCGGCGCTCGAGGTGGTGATCGCGCTCGCCCTCGGGGGGCCCGCCGACCCGGTCGAGCTGGCGCTCCTGTGCCGGGACGCCGAGGAGGCTGCGAGCGGGGTCCCGTGCGGGGTCATGGACCAGCTCGCCTCGATCGCCGGTGTGGACGGCCACGCGCTGCTCATCGACTGCCACCAGCTCTCCGTCACGCCGGTGCCGATCCCCGAGGACCTGTGCGTCACCGTCGTGCACTCGGGCCAGTCACGCGAGCTGGCCGGGTCGGCCTACGCCGAGCGGCGCTCCCAGTGCGAGCGCGCCGAGATCGAGGTCGGCCCGCTGCGCACCGCCACGATCGAGGACGTCGACCGCATCGCCGACGACGTCGTGCGGCGACGGGCGCGGCACGTCGTCACCGAGAACCAGCGGGTCCGCGACTTCGTCGCGGCCCTCGACCGCCACGACGTGGACGGGCTGGGCGCTGCGATGCTGGCCTCGCACGTGTCGCTGCGGGACGACTTCGAGGTGTCGACGCCGGTCCTCGACGCGCTGGTCGAGCGCCTGCGCGCCACGCCGGGCGTCCACGGCGCACGGCTCACCGGCGCGGGGTTCGGCGGCTGCGTCGTGGCGCTCCACGAGCCGGGCCTGGACCTCGGCGGCTGGCAGGTGCGCCCGTCCACCGGCGCCCACACCTCCGCCTGACCCAATCCACCGTTCTGTGTCGTGGGCCGCGCCCGGGTGGGG
>JAEZFI010000225.1 GCA_023437745.1 Actinomycetes bacterium
GCGGGCGGCGGCGCGGCGCCTCGTCGGCCGCGTCGACGACCGGCGACGGCTGCGAGCGCAGCTCGACGCGGAGCGGCCGGGCCCCTGACGCCGCGCGTCAGCGACGTCACGAGCGGAGCCCGGGTCCGCAGCGCCGACGATAGCGGCGAGCTCTAACATCGGACACGCCTCGAGGTGCGAGAACGGAAGGGGCGTCGGTGCGGTCGGAGGGCTCGAACGGTGCTGGTGCCTCGGACGACGACGTCGTCGCGATCGCTCGGGGCATCGCCTCGGCCGTGGCACCCGCCGACGGGCTCACACCGGTGCAGGCCAGCCTGCTCCGGTCCCTGCACGCCGCGCTGACGGGTCTCGATCTCGACCACTCCGAGCTCGAGCCGCTCGGGCCCGACGAGCTCGCAGCGCTGCTCGCCGAGCGACCTGCGATGCTCCGTCACCGGGTGGTGCACGACATGGTCCTCGGCGAGCTCGTCCTCCGGCCCATCCCGCCGGAGGTCGCCCGGCGGGTGGAGCGCTACGCGACGTCCCTCGGGATCGAGGACCGGTTCGTCCGGATCGCGCGCCGCTATGCCCAGGGCGCCTTCGGGCTCGCCTGGCTCGACCTGCACCGCAGCGGCTTCGCCGAGCACTGGGAGCGCGCACGCACCGACCAGCTCAGGACCACCGTGAAGCTCGAGCACCAGCTGGCCGCCGGTGCGGAGGACGCGGCGCTCGCGGATCGATGGATGGCCTTCGCCGACCTGCCCCCGGGGACGCTCGGTCGTGGGGTCTGGGACGTGTACCGGAGCCGCGGGTTCGCCCTGCCGGGTTCGATCGGCGGTGCGTCCGCCTACCTCGCCCAGCACGACTTCGTTCACGTCCTCGCCGACTACGGCACCAACCTGAGCGGCGAGGTCGAGGTCTTCGCGCTGATCGGTCGAGCCGACCCGGACCCGAAGGGCTTCGCCTGGCTCGCCACCCTCGTCGGACTGTTCGAGACGGGCTACGTGGCGGACGCGGGGTTCTTCACCGGCGACCTGCGCGAGCGGCAGCTCGAGACGCCGGCGATGCACGTCCGGCTCGCTGACGCGTTCCGGCGCGGTCGTGACCTGTGCGATCGGCTCGGCATCGACCTGCTCGAGCTCGACTTCCACGAGCTCGCCGCCCGTCCCGTGGCGGAGGTCCGCCGGGAGCTGGGGTTCGGCCCGAAGGGCGAGGTCGCGACCGCTGCCGGGTCACCCGGAGCCTTCGACCGGGCGGGCATGTCGAGGATCCAGCAGGCGTACGCAGCGTCGATCGACCGGGAGGTGGTCACATGAGGTTCGCGCAGGGGATCGGGGTGCGGTGTGCGGAGCCGGACGCGCTCCTCGCGCTGCTGGCGGAGTGGGATGCGGGGCAGGCGACCACCGACGTGATGGGCTACATCGGGACCCGGCTGCTGGCCGACAGGGACGAGCCGGGGCGCTACCTGATCCTGGCCGAGTTCGCCGAGGTCGACGGCGACCTCACGCCTGCGGAGGAGGCCGAGCGGAACAACCGGCGGGAGGAGACCGAGCGCTGGGCCGAGCGGCTCCGGGCGCTCGTGGACGGCGAGCCGGCGTGGACGCACTACGACGAGCTCTACCGCACGGGGATCACCGGCAACCTCCGGACCGGCTGAGGGGGCTCGATGCCGCAGGACTACCACGACGGGCAACGAGGTCTTCAGGACCGCTTCGACACGCGCCGCCTCGCCGACCGCCTGGACCAGGCGACCGACGACCGGATCGGCGACCGCCACCGGTCGTTCATCGAGTCCCGCGACATGTTCTTCCTCGCCACGGCCGACGAACACGGCGTGCCGCAGTGCTCCTACAAGGGCGGCGCGCCGGGCTTCGTGCGCGTCGTCGACGAGCGCACCATCGCGTTCCCGATCTACGACGGCAACGGCATGTTCCTGTCGGCCGGGAACATCACGGTGAACCCGAAGGTCGGGATCCTGTTCATCGACCTCGAGGGGGGCACCCGCCTGCGCTTCAACGGGGTGGCCGGCATCGACCTCCACGATCCGCTCGTCGAGCACTACCCGGGGGCGCAGTTCGTCGTTCGGGTGCGGGGCGAGGCGGTGTTCGCGAACTGCCGCCGCTACGTTCACCACTACGAGCTGGTGGAGCGGTCGCCCTTCGTCCCCTCGGCGTCCGTGGATCCTCCGGTGCCGGACTGGAAGCTCGACCCGTGGTTCGAGGGCACGCTGCCCGACCACGACCCGGCGCTCGACCCGGACCACCCGAGCGCTCCCGCCATCCCGCAGTTCTGACCGCCGTTCCGCCGTAACGGAGCACCACGCGGCGAGGACTGTGCAGACGAGGATCTGCGCGGGATCCGCCCGGAGGTGGTGCGATGGATCAGACGGCGTACGACGTGATCGTGGTGGGCGCTCGGTGTGCCGGCGCCCCCACGGCGTTGCTGCTGGCTCGGCTCGGCCATCGCGTCCTGGTGCTCGACCGCTCGACGTTCCCGAGCGACACCATCTCGACCCACGTGGTGCACCCCACGGGCGTGGCGGCGCTGGAGCGCTGGGGCCTCCTGGACCAGGTCGTGGCCACGGGGTGCCCGCCGCTGCGGACGTACTCGTTCGACTTCGGGCCCGTCCGCGTGTCGGGCAGTCCTGGTACCGACGATCACCCGGTCGGCTACTGCCCGCGGCGCACGGTCCTCGACGGCATCCTGGTGGATGCCGCCTCGGCAGCGGGAGCCGAGGTCAGAGAGGGCTTCTTCGTCGAGGGCCTGACCTTCGACGGCGACCGGGTCACCGGCATCCGGGGTCGCGACCGGGGCGGCTCGTCGGTCACCGAGCGGGCGACCTGGGTCGTGGGTGCCGACGGCATCCGATCGCTCGTCGCCCGGTCCGTGCACGCCGAGCAGTACCGGCAGGTCGAACCCAAGCTCTGCGGCTACTACGCCTACTGGAGCGGCCTGCCGGTCGACGGCCGCTTCGAGGTCTACGACCGCGGCGACCGCGGGTTCGCCGCCGCCCCGACGAACGACGACCTCACCCTGCTCGTCGGCGGCTGGCCGTACGAGGAGATGGAGGCCAACAAGTCGGACGTCGACGGCAACTACCTCGCCATCTTCGAGCGGGTGCCGGAGTTCGCGGACCGGCTCAGCGGGGCCACACGTGAGAGCCGGATCACCGGCATGGCGGTGCCCAACTTCTTCCGCCGGCCCTACGGCCCGGGGTGGGCGCTCGTGGGCGATGCCGGGTACAACCGGGACTTCATCACGGCGCAGGGCATCTCCGACGCGTTCCGCGACGCCGAACTGCTGGCGGGCGCCCTGGACGACGCCCTCGCGGGCCGCCGTCCTGCCGAGGAGGCCCTGGCCGAGTACCACCGGACGCGCGACGAGGCCGTCCTCCCGATGTACGAGTTCACCCTGCAGGTCGCCACGTTCGGGCCGCCGCCACCCGAGCTCGAGCAGCTGCTCGGAGCGATGCAGGGCAACCAGCAGGCGATGGACGGCTTCGCCCGGGTCAACGCAGGTGTGACCTCACCCGCCGAGTTCTTCACCGAGGCGAACATCGCTGCGATCGTGGGCGCGTCGGCGGTCTGAGGGTGGTTCGCCCGGCAGCAGGGCGACGAGGGCCACCGCGCAGGCCGGGAGCAGCACCCGCGTGACGTCCTCCCATCGCTCCCAGACGTTCCAGCCGAGGAACAGCGCGCCGGCGAGCGACAGGCCGACGACCAGGAGGTGCGCTCGTGGCACGCGCCGGCGGCACGCAGCGACGAGCAGTGCGGCGACGCCGACCAGGACCGCGACGTCGGCCGCGTCCCAGCGTCCGGCGGCGACACCCAGTCCCGTCCAGGGGGTGCCGATCCGCGAGTCGCCGGCACCGGACGGCCACACGCCGATCCGCCACCGGACGACGCAGGTCCAGCCGGCGAGCAGGGCGACGGGCGTGACGAGCGGCAGCAGGCGGCGCCACGGCGTCCGGGCCGACAGCTCGGCGAGCACGATGGCGGCGGGCACGACGAGTGTGGTCTCCCGCCCGAGGGCCGCCAGGCAGAAGGCGGCCACGGCCCAGCGGGTCTGCCCCCGGGACCACCAGGCGAGGCCGGCGAGCGTCGCGCCGACGGCGAGGTTGTCGGCGAGACCGGCCCAGCCCAGCTGCACGACGGCACCCGGCAGAGCGATGGCGAGCAGGGCGAGGTCGACCCGCCGCCCGCTCTGCTGCGCGAGGAGTGCCACCCCGGCCACGAGCGCGCCGGTCCCGATCGCCGTGAGCGCCAGCAGCACCCAGGGGACCGCAGCCGCAAAGCCCAGCGAGCCGAGCGCGGCGAGCCATCCCATCAGCGGCCGTGCCGCCCGGTACGCATGCTCCTCGCGGCTGCCGAACACGCTGTGGTCCCGCAGCGTCGGGTCGAGCGCGAGGGCGGCGGCGTGCTGCCCGTCGTGCTGGTTGAGGATCGCCTCGGCGGCGTTGGACGGCGGGGTGTAGAGCGAGGTCAGCGTCTCCTGGTGCGCCTGGATGCCCGGGTCGGTGCCCAGGACCCGGAGCGTCAGCGCCGCCGCCGCCACGAGGACGGCCAGCGCCGCCACGCGCAGGACGGCACGGCGGTTCGAGGTCCCGACGGCCTCGGGCAGTGCCACGGGTGGCGTCGGGGCGAGCGCGGCGAGGAGCGACATCCCTCCTCAGATCGGCGCCGCCTCAGCGGCTCTTGAGGTGCACCTGCGACGGTGCGGGAGCCGTTCAGCGCTTCCGCCACCAGACGCCGGTCCAGTCCACCGTGTGGATCTCGTCGGTGATCCCCCGCTCGGCGCGGTAGTCCTCGACGGCCGCCCGGCACGACTCCCAGCCGCCGTAGTCGTCGACCAGGACGAAGCCGCCGCGTGCCACCTTCGGCTCCAGGTGCTCGAGCGCGTCCATCGTCGACTGGTACAGGTCGCCGTCGAGGCGCAGGACGGCGAGCTGCTCGATGGGGGCGGCGGGCAGGGTGTCGCAGAACCACCCCTCCAGGAACCGGACCCGGTCGTCGAGGAGGCCGTAGCGCTCGAAGTTCGCCTTCACGGCGTCGACCCCGACCTTCAGGACCTCCACGTGGGACCAGTCGAGGTTCGCGTCCGCCGGGTAGCGGTCGCCGTCGGGGACCGGGAGGCCTTCGAAGGAGTCGGCCACCCAGACGGACCGCTCGGTGTCGCCGGCGGCCACGAGCACGGCCTTCATCAGGATGGTCACGCCGCCGCGCCACACGCCCGTCTCGACGAAGTCGCCGGGTACGCCGTCGGCGAGCGCGGTCCGGCAGGCCCACTGCACGTTGTCGAGCCGGGCGCTGCCGACCATGGTCTCGGCACCCGGGGGCCAGTCGCGGCCCTCCGCCCGGGCCCCCGGCTCGCCGCGCCGCTTCATCCTCCAGCCGAGGTCACGCAAGGACGCCTGCACCTCGTCGGGCGCTCCGGGGCCGGGCCAGCCACGCAGGTCGGCGTCCCACCACTCCTCGTCGAGGAACAGCTCGCGGGTCAGGCACCCGCGGAGGAGCTCGAGGTAGCGGTCGGCGGCGCTCGTGGCAGGGTCGGTCACGCCGAGAAGCTAGGGCGTCCGGGCGGTCATCCGGGACTGTCGGACCCCCTGGGTAGCGTCGTCCCATGACCCTCACCGATGACCGACTGACCACCATCCGCGGCCTGCTGTCCAAGGCCGAGGCCACCCCGTTCCCCGCCGAGGCCGAGGCGTTCCTCGCCAAGGCCACGTCCCTGATGACCCGCTACGCCCTCGACGAGGCCGCTGTGTGGGCCTCGGCCGAAGGTGGGGGGACCCCCACCGAGCAGCGCATCGAGCTCCGGCGGCCCTACGTGTCACAGAAGGCGCTGCTGGTGAACGGGATCGCCGAGGTGTTCGGCTGCAAGGCGGTGCGGTTCCCGGGCGGTCCCGGTGCCGAGAGCGAGATGGTGTCGATCGTGGGGTTCGAGTCCGACCTCGAGATGGTCGAGACGCTGGTGACCTCGCTGCTGGTCCAGGCCGCCACGGCGTCCGTGGCAGCGCAGCCCGGCGGCATGTCGCCGTCGTCCTCGGCGGGCTGGCGGCGCAGCTTCCTCAGCGGGTTCGTCCACCGGACCACTGAGCGTCTCGCCGCCGAGCGCCGGCGTCTCGTGGACGAGCAGCCGGCCGCCGCCTCGGGCACCTCGATGGCGCTGGTGCTCGCCGACCGGGGCGACGACGTGGCCGCCGAGTTCCGCCGCCGGCACCCTCACATCCGGGTGTCGCGCGTGAGCCTCGGGTCCTCCCGGTCCGGTCAGCTCGCCGGGCAACGTGCCGGCAACCGCGCCGACCTCGGCCACCGGCGCGTCGGCGGGCACCGGGGCCTCGCCGCAGGCTGAGCGCCGTGGTCGACGAGGACCTGGATCCGGACCTCGACGACCCCCAGCGCGAACGCGTCTACGCGTCCGAGGACCTGACGCTCGCGCACGGTCGCACGTTCCGCCGCTTCGCCGAGGTCGAGGCCTACCTCGCCGACGTCGTGAGCGACCCCTGGTGGATCGACGACCTGGGCGAGCGCTGGGGCGTCGCCCCGCCGCTCGACGTGACCCTGGTCCGCCGGTCCCGCTCGGCGCGGAGCTCGGCCGCCGAGGTCGGCCGCCCGGTGATCCACCTCCGTGACGGGCACTGGACGGCTGCCGTGCTCCTCCACGAGCTGGCGCACCTCGTGGCCCGCGACCCCGAGCCCCACGGCCCGATCTTCTGCGGGGTGCTCTGCGATCTCGTCGGGCGGCACATGGGGTTCCCCGCCTCGGTCGAGCTCCGCGCCGCGCTGGTGGCGGCTGGCGTCACGGTGGCCCAGCCGCGACCCTGACGGTCAGGCGAGGCGCTCGGCCGCTGCGTGCAGCGAGGCCCGGAACGACGGGTGTGCAATCTCGGCCAGCGCGATCGCCCGCTCTCGCACGGTCAGCCCGCGCAGCTCCGCCACGCCCTGCTCGGTGATCACGACGTCGGTCTGGTGGCGGGGTGTCGTGACGATGGCGCCCTCGCCGAGCGACGGCATGATCCGCGAGACGAGCTGCCCGTCGACCGTGGTCGTGGAGGGCAGGCAAACGAGCGCCCGGTCGTCCTGCTCCAGCCCTCCGCCCGACACGAAGTCCTCGTGCCCGCCGATTCCGCTCCACTGGACGCCGCCGATCGTGTCGGCCGACACCTGGCCGGTGAGGTCGACGGCGGTGGCGCCGTTGATCGTGACCATGTTCCGGTTCGCTGCGATCGTCACGGGGTCGTTGACGAGGCCGACCGGCAGGAACGCGATGTCGGTCCGGCCGTCGAGCCACTCGTAGAGCTCGGCCACGCCGGCGGCGAACGTGCAGATCGAGACGCCCGGGAAGGCGCCCTTCTGCCGGTTCGTGACCTTGCCCGCCTGGTGGAGCCGCATCAGCCCGGTGGTGAACATCTCGGAGTGCACCCCGAGGTCGTCCGTGGGTCCCACGGCGAGGGTGGCGGCGACCATGGAGGGGATGGAGCCGAAGCCGGTCTGGAGGGTCGAGCCGTCGCGGACGAAGCCGGCGGCCAGCTCGGCGATCCGGGCCTCGACGTCGGTCACCGGCGGGTCGGCCAGCTCCACCGGCGTCCGCTCGGTCCGCACCAGGACGTCGACCTCGTCGAGGTGCAGGCGGTGGGGGTGGGCGTCGTCGAGCCCGGCGGTCCGGGGGAAGTGGGGGCTGCACTCGACGATCAGCAGCCGGTCGTCGGCGGCGCCCGCGGCGTGCAGCTCGTCGACCGTCGAGCCGGCGTGGAGCGACAGGGACAGGTAGCCGTCGGCGTCGGGCGGGGCGGTCGCGGTGCACATGACCCGCGGGCGGCGTGCGTGCAGCAGCGGCGCCCAGCGGCGGTAGTCCGCGGGGATGAACTCGATGGCGGCGCCCTGGTCCCGGCACAGGCGCTCAGCCGGCCCGAAGAAGGTCGAGCGGGTGCGGACGCCCGGACGGTTCGGCAGCTCGTAGAGGTCGACGAACATGGCGCACAGGACCTCGAGGTCCTCCCAGTCGGTTCGGGCGCCGAGCGCGTGGAGCAGCTCGACCGGTTGCCCGGGTCCGAGCGGCACGCCGATCCGGTCGACGGGGCGGACGAGGGCGGCCGCCTCGCTGGGTGTGAGCTCCTGTGGCACGGGGGCACGATATCGGCGCGCCGCTCGCCGCCCCGCCCCACGTTCCGGGTCGATTGCACCG
>JAEZFI010000133.1 GCA_023437745.1 Actinomycetes bacterium
AGGCCACGCCGCCCCAGCCGCCGCCGCTGCCCGAGTCGGCGTCCGTGTCCGAGTCGGCGTCCGTGCCCGAGCCGCCGCCCCTGCCCGAGGCGGCGCCCGCGTCCGGGGCGGCCCCCGATGCGGCGACGCCCGGCGAGCCCGAACCAGGGGTCCCCGTCCACACGAACGGGTCCACCTCCACCCCGGCGACTGCCACCGTCCGGAGGATCGACCAGCCCGAGGCGGAGGCGATCGACCTGGTGGGCACGGCCGGGGGCTCGCTGCTGAAGCGGGCGCTGCCGTTGCTCGCCGTGGGCGCCGTGCTCCTTCTCGTCGCGAGGGCGCTGCGGCGCAAGGGATGACCGGCGGCCTCCACGCCGCAACGCCGACCGACGCCGACGTCGACTGGGTGCGGGGGGTCCTGGGCCGCGAGCCGCGAGGTGAGTGGAGCGTGGCGGCGAGGGACGCCCGCGGGCGGCCGAGCGTCATCGAGAACCCGCCGATCCTGCCGGGCGGCGTGCCCATGCCGACCCGCTACTGGCTGGTCGATCCCGACCTCCTCCGGCGGATCGGCACGCTGGAGGCCGAGGGCGGCGTCGACCGCGCCGAGGAGGAGATCGGGCTCGAGCGCATCGCCGAGGTGCACGCCCGGTTCGAAGCCGATCGCGACGCGCTGATCCCGCCCGACCACCAGGGCCCTCGGCCGTCGGGTGGCGTCGGCGGCACGCGGATCGGTGTCAAGTGCCTCCACGCGCACGTCGCCCACCTCCTGGCCGGGGGCGACGACCCCGTGGGTCGGTGGGCGCTCGAGCGGTTGTAGCTTCAGGCGCCATGGCTCCGTCCTACGCCGCCGTCGACTGCGGCACGAACTCCACCCGGCTGCTCATCTCGGACGGACGGACGGCGCACGAGCGGCGGATGAGGATCACCCGTCTCGGTGCCGGGGTGGACCGCCAGCGGGGCCTCGCGCCCGACGCCATCGAGCGGGTGCTCGAGTGCCTCCGGGACTACCGCGCCGTGATGGACCGGTACGACCTGGCCGGCGTCCGTGTGACGGCCACGTCGGCGGCGCGGGACGCCACCAACCGCGAGGACTTCTTCGGGCCAGCGGAGGAGATCCTCGGCGCCCGCCCCGAGCTGCTGGACGGCCTCGAAGAGGCGCGCCTCTCGTTCGCCGGCGCGACGGCGGAGCTTGACCCGACCGGCGGCCCGTACCTCGTCGTCGACATCGGCGGGGGCTCCACCGAGTTCGCGTTGGGCTCGGTGGTCGACGGTCGGACCGAGCTCGTCGGGTCCGTGTCCCTCGACGTCGGCTGCGTGCGGATGACCGAGCAGTTCCTCCACTCCGACCCACCGCTGCCCGAGGAGCTCGCCGCCTGCCTCAGCGTGCTCGAGCTGCACCTCGACGACGTGCAGCGGGAGCTCACCGGCGCGGCGTCGGCCGCGCGCCTGGTCGGCCTGGCAGGCACCGTGTCGGCCGCGGCGTCCGTGGAGCAGGGGCTCGCCGAGTACGACCGGGACCGCATCCACCACTTCGTCCTGACGAAGGACGCCGTCGAGGACGTGTTCCGCACGCTGGCGACCGAACCGCTCGCCGATCGCGTCCACAACCCCGGACTCGAGCGGGAGCGAGCCGACGTGATCGTCGGCGGCATGTGCGTCCTCGTGTCCGTCATGCGGCACCTCGGCTTCTCGGAGTGCCTCGTGTCCGAGTCCGACATCCTCGACGGGCTCGTCGCGTCGATGGTCGCCGGAACGGCCGCCGAGCGGCCCCTCTAAGCTGCGCCCCGTGGGAGTGAGCGACCGTCTGCTGATGGGCCCCGGGCCCGGCAACCCCTACCCGGAGGTCATCTCGGCGTTCACCCGGCCGGTGCTCGGGCACCTGGACCCCGAGTTCATCGAGCTGCTCGACGAGACCAACGAGCGCCTGCGTCAGGTCTGGCAGACCGGCAACCCGCTCACCTTCCCCGTGTCGGCCACCGGCTCGGCGGGCATGGAGGCGTGCTTCGTCAACGTGGTGAAGCCCGGCGACGTCGTGGTCGTCGGCGTCAACGGGGTGTTCGGCGGCCGGATGTGCGACGTGGCGGCCCGGTGCGGCGCCGAGGTCGTCCGCGTCGAGGCGCCGTGGGGCACGCCGATCGACCCCGCGGCGCTGCTGGCGGCGCACCCGTCGCCCGACGTCATCGCCGTCGTGCACGCCGAGACGTCGACGGGCGTCCGCAACGACATCGCGCCGCTGGGCGAGGGCAAGGGCGACGCCCTCCTGCTGGTGGACTGCGTCACCTCGATCGGCGGGATCGAGCTGCGCGCCGACGAGTGGGGCATCGACCTCGCCTACGCCGGCACCCAGAAGTGCCTCGGGGTCCCACCGGGCCTGGCGCCCGTGACGGTGTCGCCGCGGGCGGTGGAGCGGTTCGTCGAGCGCAGCCAGAGCTGGTACCTCGACATGCGGATGATCGCGGCGTACGTGTCGGCCGGCGCCGCCCGGGCCTACCACCACACGGCGCCCATCACGATGCTCTACGGCCTGCACGCGGGCCTCGGCGTGCTCCTCGACGAGGGCCTCGAGGCGTCGTGGGCGCGGCACGCGCGCGTGGGCGCCATGCTGCAGGACGGGCTGGAGGAGCGCGGCTGGCGCCTCTTCGCCGACGCCTCGCACCGCCTCCCGGAGCTCACGACGGTGTGGGTGCCCGAGGAGATCGACGAGGCAAAGGTGCGCCGTGACCTGCTCGACCGGTTCGGCATCGAGGTCGGGGGTGGCCTGGGCGAGTTCGCCGGCAAGGTCTGGCGGATCGGGCTGATGGGCCACACGGCGCGGGATCGCAACGTGGCGGTGCTCCTCGCCGCGCTCGACGAGCTGGTCGGGCCGCGCTGATGTCGAACGACGCCACCCCCCGCCCGCAGCGCCGCTGATGGGTTGGACCCGTCGCACCCCGTTGCGGACGGCCGAGAGCCCGGCCGCGACCCTCATCGGGCGGAGGGTCGTCCTGCGCCCGCTGGTCACCGGAGACTTCGACCAGTGGCGGGAGGTCCGTCGACGCTGCCACGACTGGCTCACGAAGTGGGAGCCGGCCCGCGTGCCGGGTGCGCCCGACGCAGTCGAGGACCGTCAGGCCTTCGCAGCCCGGTGCGGGGCGCGTGCCCGCGAGGTGCAGATGGGCAGCGGCTACGGCTTCGGGATCTTCGTCGACGGCTGGTTCGCCGGTGAGATCAACATCAGCTCGATCCACCGCGGCCCGTTCCAGAGCGCCTACGTCGGCTACTGGATCGACCAGCGCCACGCGGGCAAGGGGTACATGCCCGAGGCGTTGGTGCTGGTCTGCCGCTTCGCGTTCGAGCAGCTGGGGCTGCATCGCCTGCAGGTGGCGATCATCCCCCGCAACACGGCGAGCCGGCGGGTGGCCGAGAAGCTCGAGCTGCGCAACGAGGGCATCGCCGAGCGCTACCTCGAGATCGCCGGCGTGTGGGAGGACCACGTGCGGTATGCGATCACCGCCGAGGACTGGAGGGAGCGGGGCGGCGAGCTCGCCTCCGCCTGGGTGTACTGAGCCCGCGTGCGCTGGGCCTGGGTGCGCTGGGCCGGAGCCGCCGTCACCGGGTGATGCGGGCCTGGAGCGCGGCGAGACGCTCGGCGAAGGCCGGCTGGTTGATCGACCAGACCTGGGGGTCCAGCTCCCGCTCGACGGCGTCGAGGTGATCCGAGATGCCGGCCATGTCGTCGATCGTCGCCTTGACCAACCGGGCGAGCTCCGGCGGCGCCGACGCGGCCCGGGCCGCCATCTCGACCGCCGTCGTCAGGAGGTCGTCGCCCGGGACGGCCTTCCACACCAGGCCGACGCGCTCGGCCTCGGCCGCGTCGAGCACCTGACCGAACACCACGGTGGCGAACGTCGCCTGGGGACCGAGGATCCGCCGCATCATCCAGGTGTGCCCACCGCCGGGGTGGATGCCGAGGTCGAGGAAGCGGGTGTCGAACCGGGCTCGGTCGCCCGCCAGCCGGACGTCGCACGCGAGCGCGAGGTTCATGCCTGCGCCCACGGCGGCGCCGTTCACGGCGGCGATGGTCGGCAGCTCGCTGGCGGCCACACGCAGGAAGCCCGAGTAGATCTCCTTCAGCCCCTCCCGCTGCGACGCACCGAGCTGCGAGAGGTCGGCGCCGGCGCAGAACGCCGGCGGCGCCCCGGTGACGACGAGGGCGCCGACGTCGGGGTCCGTCTCGAGGCGGTCCACCGCCTCGACCATCTGGGCGCACATCTCGACGTTCAGCGCGTTGCGCCGCTCGGGGTCCGCGAGCGTGAGGATCGCCACCCGGTCCCGGCGCTCGACCTGGATCTGCCGGAACTCGCTCATCGCACCCTCCTGGTACCGTCCCAGACCGCATGAGGGTCCTGTTCGTCGCCGAAGTGTATGCATGGCCCCCGACCGACGGTTACCGGCTCCGGATGGCGAACATGGTCGAGGGCCTGGCGGAGGTCGCCGAGGTCGACCTCCTGGTCACCGACGAGCCACAGCGGCTCGGAGCCGCCCCGGCGCCCGGCGGTGTGCGGGTGCTGGCGTTGCCGGAGGTGCGGACGGGACGGGCCCGCGCCTGGCTCGACTGGGTCCGCACGGGCGTGCCGAGGCTGATGACGGACCGGTCGCCGGTGGAGGTCCGTGAGGCGGCGCGAGGCTGGCTGGCGGACCACTACGACGCCGTGGTGTACAGCCACGTCGACTCGTGGTGGCACTACCGCGGTCTGGTCGATGCGCCCGAGGTCGTCGACTTCGACAACCTCGAGGACCGGGCGATCCTGGCCTCGCTCCGCACCGTGCCGACCGACGTGGCGGGCCGCCTCCGGTGGGCGGTGCGGGCGCCGGTGAGCTGGTGGGACGCCCGTCGCTGGCACCGGATGCAGCTCCGGTGTGCCGCGGCGGTCGACCGCGTGCTGGTCTGCAGCGACCTCGACGCCGGGCGATCCGGGTGCGCGAACGCCGTGGTCGTGTCCAACGGGGCGGAGCCACGGGGGGAACCGGTCGACCACCGGGTGCCGCCGCGATCCGGCGCGACGTTCGTCTTCGTCGGCCTGATGTCCTATCCACCGAACGCCGACGCGGTGCGGTGGTTCGTCGCCGAGGTGTGGCCGGAGGTGCGCCGGCGCCTGCCGGACTCGACGTTCCGCATCGTCGGCCGTGGCGGTGACGTGGTCGCCGAGTTGGGGAGCACCCCGGGCGTCGAGGTCCGCGGCGAGGTCGAGGACCTGGCGCCGGAGCTCGCGTCGGCCGACGTGTCGGTGGTCCCGATCAGGACCGGCTCGGGCACCCGGCTCAAGGTGGCCGAGGCGCTGGCCAACGGACTCCCGACCGTGTCAACCCGGCTCGGCGCCGAGGGCATCGACGTGGTGCATGGGACCCACGTCCTGCTCGCCGACGCCGCTGACGAGTTCGCAGCGGCGTGCGTCCGGGCAGCGACGGACGCGGCGACCCGGCGCACGCTCATCGACGAGGGCGGCGCGCTCTGGCGTGACCGCTATCGCTGGTCGGCCATCCGCGCCCGGTTCGCCGAGATGGTCGCGGAGCTGTCGGCGAACCCACGCTGAGGCCTCGACGGTCCGCCGTGGCATGGCTGACAGGGATCCTCGCCCCGTGGCAAGCTGAGGCGTGGTCGAGGCTCAACGGCGCGCTGGGATCGGGAAGGTGACCGTCGTGCCCGTCGTGGACACGCCGCTGAGCAAGCTGCGAGCAGCGGGTCTCCGCACCCTGCTGCTGCCCGTGTTGGCCCTTGCCGGTCTCGTGGTCATGCTCGTGTGGGGACACCCCGTCGTCAACAAGGTCCTGGGCGGGGTGTACGCGATCGGCGGGCTCGTCCAGGGCGTCCAGCTGGTGAGGAGCGCGCCCGATGTCCACAGCGTCACGAAGGAGTGGTGGAAGGCCCTGCTCGCCGGGGTCGTCCTGCTGGTGGTGATCCTGGGCCTCGGGCTGGCGGGCATCGCGACGATGGTCGTCGGCGTGCTGCTCGTCGTCGTCGCCGGGCCGCTGACGGTGCTCGGGCTCGCCCTGGGCATCGCCAACCTGCGCGTCCGACCCTCGGAGGAGACCTCCGGCTGACGGAGGACGGCGTCAGGCGTCGAACGCCGTCGCGAGGCCCGACACGAGCCACTCGCTCTCGGAAGGGATCTCCCGGGCCAGCGGCTGGCGGAGGCTGAGCGCCTCGAGGAGCTCGAGGGCGTCGCCCGTGAGGCGCAGGTCGGCGTGGGCATCCCCGTCACGGACGGCAGCGCGGCCGTCGACCTCGACGTGGAAGGACAGGTCGGGGCGGCGGGCCTCGATCGCCAGGACGCCCTGGTCGCCGGTGCCCGCGCTCACGCCGAAGGCGGGCGCCAGCGCGGCGACGTAGCGGAGCGACGCCGCGACCTCGTCCTCGTGCACCTCCGGTTCGATCCCGAGGGGCAGCAGGATGTCACGCTCGTGCACCCAGGAGTCCCAGAGGGCGTGGTGGGCGAGCGCGTTGATCGTCACGTGACCGGGCGGTGCCTCGGCGGTCGTCGACCAGCCGGCGTCGTCGAGCGAGGCCCACAGCTCGACGAGCGCGTCGGTCGACCGCTGCAGCCGTTCGAGCGCCGCCGGGCCGGTCACGTCGCCCTCGGCCGACACCAGCAGCGCCGGGGTGGCCACCGGGTCGAACGTGGCGAGGACCTCGGTGGGCTCGCCCCGCAGCCCCGACGTCATCGAGTACGCCCAGAACCCGTTGGTGCTGTCGAGGTGGAGGACGACGTCGCGGACCGTCCAGCCCTCGCAGCGCGTCGGCGTCGCCCACTGGGCCTCGTCCAGGGTCGCCAGGACGGCCGCCAGGCGTCGGCGCTGGCGGATCACCGGCACCGCCACCGCCGACGGCGGGCCGTCGAGGGTGATGATCGGGTCGAACCCGTACCTGGGCGTCAGCTGCACCGTGCCTCCATCGTGATCAGGTCTCGTTCGCGGTCAGGACTTCTCGCGGACGACGGCGGGCGAGTGCCGGAAGAACTGCTCGACGTCGCGCTCGTAGCGGTAGGACGGCTCGTTCGCACCGACGACCTGCCGCAGGCGCGTCGCCTCGACGAACGCCCTGACCGCCTGCGCCGAGGTGTAGCGGTACTCGAAGCCCTCGGACTTGAGGCGCGAGTTGTCGGCGCCGCGCCCGTAGCGGAGCAACGTCAGGTACTCCTTGGGGAGGTCCACGAGCTTGAGCGCCCGGAGCGGCCACAGCATCTCGGGGGCGACGAACGGCGGCATCGGGTAGGTGCGCTTGCCGCACATCCGGGCGACCTCGCTCCACGGCAGCAGGCCGTCGCCCGCCACGTTGTAGATCCCCGCCAGGTTGTTCTGGAGCACGAACAGGATCGAGCGGATCACGTCGTCCTCGTGCACGAACTGGAACCTCGGGTCGAACCCCGCGATCGAGGGGACGAGCGGGAGCTGCAGCGCCCGGGTGAGGGGCGTGACGATCTCCTGGCCGATGACGTTGGCGAACCGGAGGAGCGACACGTTGACGTGCGGGTTGTCGTCGGCGAAGTCGCGCACGTAGGCCTCGACCTGGTCCAGGCTCCGCTCGGTCATGCTCGACGGCGGCTGGCTGGGGGGCGTCTCCTCGGTGAACCACGTGGGGTCCTGCGGGCTGCACCCGTAGACCAGGGTCGCGGACTTCACGACGACGTTGCGCACCGTGGACCCCGCCGCCGACGCCGCGGCGAACAGGTTCATCGTGCCGATCACGTTGACCTCGTGCATCGCCCGGCCCGACATCTGCGTCGGGTCGACCACGAGGAACGTGTGGATGATCGTGTCGACCTCCGTCGCCTTCACGATGCGGGAGAGGATGGAGTAGTTGGCGTCCACCCGGACGTACTCGGTCCGCTCGAGCTCGACCGTGGGCTCGGTCGTGTCGAGACCGACGATCACCTCGACGTCGGGGTCCAGCTCGAGCGCCTGCGCGACCCGGCCGCCCCAGAACGTGCCGAGCCCGGTGACGAGGACGCGCCGGCTCATCCGCGCCAGACCGACTGCCGTGCCCGGAGCATCTCGTAGAGCGCGTCCTGGATGCGCTCGCGGATCGCCTCGGACTCGTCCATGATCCGGCTCCGGCTATAGCGCTCGCGGCCGGGGTCCACGTCGAAGTGCACGGGGTCCAGGACCCGCAGCTTGAACTTCGCCGGGAAGTAGGCGGCGACGCCGAGCGGTCCGAGCGCCAGCATGTTGGCGGTGATCGGGAGGTAGGGGATCCCGAGGGCCTTGGCGGCGTTGGGCATCCGGGCCACGATCGGCATGGACTCCTCGGCGCCGACGACGGCGATCGGGATGACGGGGACCCCGGCGCGCATGGCGATCTCGACGAAGCCGCCGCGGCCGAAGCGGCGCAGCTGGTAGCGATCCTTGTAGAGCTTCGACGGACCCTTGGTGCCCTCGGGGAAGACGAGCACCAGCTGGTGCTGGTCCCGGAGGAGCCGGCCGGCGTTGTCGGGGTGGGCGGGGACGCCGCCCAATCGGGACCAGAGCGTGCCGACCACCGGCGCCTTGCGGAAGAAGTAGTCCGCCAGCCCGTACACCGGCCGGCCCAGCTCGGTCTCGATCCCGTGCATGATCACCGGGGCGTCGGAGGGGATGGCGCCCGCGTGGTTCGCCACCAGCAGCGCGCCGCCCTCCTTCGGGATCTTCTCGAGCCCCTCCCACTCGACGCGGAACCACCGCCGGTAGATCGGGTCGTACGCCTTGCGGGCGACCTCCCGCATGCGCTCCGACCGACCCCACTCGTCGACGTCCGACAGGCGGGCGTCCGCGTCCTCGGTGGGGTGGGACGCGTCGGGGAGGTGGACGAGCGCCCGGCTGGGCGCCGGTGGCTCGGGCGCGCGTCGGGTGGCCGGTGCCCGCTTGGCCGTCGCCGGACGCCTGGCGGGTTGGGCGCGCTGCTCGCTGCCGGCACGCTTCGCCGCAACACGCTGGGTGTCGGAGGTCCGTGGCGCCATCGGCCGTGAGCCTACCGGTTGAGGTTTCGCCCATGGGTAGCGTGAGCCGCGTGTCGGACCCCGTCGAACCCCGTGGTCTGCGCGGGGCGACGGTGGCGCTGCAGCACCGCGACTTCCGGATCTTCTGGGTGGCGGCGCTGCTCTCCAACACGGGCTCGTGGATGCAGAACGCGGCGATCCCGTTCGTAGTGTTCGAGCTGACCGGACGGAACGGCGACGTGGGGGCCACCGGCTTCTGGCAGTACGCGCCGGTGATGGTCATGGGGGTCGTGGGCGGCTCGCTCGCCGACCGGTTCGACCGGCGCCGGCTGCTGATCGCGACGCAGGTCGTGCAGTCGGCGTTCGCCGTCCTCCTCTACCTCGACGTCGCAGCGGGGACGACGACCGTGACGAGGATCTCGGCGCTGGCCTTCTGCTCCGGTCTCGCCGGCGGGCTCAACATCCCGATCTGGCAGAGCTTCGTGTCCCAGCTCGTCCCCCGTGAGGTGCTCGCCAACGCGATCACGCTGAACTCGACGCAGTTCAACGCTGCCCGCGCCCTCGGTCCGCTCGTGGGGTTCGCGCTGGCGACGACGTTCGGGGCCGCGTCGGTGTTCCTCGTCAACGCCGTCTCGTATGCCGCGGTCCTGGTGGCGCTCCCGTTCATCGACGTGGGACGCAACTGGACGAGGCCCGAAGGGCCCCGCTCGTCCGCGCTCGTCGATCTGGTCGAGGGTGCGCGCTACGTGTGGGCCCACCCCGGGATCCGCGCCTGTTGCGTCGCGATCATCGCCATCGCCGGGCTCGGCTCGCCGCTGTTCAGCTTCCTGCCGGCGAGCTACGGCCAGGAGGTGTTCGACCTGTCGAAGACCGGCATCGGCCTCCTCGCCGGTGCCGGCGGCGTGGGCGCGCTGCTCGCCGCCCCCTTCCTCCTGACGACGCTGGCGCAGGTCCCCCGGTCGACGCTGCTGATCGGCTCGATGCTCAGCTACGCGGCCGGCACCGTCGTCGTCGGGCTCGCCCCCCACGTCGTGGTGGCGATCGTCGGCGTGGCGCTGTTCGGGGGCTCGTACCTCGGCATCGCGTCGGCCATCAACACCACCATCCAGCTGATGGCACGCGAGGACATGAGGGGGAAGAGCATCGCCTTCTACATCATGTGCCTGACCGGATCGCTGCCCGTCGGCCTGTTCGTGTGGGGTCGCGCCGCCGACGAGTGGGGTGTCCGGGCCACGACGGTGGGTGCGGGGGTGGCGCTCGCCCTCACGACGCTCGCCCTGGCCGCCACCGGACGCTTCGCAGCGATGGCCGCCGACACGCCTGCACCGACCCCCTGACCCGGTACGCTGGCTCGACTGTCGGCGGAACGTGCGTTTCCCGCACGCTGCTTCGGCTGTCGGCCGGAGGTGCGCGCACCCTGGCTCGACTGTCGGCCCAACGTGCGTCTCCCGCACGCTGGTTCGACTGTCGACGAGACGTGCCGGGGTGGGGGTGCGCCGAGGTCAGGCGTCGCGGCGCTCGGACAGCCAGTCGAGGCCCGGCTCGCAGGACGTGTTGAGCGGGCAGAACCAGCAGGGCGGGCCCGCGTGGCGTTCGGGATCGCGCTCGCCGGCCCGCAGCGTGGCGATGCGACCCGCTGCGTCGATCACCCGCCGCACCTGACCCCACAGCACGTCCTCGTTGACGACCTCGGTGTGGAGCTCGCCGGACTCGAGGTAACTGGTGGCGAGGATCCGGGGCGGCACGCCCACCCGGAGCGTCTCGACGAGTGCGTAGAACCGCAGGTCGCTGCGGTGGTCGGGGGAGTGGCGACCGGTCTTCAGATCGACGATGACCTTGCGGGCCACGCGGCTCTTCGCCCGGCCGAGGGTCAGGTCGGGCTTGCCGCTCAGGACGATCCGGTTGTCGTGGAACGCCGCCTGGATGCGCGGCTCCCACACGGGATCCCAGCGGTCGGACAACCTGGGCCAGAGCTCGTCGAAGGCGGCGACCTTGGTGATGGCCTCGGTGCGGAGGTCCGCGAGGGTGGCCTCACCGCAGGTGGTCAGCCAGTCGCCGATGCCCCGCTCGCCCATCAGGGCACCGATCGCCTCGTCGACCCTCCGCTCGGGGGAGTGCTCGCCGACCATCGCCGCCCCGAGGCGGATGGCGTGGTGGGCGACGGTGCCCCGCGCCTTGGGGACGTCCCATTCGAACCGCTCGTCCTCGTCGGCCAGGTAGCGCTGCTCGCAGCCGAGGGCGGTGGCGATGGTGTGCTTGCTGAGGAACAGCTGGTCGACCCGCCGGGCGATGGGCTCGAGGCCCTCCTGCAGCTCCTCGCGCAGGCTGGCGCGCAACTCGCCGGGGTACTCCTCCTCGCCGCCGGCACCGCGGCCGAGGCGGTCGATCACCTCCTGCTGGGCGGGGGTGAGGTCGTCGGCCACCGGGCCACTGTAGGGAGTACCGTCCGGCGTCATGGTTGCGCTGCCGTTCCGTTCCGCTCTCGACTGCGGCGAGGCGATCGCCCGCAAGGAGATCAGTCCCGTCGAGGTGCTGGACGCCTACCTCGAGCGCGTCGACCGCTTCGATCCGACGCTCAACGCCTTCTGCCTCCGTGACGACGACCGGGCCCGGGCCGACGCCCGAGCTGCCGCCGAGGCGATCGCCACCGAGCCCGACGGCGTGCGTTCGCCGTTCTTCGGGGTGCCCATCCCGATCAAGGACCTCCACGACGTGGAGGGCTGGCCGACCACCCACGCCTCCCTCGGGTCGTCACCCGACCCGGTCCCGGCCGACGCGCTCCCCGTCGCCCGGCTCCGCGCCGCCGGCATGGTGTTCATGGGCAAGACCACGACGCCCGAGCTGGGGACGATCGCCCTCACCGAGTCGGAGCGACAGGGGGTCTCCCGCAACCCCTGGGACCCGGCACGCACACCGGCCGGGTCGTCGGGTGGCGCCGCAGCGGCGGTCGCCGTGGGCATGTCGCCGATCGGGCACGGGTCCGACGGAGGCGGGTCGATCCGGTCGCCATCGTCGGTGTGCAACCTGGTGGGCCTGAAGCCGTCCCGCAACCGGATCACCGGCGACGTCGAGGTGTACCACGGCGGTGCGACGCAGGGCGTGCTGACCCGCACCGTCGCCGACACCGCCGCGGCGCTCGACGTGATGGCGGTGTTCGACCCGGGTGCCTGGAACAACGCGCCCCCGCCGGCCCGCCCCTACCGCGACGAGGTCGGTGCGGACCCCGGGCGGCTGCGGGTGGCGATGTGCCTCGACAACGCCCTGGGGCTGCCCGTCGACGCGGCCGTGGCGGACGGCGTGCGGCGGACCGCCGAGCTGCTCGAGGCGGCGGGTCACGAGGTGGTCGAGCGCTCCGACGTCTGGCCCGACCCCGAACCGTTCCTCCTCGGCTTCATGACGATCTGGAACACGGGCTCGGCCGGCCACGGGCTCACCCGGATGGAGCCGCTGAACCAGGCGCTCCACGACGCCGCGGCGATGACCAGCTCGCTCCAGTACGCCGAGTCGGTGATGTCGTTGCAGGCCCAGTGCCGGGGGATCGCCGCGCGCTGGACGACCGACTGGGACCTCCTCCTCATCCCGACGATCGCGATCGAGCCGCCCCTCGTCGGCATGTGCTGGGAGGGCTACCCCGAGGACCCGATGGCCCCGATGGCGCACGTGATGCCGATGGGCATCTACACGGCGCCGTTCAACATGGCGGGCCTCCCGGCGATCAACGTCCCGACCCACGTCACCGACGCCGGCCTGCCGATCGGCAGCCAGCTCGTCGGGGGACCGTGGCGCGACGACGTCCTCATCCGCGTCGCCTCGCAGCTCGAGGAGATGGTGGGCTGGGCGGACCGCTGGCCGGCGATGGCCGACACCTAGTCACCGTTCCGGGTCGATTGCACCGCGCCGGGCGCGGTGCAATCG
>JAEZFI010000155.1 GCA_023437745.1 Actinomycetes bacterium
CGCCTGAACAATTCATCATTGCTTTCTTCGGGAGAGAGGAATAGCCTCAATACAAGCAGAATCAGGAAGATGATTGCCGGTAATGCGAACGTGGTAAAGAATGCAGTAGCTCCTCCAAGGCGCAGAGGGTCGTTATCAGAGAATATCTTCATGGTGTTTCTGAACAATCGTATATAGGCCGGCCCGTGCTCTTGCATATAGTGAATATAATTCATCAACACCGAATTGCATATCGAAATGCACTGCTATCGTTATATTGTGTTGCTCATTCCTGCTGCCATGAAATATCTGATCCTCGTTTTGATACTGACTATCTTCTCTGCATTCCAAATTGCAACTGCCCAAAACGACTCGTCGGCATTGGTTCCGTTGAAGTACACCGAAGTGCCCCTGTCTTCTGTTAAACCCGGAGGATGGTTGCGAAACCAGCTGCTTATTATGCGCGATGGCACAACAGGCCATCTCGACGAAGTGTATGCAAAGGTGAAAAACGACAATGGCTGGCTCGGTGGTAAGGGCGATGGATGGGAGGAGACACCTTATTGGCTCGATGGCGCCGTGCCGCTTGCATACCTGCTCGAGGATAGAAAGCTAAAGGAAAAAGTGCTGCGCTATATACATTGGACGCTGAACAATCAGCGTCCTTCTGGTTACTTCGGTCCAATAACGAAATGGGAGCGCGAAACCGGTAAAAAGATAACTGCTGCAGATTGCGACAAAGGTGAAGACTGGTGGCCAAAGATGATCATGCTTAAAGTGCTGCAGCAATACTATTCAGCAACGCATGATCCGCAGGTTGTTCTATTTATGAAAAAGTATTTCGTTTACCAGCTGGAAGCTTTGCAGAAATGCAAGCTCGGCAGGTGGACTGAGTGGGCGCAGTCGCGTGGTGCCGACAACGTACTCACCGTACAATGGTTGTATAATATCACGAAAGACCCGGAACTGCTGCGACTTGCCAGCCTGATACAATCACAATCGTTTACCTGGAGCGATTGGTTTTTCAACCGCAATTGGGTGATCAATGCCGCTGCTTTACAAAACAGCGAAGCATGGATGACACGGCATGGTGTTAACGTTGGTATGGGTTTGAAAGACCCGGCCGTGCAATATCACAGGACAGGTGATAAAAAATATCTCGAAGCATTACAAAAGGGATGGGATGATCTCATCTTGTTACATGGTTTGCCTTACGGCTTATTTTCTGCCGATGAAGACCTGCACGGCAACGATCCCACACAAGGCTCAGAATTGTGTGCCATAGTTGAGTCTATGTTTTCACTCGAGCAGGCGATTTCAGTAACAGGTGATGTGAAGCTGATGGATGCACTGGAAAGAATGACATACAACGCGCTACCCACCCAAACTACCGACGATTACAACAACAAACAATATTACCAGATCGCTAACCAGGTGGTGGTGAAAAGAGGGGTATTCAATTTCTCCCTGCCATTTCATCGTGAGATGAATAATGTATTTGGAATGCGCAGCGGATACACCTGCTGCCTTGCAAACATGCACCAGGGTTGGACGAAGTTTACATCTCATCTCTGGTACAACACTCCCGACGATGGCGTTGCAGCGCTTCATTTTGCACCCAGCCAGTTGAAACAGAAAATGGGCAAAGACGGCGTTGAGGTAACTATTGATGAAATCACAACCTATCCGTTTAGCGACAGCATTCTATTCAGAATAAGTACAGCGAAAAATATTTCTTTTCCCTTTCATGTCCGAATACCCGGATGGTGCAGCGGTGCAAGTATCAGCGTGAACGGAAGAATTGTCGAAAAGCCCAAAGGAGGTACTGTGGTGAGCATCAGGCGGCAATGGAAACAGGGCGATAGGGTAGCGGTACACCTGCCCATGAAGGTTACAGCAAGCAGCTGGGGCAGAAACTCAAGGGCAATTGAGAGAGGTCCACTCGTATATGCACTTAAGCTTTCGGAAAACTGGCAGTCGGATATTCACGAGGTGGAAGGAGAATATTTCACGGTTTCGACAAACGATAGTTGGAATTATGGTCTCCTCGATAGCATTATCAAATCGCCGGCAACTACCGCACAGGTTGAATTTATCAAACCTGTTACTGATAAGTTCGTGTGGAACCAGGAAAACGCACCTGTCTCCATAAAGGTGATTGGGAAAAAGATCCCGGGCTGGACCTTACACAACGATGTAGCGCCACAACCCGTCACGGCCCGCGACGGGTTGTATCTCGGCAAGGTTGAAGACGAAGTGCATGAGCTTACGCTCATCCCTTATGGATGCACCACACTACGAATTGTTGCTTTTCCGGTAGTAAAATAATCTGACCTGAAAGTTATTATTGCGCCTGGGCAAGAAACTGCTCTGCTTCTTTTTTACCCCAAACAGGATAAAGAGGTTTCACCTGTTCTGAATTAAATAGCGACACAGCTTTTTCCAGGATTGGTTTGGCTTTCGTTTTTCCGCCACCAAACTGCTCAGGTGTATTCAATACCCCTATGCCTTCGAGGTAGAACGCTCTTGGGTTGTTTGGATTCAGCTCCTGTGCCTTTTTTAACGCACCCGCAGATTCTGCGCCGTAAGTGGCATACCGGGTTTGTGGATCAACCAGCATCTGTTGTGTTGCTACCATATTTCTCAGCGTCTGTAATTCAGAACGGTCAGCATCAGATTTAGCAAGGGCTTCTCCTTTATCAATCAAAGCTTTTACTTTTATCGCATTCTGGTCCTTGTCAATATTGGGATCCATCCAGGCGGGCGTGAGCATAGCGAGAGCTGCATAGTAATAAGGTAGCCACTCTGTTTTTTCAGCATCACCAATTCTTTCGAACGATGCTGCAAGAGCCTGCGCTTTTTGCGTATTCTGAACGCTGTCGAATAGTGCGAGATTTTTCTGCATTGCGCTTTGGTAACGTTCACTC
>JAEZFI010000161.1 GCA_023437745.1 Actinomycetes bacterium
GTCGTCGCCACCGCACGCCACGGCGAGCCCGGCGGCGACGGTGAGCCCCAGCAGGACGCGAGCAGCTCGGCGGACGGGAGTGACGGTTGTGGCAGTGCGCATGCCGGCACGGTAACCCGGCGCGCAGCCGGGCGCGTGGCCAGGCGCGGCTCAGCCGCCGGCAGCAACCACCAGAGCCCGGAACAGACGGGCGTCGTCGGCGTAGGTCTCCTCCGGGTGCCACTGCACGGCGAGGAGCCAGTGGGGCGCCGAGGCGAGGTCGGCGTACTCGACGCCCTCGACGATGCCGTCCGCGGTCCGGGCGCTCACCCGCAGCCCCGGTCCGACGTCACCGACGGCCTGGTGATGGTGGCACCGACCCGACGCGAGCCTTCCCAGCACCGTCGCGAGGAGCGTCCCCTCGTCGACGAGGTAGTCGTTGTCGCTGCCGCCCCCGCCGTTGGGGATGCCGTGGGCGCCCACGCCCTCGCGCCCTGTGATGTGCTGGTCCATCGTGCCGCCGCACACGACGTTGACCAGCTGCATGCCACGGCAGATGGCGAGCACGGGCCGCCCGGCGCGACGGCACGCGGCGTAGAGCTCGGCCTCGAAGTCGTCCTGGAACGGGTTGACGCCGTAGGTCTCCGGGGCGGGCTCCTGGCCGTAGCGCGCCGGGTCCACGTCGGGGCCACCGGTCAGGACGAGGCCGCCGAGGCGGGCGACGATCTCGTCGGCGGTGTCGGCGTCGATCGCCTCGGGGAGGAGCGACACGGCGTAGCCGCCCACGCTGTTGACGGCGTCGAGGTAGGCGCTCTGGATCGCCACCGCGTCGTCGAGCTTGAACATCTTCCCCGCGTGGAACCGCTGGGCGGACACGCCGATGAGCGGACGGCTCGCGCCGGCCCCGCCGCTCACAGCCGCTCGAAGTTGCGGCGGAGCTCCCAGTCCGTGACGGTGCGGTTGAACGCGTCCCACTCCGCCTCGGCCATGTGCAGGAGGTGCCAGTGCACGTCGTCGCCGAACGCCTCGACCGCCAGCTCGGAGCCCCGGAAGAGGCCGATCGCGTCCACGAGCGTGTGCGGGATGCGCGGGAGGTCGGCCTCGTAGCCGTTGCCGAGGTAGGCGTCCGGCGGCTCGATGCGGTGCTCGATCCCGTAGAGCCCGCCGGCGATCGTGGCGGCGAGCGCGAGGTAGGGGTTGCAGTCGGCGCCGGGGATCCGGCTCTCGATCCGCATGCCCTCGCCGTGCCCGACGACCCGGAAGCCCAGCGTCCGGTTGTCCATCCCCCAGCCGATCGCGGTCGGCGCCCACGAACCCGGCTGGTAGCGCTTGTAGCTGTTGACGTACGGGGCCCAGCACCAGGCGAGCTCTGCCGCCGTGTCGAGCAGCCCGCCGAGCCACCACCGGAACGTGTCGGACAGCCCGTGTCCCGACTCGTCCGCCATCAGCGAACGGCCGGTCTCCGTGCTCCACACCGAGCTGTGGATGTGGCACGACGACCCGGCGTCGTCGATGTTCGGCTTCGCCATGAAGGTGAGGGCGGCACCCTTCAGGGCGGCGATCTCCTTGGCGCCGTTCTTGTAGATGGTGTGGTGGTCGGCACAGGCCAGCGCGTCCGCGTACCGGATGTTCAGCTCGTGCTGGCCGAGACCCGCCTCGCCCTTCGAGAACTCGACGGGGATGCCGGCGCCGGCCATCTGGTTGCGCAGCTCTCGGAGCAGCCACTCGTCCTTCGTCGTCTGGAGGATGTGGTAGTCGAGGATGTAGTTCGACGACGGGGTCAGGTCGCGGAAGTTCTTCGTCCACGCCTCCTCCATCGACTCCTTGAAGAGGAAGAACTCCAGCTCCGTGCCGCACTTGATCGTGAAGCCGAGGTCCGCCGCCCGGTCGATCTGGCGCTGCAGGATCTGCCGGGGCGAGATGGTGACGGGGGAGCCGTCGGCCTCGTGGAGGTCGCAGATCACCATGGCCGTCCCCTCCAGCCACGGGACGGGCCGCAGGGTGGAGAGGTCGGGACGGCACACCACGTCGCCGTAGCCCTGCTCCCAGTTCGCGAACTTGAAGCCCTCGAGGACCGTCATGTCGACGTCGACGGCGAGGAGGTAGTTGCACACCTCCACGGCCCCGCCGTTCGACTCGACCTCGGAGACGAAGAAGTCGGCGAGGACGCGCTTGCCCATGAAGCGGCCCTGCAGGTCGACGAACACGACGAGCACGGTGTCGATCTCTCCGGCGGCGACACGGCGGCGGAGCTCGTCGACCGTCATCGCGGGGCTGCTGTCCGACGGCATCGGGGGCTACTCCGGGGTCGTGTAGGTCGAGGTGATGCCGCCGTCGATGAGGAGCGACTGGCCGGTCATGTAGCTCGCCTCGTCCGAGGCGAGGAACAGCGCGCCGTTGACCATCTCGGCGGCCTCGCCGAAGCGGCCCATCGGGATGTGGACCAGCCGGCGCTGCCGCTTGGCGTCGTCGGAGAGGAACTTGGCGAGGAGCGGCGTGAGCACCGGACCGGGGCAGAGGGCGTTGGCCCGGATGCCCTGCCGGGCGTAGATCGCCGCGATCTCCTTGGTCATCGAGAGGACTGCGCCCTTCGATGACGTGTAGGCGATCTGCGGGGTTGCGGCACCCATGTGCGCCACGAAGCTCGCCACGTTCACGATCGAGCCGCCGCCCGAGTCGCGCATGGCGGGGATCCCGTACTTGCAGCACAGGAACACGCCTTTGACGTTCACGTCGAACGTGAAGTCCCACGTGTCGACCGTGGTGACCTCGGGGGTGTCGTCGTCGCCCGGGGACACGCCCGCGTTGTTGTAGAGGACGTCCAGACCGCCGAAGGCGTCGACGGCGACCCGGACCATCGCCTCGACCTGTTCCGGCTCGCGGACGTCGGTCGGGGCGGCAGCGGCCCGGTGGCCCGCGTCGATGAGGCCCTTGGTCACCTCGGCCACGGCGTCGGGATCGAGGTCGGCCACGACGATGGCGGAGCCCTCCTCGGCGAAGCGCTGCGCCGCGAGGCGGCCCATGCCGTTCGCTGCGCCCGTGATGATCGAGACCTTGCCGTCGAGCCGGCCCATCTGTTCCTCCCGCAGGATCGTGTCGGGTGACTGTATTGCGCGCCGAACGACCACAGAGAGCCGATCTGTCGCGTGGACCGTGACGCGGGCGCCACGGTCC
>JAEZFI010000199.1 GCA_023437745.1 Actinomycetes bacterium
GCGCTGGCCCCGGCGGCGCCGGCCGAGATGCGGTCGCCTACTTGACGGTCAACTCGGCGAACATGCCCTGCGTGAAGTGCGGAGGTCCGTCGCCACCCTCCACCTGCGGTGGCCCGTCCGTCGCCTCCTGCGCCGCTGCCATGTAGGCCTCCGGGTTCACACCGGTCGGGATCGCGCACACCACGATGTACCGACCCGGCTCGGTGAGCGTGCCGTCGCCGACCACGGGCCCGGGCACGTCGGTCTGACCCGGCAACGCGAGGATCACGGTCCCGGGCTCGGAGCTCGAGATCGCCGCCTGCTCCTCCTCGGGGAGCGCGATGAGCTCGTCCACCGAGCGCGTCTCGTCGTCGTTCAGGCGGATCGCCACGAACTCGTGCAGCTCCGACTCCGATGCGTTCGTGAGCGAGAGCTTCGTGCCGGCGTCCACCGAGCTCGGGAGGTCGACGAACTCGTAGTCCTTCGCCTGGACGGTCACCGTGTCGCCGGCGGGCTCGTCGCCGGCGGTCGTGGTGGTCTCGTCGTCGGCAACCGTCGTGCCCGTGGTGTCGCCGGCGTCGTCGTCATCGTCGCCGCAACCGGCGAGGAGCAGTGCCCCGCAGATCGCCACGGCGCAGCCGCGTCGGAATGTTGCTCGCATGGTGTTCCCCCCTTGAGATGAGCGCCTCGACTCAGCGCTCGCAGCCCGGACACTACCGACGGGTTCCGCAGCGTGACGGGATGACGGCTCGCGCCGGGCGGAGGTCGGGCGACGGCGTGCCGCTACGGTGTCGCCCGTGACCGTGTTCCTCGTCCGGCATGCGTCCGCAGGATCCCGCAACGAGGGCTCCCCCACCGACGCGGAGCGAGCGCTCGACGTCACAGGTCGCGAGCAGGCCGACCGCCTCGTGGCGCTGCTCGCGGAGCACGACGTCCGCCGGATTCTCAGCAGCCCGGCCCTCCGCTGCATCCAGTCGGTCCAACCGCTCGGCGCTGCGCACGGGGTGGACGTCGAGGTCCACGAGGACCTCTTCGAGGGGACTTCGGTCGAGGACGCCTGGGAGCTGCTCGAGTGGGCGGCGCACCAGGAGGGCGACGTCGTGCTGTGCAGCCACGGCGACCTCATCCCGGAGCTCGTGCGTCGCGCCCAGCTGCGCGGGATGGAGATCCCCGGGAAGTCGGGCTGCTCGAAGGGCTCGGTGTGGGAGCTGCGCTGGGACGGCGAACGGTTCGACTGCGGCATCTACACGCCGGTGAAGGCCCACGCCTGACCGTCCGCCGCCCCGCGGTGGCAGGATTCGTCAGGAGCTTGGCATTGCTGCCAGGGACGCACCGGTCCACGATGACGTCGTGCAACAGCGCCGGACCGTCGTCGCCGTCGTCTTCGACGGCCTCCAACCCCTCGACGTCGTGGGGCCGCTCGAGGTCCTCCATCGGGCGACGCAGCAGCTGACCGAGGCCGGACGCCCGGGCGCGGGCTACGACGTGGTGCTCGCCTCGCTCGACGGGGCACCCGTCACCTCGGACAGCGGCCTCACCCTCGGGGTGCACCGCTCGTTGCGGTCGATCGTCGCCGACGACACCCCCGTCGACACGCTCCTGATCGCCGGTGGCTACGGCGTGCAGCAGGAGGCGCAGCGGCCCGAGATGCTCGCGGCGGTCACCGCGCTCGCCGATCGGGCTCGCCGAGTCGCGGGCGTCTGCTCGGGCGCGTTCATCCTCGGCGCAGCCGGGCTCCTCGACGGGCACCGTGCCGTCACGCACTGGTCGCGCTGCGACCTCCTGGCCGACCTCTTCCCCGACGTCGACGTCGACCCCGATCCGATCTTCATCCGCGACGGCAAGATCTGGACGTCCGCGGGTGTGACCGCCGGGATGGATCTGACGCTGGCCCTCGTCGAGGACGACCACGGGGTGACCGTCGCGCACGAGACGGCCTCGTTCCTCGTCATGTTCACCCGGCGGCCCGGCGGGCAGAGCCAGTTCTCGGCGGCGATGCGCAGCTCGTGGGCCGAGCGACCGCGCATCCGCGAGCTGCAGGGCTGGATGGCCGACCACCTCGACGAGGACCTGACGGTCCAGCGCCTCGCCGAGCGCGCCGGCATGAGCGAGCGCAACTTCGCCCGCGTGTTCCGCGCGGAGTGCGGCACGACCCCGGGCGAGTACGTCGAGGCGCTCCGACTCGAGGCCGCCAAGCAGCTCCTGGAGCGGTCCGACCTCTCCGTCGAGACGATCGCTCGCCGCGTCGGCCTCTCGGGCGCCGCCATCCTCCACCGCCTGTTCCAGCGCCGCCTCGGCGTCACCCCCGGGACCTACCGACGCCACTTCTCGGCTGCGCTCACCTGATCGCCGGGCCAGCTCCCCTCAGGCTCGGCCTCGTTCCTCGGCCTTCTTCGACTGCGCTACCCGGCGTCCGCCTGATCGCCGGGCCAACTCTCCACACCACCCACCAGGAGTCCGACATGACCACCGTCGCCATCGCCCTCTACCCCGAGTTCACCAGCCTCGACGCCATGGGGCCGTACCAGGTCCTCCAGCACGTGCCGGGAGCCGAGGTCCGGTTCGTCGCCGAGCGCACCGGACTGCTGCGGGACGACTGCGGCGCGCTCCGCATCGACGTCGGCGCGACCTTCGACGACGTCACGCAGCCCGACATCGTCGTGGTCCCGGGCGGCACGATCACCCGCACCATGGCCCACGCCGGGCACCCCCTCGTGGAGTGGGTGCGCGCCGTCCACCCCACCACGACGTGGACGACGTCGGTCTGCACCGGCGCCCTCATCCTCGGGGCGGCCGGGGTGCTCGACGGCCTGGACGCCACGACCCACTGGTGCGCCTACGACGATCTCGCCCGACTCGGCGCCCACCCGACGGAGCTACGGGTGGTGCGTCGGGGGAAGGTCGTGACCGGAGCGGGCGTGAGCGCCGGCATCGACATGGCGCTCACCCTCGTCGAGGAGATGGCGAGCAGCGACGTCAGCGAGGCCATCCAGCTCGCGATCGAGTACGACCCGCAACCTCCCCACGACCGCGGGGCGCCGTCGAAGGCACGCCCCGAGATCCTCGAGCTGGTGTCCGCCATCAACGCTCAGGCGCTGGAGGCGCTCCGATCCTCGACACCCCAAGGGGACTCGTAGTCACCGGCGAGCAGATCGAGGAACGGGCGCGAGGGCATCGCCTCGGGACCGAGGACCCCGGCGCCCGACCACTCACCACCGGCGATCAGCTCCAGCGCGACGGCCGGGCAGATCGCGGTCTGCCACACCACGGCCTGGGCACCGTCGCGCCGCAGCGTCTCGGCGTTGTCGACGATGTGGTGCAGGTACACCTCCCGTGGAGCACCGTCGCGCCCGGTGCCCTTCACCCACGTGCCGGCGCAGGTCGCTCCGGTGATCGCCTCGCTGAGGGCCGCCGGGTCGGGGAGGCAGGCCGCCACCACGTCCCGGGGCGACACGAGCTGACCCCGAACGCTCACCTCGTCGGTCCGGTCCAGGCCGAGCTGGTGGAGCGTCCGCAGGACGTCGATGAACTCCTCACCGAGCCCGTACTTGAAGGTCACGCGGTTGCAGTCGATCCACCTGGGGACGAGGAGGACCTCCTCGTGCTCCACGTTCACGCACTCCACCGGACCGATGCCGCCGGGGAAGACGAAGGTCTCCGGCTCGCTGAACGGCTCGGTGGTGTACCAGCCGCGCTCCCGCTCCCAGATCACGGGCGGGTTCAGGCACTCCTCGATCGTCGTCCAGATCGAGAACGTCGGCGCGAAGTCGTAGCCCGCGACGACCATGTTCGATCCGTCGCGCACCCCGATCTCGTCGATCGTCTCGAACAGCTCGTCCGCTGCGTGGCGGGCGAACACGTCGGCCAGGCCCGGCTCGACCCCCATCCCCACGAGGGCGAGCAACCCCCGGGCCTCCCAGTCGGCGGACCGGGCGAACTGCTCGTCACCGAGCATCACCCCGGGCCGCGAGTTCGGCTCGGTGGGGTGCGGACGCGATAGGGACATCGCCATGTCGACGTAGGTGACGCCGGTCTCGTAGCACGCGTCGAAGATCGGCATCACGAACCGCGGGTCCGCCGCGTTCAGCACGGCGGTGGCGCCGCACCCGCGGATCGCCTGCGCCACCGCGCCCGTGTCGGAGGCGTCGACCACCGCCGCCGAGCACCGTGCGTCGCCCGCGTGGTCGACCGCGCGCCGGGCTCGGGCCTCGTCGATGTCGGCCACCACCATCGCCTCGAAGAACGACCGGCGCGCGACGATCGCCGCGAAGGCGGACCCCACGCCGCCGGCCCCGATCACGAGGATGCGCATCGCCGGAGGCTACGCCCCGACCCCCGCGGACGTCAGGAGGGGGTCGTCGTCGTGGTGGTCGAGAGGACGCTGGAGAGGACGCTGCGGAGCTCGCTGGCCTCGCCGTCGAACAGCGCGGAGGGCCGCCGGCCGGTGGCCTCCATGGCGACCACGTCCTCGACGGCGCCCGAGGTGTCGCCGGTCGCGAACCGCAGCACCGACCGCAGGAGCAGCGACGAGGGATCGCCCGGCGCCACGGTGACCGCCCGGTCCAACCCGGCGAGGGCCGACGGCGCCTCGTCCCGCGCCAGCATCCGGTACACGAACGCCGCCCGGGTCTGCAGCGCGTCGACCTGGTCCGGTCGGGCCGCCAGCACGCGGTCGAAGCACGCCAGCCGTTCCTCGAAGCCCTCCGGCACCGAGCCTGCCGGCACGGTCGTCGACGCCGTCGAGGACTCGCGGAGGAAGCGCTGGGCCTCGAGCCAGCACTGCTGCACCTCGGGGTCGAGCCGCCCGAACGCCACCTCCGTGGCGAGGCCCATGTCGTTCATCGTGAGCAGGAGGCTCTGCGGCGGGTTCAGCGAGTAGAGGGTGTCCAGCTCCGTCTGCGCCGTGGTGAAGTCGCCACGGTCCTTCGCCACCACCGCACGGAACACCCGCACGTCGGGGTAGGACGGGTCGAGCTCGACGACGCGGTCGAAGTCCACCATGGCGGCGTCCAGCTCATCGAGCCGCACCTTCGCCCAGCCCCGGTAGGTGAGCGCCTCGACGCTGTCCGGCTCGTCCTCGAGGATGGCGTCGTAGCACTCGACGCCCTTCTCCGGCTCGCTGAACGCCAGCGGCTGGCACTCCGCCAGGCGACCTCTGCTGGTCGACGCCGACCCGGTGAGGCCGGTGGTCCGTGAGCGGTTCCCCACCGATCCTGCGAGCAGCCAGCCGGCGGCCGAGGCGATGAGCACGACGACGACCACCCAGCCCACGATCCGCCGTCCCGACGGGCCGGTCCGGGTGGCGGCGACGACCGCCGCGTGGCCCTCGATGGCCCGGATGGTCTCGGCGGCCCGCGCCGTGTAGTCGGCACGCAGGACGGCGTAGTCCGTCTCGTCCACGTCACCGGCCGCGTGCTCCGCGTCGAGGTCCTCGATCGAGCGGAGCAGGTGGTCGCGCTCCTCCTCGAGCCGAGCGAGCTCGTCGGGGTCCAGGCGCGGGCGGGCGCCGTCGACGGGTGCCGCCACGTCAGCCCTCCTCGTGGGTGCCACGGCCGGCGCGGCCGGCCATCGCCGCGGCGACGAGCGCCTCGTCCTCGTCGCTGGCCGTCGTGTCCACGTTGCGGCGTCGAGCCCTCGAGAACACGACGCCGAGGCCGGCGAGCAGGCCGGCACCTACGACGACCGGCAGGACCCAGATGAGCGCCGTGATCCCTCGCCCCGAGGGGTTCAGCAAGACCCGCTCGCCGTACCGGTCGGGGTCGGCGAACCAGCTGAGGATCTCGTCGTTGGTGCGGCCACGCGCCATCTGCCGGCGGATCTCGTCGCGCATCTGGACGGCGATCGGCGCCTGGCTGTTCGCGACCGACTCACCGGTGCACTGGAGGCAGCGCATCTGCTCCGAGAGGTGGAACAGCCGGTCGTCCGACGTGCCCTCGGTCGGGTCGGATCCCCAGCCCACCGCGATCGCACCGGCGGCGAGCAGCCCCATCAGCCCCCACAGCACGACACGCGCCCGCCACGGCTGCGACCGGAC
The DNA here is from genome assembly GCA_023437745.1 of Actinomycetes bacterium. Classification (GTDB taxonomy): domain Bacteria; phylum Actinomycetota; class Acidimicrobiia; order Acidimicrobiales; family Microtrichaceae; genus JAEZFI01. The sequence goes on from JAEZFI010000199.1 coordinate 6,014, forward strand.
ACCGGCGCCCGCGTCGGCCGGAGCGGTGGCGCTCACGATCCCTCCTGGTGCGCCGTGATCAGCCGGTCCAGGCCCTCGACCGTGACCCCGCCCTCGATCTTGTCGACGACCACGCCGTCGGGATCGATGAGGTACGACTCGGGGAGCTTGGCGACCCCGTAGTCGAGCGCCACCCGGGCGTTTCCCTCGGCGACGATCGGCCAGTCGCCCCCGTTCTCCTCGAAGAACGCCTCGACGGCCGCCGGATCCTCGTCGAAGGCGACCGACACGACGGCCCCCGCACCAGAGGCGCGGCCCTGCTCGTCGAACGCGACGAGGTGCGGGTGCTCCACCTTGCACGGGCCGCACCACGTGGCGAAGAAGTTCAACAGCAGCCAGCGACCCCGGTAGTCGGCGACGTCGACCGTGCGCCCCTGGGTGTCGGTGGCGACCAGCTCGGGTGCGGGCTTGCCGATCAGCCCGCTGCCCACCGGGCGGCCGCTGTCGGACGGGCTGGTCGCGAGCAGCACCACGAGCAGCACCACGACGACGCCGACGATCCCGGCGATCACCGGGGCGACCGGACGCCGCCGCTCCGCCGTCGGCGTCGCCATGGCCGACGTGCCCGCGGGCGCAGCGGACGCCGTGGTGCGAGGCTCCTGCTCGGACGCCGTCACGTCGCGACCGGCTCGGGCTGGTGGTCGTCGTCGACCGGCCGGTCGCTGCTCGACCCGGGTCCGGGCGCACCGACGCCTGCGGCGGCCGTGTCGTGCTCGGGCCCGGCGTCAGCGGCACCGAGGTCGAGGGGCGCGGACACGGGGTCGGTGGGGCGGCGGCGACGACCCGGGAAGGCCGCCATGGCCGTCCCGGCGACCATGATCCCGCCGCCGATCCACAGCCAGATGATCAGCGGCTGCACGATGACACGGAGGCCGATCGACGGGTCGTCCTCGGTGGGCTGGCGTTGCAGGGAGAGGTACACGTCCCGGACGATGCCCACGTCGACCGACGGCGTCGGCACGGTCTGCCCCGTCCGGGTGTAGCGGTTGATCGACGGTTCGAACACGTCGCCCCCGTCGATCCGGACCTTCGCCCGCACGGACTGGCGGTTCGCCTCGTTCCGCACGTAGGTGCCCTCGTAGGTGACCTCGTGGCCTGCGACGCGGGCGGTGTCGCCGATGTCCATCGAGAACTCGCCCTCGTGGAGGAAGCTCTGCGAGGCGGCGAACGCCACGGCCAGCACGATCGTCCCGAGGTGCACGACCATGCCGCCGTTCGTCCGGCCGAGCAGGCCGCGGAGGCCCTGGCGGCGGGTGGCGAGCACGAGCTGGCGGATGGCCGACGCCGCGGCGAACCCGCCGAGGCCGAAGGCGAGCAGCGGCGCCCAGCCCCGGGCACCGAGGAGCACCGACGCCCACACCGTGGCGACCCCCGTCCAGGCCGGCCACCAGAGGCGCTGGCGGAGCGTCTCCCCCGTCGTGATGCGCCACGGCAGGACGGGAGCGACGCCCATCAGCAGGAGCAGGAGCAGACCGATCGGTGTGCTCATCGTGTCGAAGAACGGCGCGCCGACCGAGATGCGGTCGTTGTTCACCGCTTCGACGATCAGCGGGAAGGTGACGCCCAGGAGGCACACGAAGCAGAACGCGGCGAACACCACGTTGTTGAGGAGGAAGGCCCCCTCACGGCTGACGGGCGAGTCGATCTGACCCGGCGAGCGCAGCCGGTCCCCCCGCCACCCGATCAGGCCGATCGACACCAGGACGATCAGCCCGAAGAACCCGAGGAGCAGCGGCCCGACCTCGGAGTTCGAGAAGGCGTGCACCGAGTCGATGACCCCCGACCGAGTGAGGAAGGTGCCCAGGATCGTGAGCGCGAAGGTCGAGCAGAGCAGCGTGAGGTTCCAGACGCGCAGCATGCCGCGCCGCTCCTGCACCATCACCGAGTGGACGTACGCGGTCCCCGCCAGCCACGGCATGAACGAGGCCACCTCGACGGGGTCCCACGCCCAGTACCCACCCCAGCCGAGGACCTCGTAGCTCCACCAGGCGCCGAGGACGATGCCGGCGGTGAGGAAGCCCCACGAGAACAGCGTCCAGCGGCGGGTCTCGAGCAGCCACCCCTCGCCGACCCGGCCGGTGACGAGCGCTGCGACCGCGAAGGCGAACGGGACGGTGAACCCGACGTAGCCGAGGTAGAGCATCGGCGGGTGGAACGCCATGAGGATGTGGTTCTGCAACAGGACGTTGGGCCCGGGACCGTCGGTGAACCCGGCCGGCACGTCGACGCCCACGAACGGGCGTGCGGCGGTGAGCATCAGACCGAAGAAGAAGATGGCCACGGCGAACATCACGAGGAGCGCCCAGGCCACCATGCGGTCGTCGATGCGAGCCCGGAAGCGGTGGGCGACGGCCATCGTGTAGCCGGCGAGCACGAGGCCCCACAGGAGGATCGACCCCTCGAGCGACGACCACATCGTGGCCACGTTGAACGGGAACGGCGTCAGCTTCGAGTGGTGGTTGACCAGGTACTCGACGGTGAAGTCGTTGGTGAGGAGCGCCCGCTGCATGGCGAAGGTGGCCACCACCGCCCCGGCCAGCAGGAGGAAGGCGAACCCCCGGCTCTGGCGCAGGAGGTCGCTGCGGTGCCGGGCCAGGCCGACGGCCTGGCTGACGAGGCCGAGCAGCGCGGCCACCAGCCCCAACGCCACGCCGGCATTGCCGATCGCGACGTTCACGGCGTCGCCGGCCGCTCGGCGTCCTTCTCGGCCTCGACCAGGCGGTCCTCGTTCTTCTCGTCGTACTCGTTGTCGTGGCGGATGAGGATCCGGTCGGAGCGGAACCGCGGGGCCCCGTCGGCGGAGGTGAACGCGCCTTCGAGGACGACGGGGATCTTCGGGCCGAACAACTCGGGCGGTTCGCCGCTGTGCTCCACCGGGACGGTCACGTCGTGGAACCGGAGGTCGAAGGTGACGCCACCGGCGTCGCGCACGACGGTGCCCTCCACGACGTTGCCCTGGACGCGGATCCGCTTGACCCCGATGTCAGCACGCTTCGCCACGGCGGCGTCGACGTTGTAGAAGTACGTCGTCGCGTTGCTGAGCCCCTGGAACAGCACCACGCCGAGCGCGCCCAGCACGACGACGAGGAGGACCGCGGCCTTCCACGACCTGCGCCGGCGGGGTGCGAGCGGGGTGCCGTCGTCGCGCGGCGTGAGGTCGAGGCCCGGCGCGGAGTCGGCGGCGGTCACATCCACCGCCGGGAGCTCTCGGGGACCTGCTGGGAGAGCCGGCGACCGCGGCGCACGACGGACAGGGCGTACCCCCCGATCGCGACGAAGGACACGACCCAGGCGAGGACGATCAGCCACCACGTGTCGGTGGTGATCTCGGCGAGCACGGCGGCGCTCACGAGGGTGCCCCCGTCGGCCGGATCGCCTCGCTGCGGCGCTGCTCGATCGCGGCGTCGAGGCCGACGTCCAGCAACTGGTCCTCGAGCCAGGCGACGCGGAACCGGTGCATCGTGAGCCAGGCGCCGACGACGGCGAACACGACCATCGACAGCATCAGCGTGAAGTACTGCAGGCCGGCGATGCTGGGGTCGGCGGTGCCGAGCGCCGTCTTGCTCTGGTGCAGCGACGCCCACCAGTTCACCGACTCCCGCACGACCGGGATCATGGCGGCGGCGATCAGGTTGACCACACCGCTGCGGACGGCTCGGGTGCGCGGTGAGGCCGGGAGGGACCGCACGGCCAAGTAGCCCACGTAGATCAGGAACAGCACGGCGGTCGAGGTCAGCCGGGCGTCCCAGGTCCAGAACACGCCCCAGGTCATCCGACCCCAGATGGCACCGACGACGAGGGTGACCCCGAGCAGCAGCGTCGCGACCTCGGCCGAGGCGTGCGCGGCGAGGTCGGCGAACTGCGAGCGCTTCCAGATGGCGAACACGCTGAACGCCGCGCTGGCGAGCATCAGGCAGTACGCGGCGGTGATCGTCGGGACGTGCACGTACATGATGCGGATGGACTCACCCAGCTCGACGTCGGGCTTCGAGAAGACGAAGGAGAAGAGGCCGACCGCGACGAGTCCCACGATCGAGGCGATGCCGAGGAGGCGGGTGCCGCGCGACGAGGTCGACATGGGCGCGCTCGCTGTCGCCGGCGATTCGGGGGTCATCACGCATCCTCCAGGAGGGGGCCCCACACGGCGATGCCGAGTGCGAGGTACACCCCGGAAACGATGCCAAGCATCGCAGCCCATTGCCAGCCGCTACCAACTCCGTGGCCCAGCGCGATCTCGAACGCGCGGGCCCCGCCGAGCAGCACCGGCGCCAGCACGGGCAGCAGCAGCAGGGGCAGGAGCGTGTCCCGATGGCGGGCGCCGGAGACCAGCGGGCCGTACAGCGCACCCGCCGCTGAGATCGCCAGAGCCCCCAGGATCGCTGTGACGCACAGGAGAGCGACCCCCGTGGGGGTCACGTCGTAGAAGATGACGATCGCCAGCCCGAGGACGATCTCCACCGCCAGGACCTGGACGAAGAGCGCCGCGGTCTTGCCCAGGAAGATGCCACCGGGCGCCAAGCCGGACATGCGTAGGGCATCTGTCACACCGTCGGCCCGCTCGATCGCGAAGGTCCGCTGCACCATCAGGACCGCAGCGAACAGCACGGTGGTCCAGAAGAGCCCGGACGCGACCCGCTGGAGGGTGCGTGACTCGGCGTCGAGCGCGAACCCGAAGATCAGGACGACGGCCAGCACGAACGGCAGGACCTGCGAGGTGGCGACCTTGGAGCGGGCCTCCAGCCGGAGGTCCTTCCCGGCGATCAGGAGCGCGTCATGGAGCAACGGGGGCCTCCGGCGACGGCCCTGGTGCGTCCGGCGCCCGATCCTCGGCGGGCAGCACGACGCCCCCGCCCATCGCGACCTCGCGGCGGGCGACGGCCTTCGCCCGGTCGGTCTCGTGGCTGGCG
>JAEZFI010000122.1 GCA_023437745.1 Actinomycetes bacterium
GCCACCAGGGTGTGTGATGAGCGGTTCGGGATGACGACGTCCCGGTGGCTGGCTCATGACAGCGATCTGCCGGTTGCGGTCGCGAACGAGCGGGTGCGGGTGGGGGTGCGCCTGGCGACGACGTTGCCGGAGACGGACGCGTTGTTGTCGGCGGGGGAGGTCGGGTTCGACCACGCCCGGGTGATGCACCGGGCCGCGCATGGCCGGGTGGCCGATCAGGTCCGCGAGATCGAGGGTGCCTTGTTGACGCTCCGGTTGGCGGGGGGTGGGTTCGAGGGGTGGAAGCGGGACGTCGCTGCGGTGTTGGACCGGGTGGACGCGGAGGGCGGGCATCATCCCGGCCCCGAGGAGGCGCCGAGCAGGTTGTCGGTGGGGTGGGGGCTGGACTCGAAGCTGTACCTGGACGGGAAGTTCGATCAGTTGGACGGCGCCCAGTTGGAGGCGGTGTTGAACGAGCGGGCCGACGAGTTGTTCCGCCGTGCCACCGCAGACCACAGCGCCCATCCCGAGATCGAGGTTCCGGCCCGCTCGGAGCTGTTGGCCATGGCGTTGGCGGAGCTGTTGGGGTGGGGGCATTCGGCGCACCGCAAGGGCAGCGCCGTGAACCCCGCCGCGGACGTCACCGTGGTGGTGAAGGCGGCGCATGGTGGCCGGTATCGGTGGGGTGAGACGTCGTTCGGGGCGAAGCTCTCCGACGACGTCATGGAGTTCTTGGGGTGCAACGCCAGCTTCGCCGCGTTGATCGTCGACGACCTCGGTGTGCCGTTGGATCTCGGGCATTCGCATCGGTACGCGAACCGGGATCAGCGACGCGCGCTGTTGGTCCGTCAACAGGGGTGTTGTGCGTTCCCGGGGTGTTCGGTGCCGTTGGCGCAGTGCGACGTGCACCACGTCGACCCGTGGCCCGGCCCGACCGACATGATCAATTTGATCGCTCTTTGCAGGCGGCATCACCGGGTGACGCACCGGCGGGGCTGGTCGCTCGTCGCGAACCCCGACCAGACGTTCACGTGGACCACCCCACACGGCAACCAGGTCCACACCCGCGGACCACCCGGGGTGAACGCAAGCACAACGGGCACAGGGTGAGCGGTGTGTCGATACGCTCCGCCCGCCATCGAACCTCGAGAAGGAGCACGACATGAGCCACCCGCGGGACGAGGTCGAGGCCGCCGTGCGGCGGTACGTCGAGGTACGCGATCGGATCGTGGCGGACGGTCGCCCGTGGAGCGACCTCGCCGAGCTGTTCACCGACGACGTCGTGTACGTCGACCCCGCATGGGGACGGGTGGAGGGCCTCGACGCAGTCCGCGCCGAGCTGCTGGGCGACGCCATGGCGGGCCTCGACTGGCAGTACCCGACCGACTTCTACGTGATCGACGGCGACACCGTGGTCATCAAGTGGCGGCAGGTGATCCCCACGGCGAACGGACGGACCTTCGAGCAGTCCGGCTACTCGACGCTGATCTACGCCGGCGGCGGGAAGTTCTGCTACGAGGAGGACCTCCTCAACATGACCCACGTCGTCGAGGACCTGAAGGCCAGCGGGTGGCGGCCGCCCGCCGGCTCCGCGATGACCGCACCCCCGGCCTCGCCCAACCGGGACTTCACCATCCCCGACCTCTGAGTCGCCCCGCGACGCTTCCGAGCGGCGCTCGCTAGCTTGGTTGAACGTTCAACCAAGCTGTCGAGCTCGAGGAGCCCGCCATGTCGACGACGACCCGGATGCCCACCGCCTACATCACCCACGGCGGCGGGCCGTGCTTCTTCATGGACTGGGATCCGCCGGATGCCTGGGACGCGCTGCGCACAGCGCTCGAGAGCATCGGGCCGAGCCTCCCGGAACCGCCGCGGGCCATCCTCCTGGCCACCGCGCACTGGGAGGCGCCGGAGATCCGCGTCGCCAGCGGCGCCCGCCCGGGCCTCATCTACGACTACGGCGGCTTCCCGCCGCACACCTACGAGCTGACGTACCCGGCACCCGGCGACCCCGCGCTGGCCGAGCGGGTCGGCGAGCTGCTCGGCGCCGCCGGCATCGCCAGCCGCCTCGACCCCGACCACGGGTGGGACCACGGCGTCTTCATCCCGCTGAAGGTGATGTACCCGGACGCCGACGTGCCCGTGGTGGCGATGTCGTTGAACCGGAACCTCGACCCGACGGCGCACCTCGAGCTGGGCCGCGCCCTCGCGCCGCTGCGCGACGAAGGCGTGTTCATCGTCGGGAGCGGGTCGAGCTTCCACAACTTCGCCCACTTCGGGTCGCCCCAGGCCGGCTCGTTCGACGGGTGGCTCAACGAGATCGTGCTCTCGCCCGCCGACGAGCGCTGGCGTGCGCTGGCCCGATGGGAGCAGGCCCCCGCCGCGCGCATCGCCCACGGTCGCGAGGAGCACCTCCTCCCGCTCATGGTCGCCGCCGGCGCGGCGGGCGACGAGCCGGCCCGCACGATCTTCCGGGGCCCGGTGATGAACACGCCGATGTCGTGCTGGTTCTTCGACTGACCACGACCTGCCCCGATTAGGGTCGCCCCCACGACGACGTCGGAGGGGACGGCCATGGGTGAGGTGTCGGAGAACCTGAAGCTCCTCGGGGAGTACAGCGACCGGATGGCGGAGGGCGACGCGAAGGCCGTCTACGACTTCTTCTCGGACGACTTCATGAGCCACGTGACCGGACGGGTCAACCCGGACGCGGTCGACACCGACATCCGCGGTCACGAGGTCGAGTACTGGAACGAGGCCCGCGCTGCGTTCCCCGACATGGACTTCCGCGTCGACCTGCTCATCGAGAAGGACGACCTCGTCGTCTCGAACTGGACGATCACCGGCACCCACACCGGCGCGCCGTTCTTCGACGTCCCGCCCTCGGGTCAGCCGGTCGAGATCAACGGCACTGCCATCCTGCGGCTGCGCGACGGGAAGATCGTCGAGCACTGGGGCGGCCCGCACTGCCAGAAGGGCTACGGGCTGATCCAGCCCAGCTGACCCATCTCAGGCCGGGTCACGCAGCCGGAGGCGAAACAATCGCGCTTGCTTGTTTCAGCGCGCCGTGGAAATGTGAGCCCGATGGCGAACCTGTCGCGGGACCCCGAGGTCATCCGGATCGGCAACGCGTCGGGGTTCTACGGCGACCGGATCTCCGCCGTGCGGGAGATGCTCGAGGGCGGCCCACTCGACGTGCTCACGGGGGACTACCTCGCCGAGCTGACCATGCTCATCCTCGGCCGGGACCTCATGAAGGACCCCGCCGCCGGGTACGCCAAGACCTTCCTGCGTCAGATGGAGGACACCCTCGGCCTCGCCCTCGACCTCGGCGTGCAGGTGGTGGTCAACGCCGGCGGGCTGAACCCGGCCGGGCTGGCCGATCGCCTCCGCGAGCTGGCGGATCGGCTCGGGGTCTCGGCAGCCGTCGCCCACGTCGAGGGCGACGACCTCACCGGGCGCGCCGAGGAGCTGGGCCTCGGCCATCCCCTCACCGCGAACGCGTACCTCGGCGCGTGGGGCATCGTCGAGTGCCTGGACGCCGGCGCCGACGTCGTCGTCACGGGCCGTGTCACCGACGCCTCCGTGATCGTCGCCCCGGCGGCCGCCCACTTCGGGTGGAGCCGCAACGACTGGGACCGGCTGGCCGGTGCCGTCGCCGCCGGCCACGTCATCGAGTGCGGCACCCAGGCCACCGGCGGCAACTACTCGTGGTTCACCGAGATCGCCGACCTCACGAAGCCCGGCTTCCCGATCGCCGAGATCCGGCGCGATGGCTCGAGTGTCATCACCAAGCATGACGACACCGGCGGCGCCGTCTCCGTCGGCACGGTCACGGCACAGCTCATGTACGAGATCGGCGGCGCCCGCTACGCCGGACCCGACGTGACCACGCGCCTGGACACGATCGAGCTCACCCAGGAGGGCGCCGACCGCGTGCGCATCGCCGGCGTGAAGGGCGAGCCGCCTCCACCGCAGCTCAAGGTCTCGCTCAACACCCTCGGCGGCCACCGCAACGAGATGTCCTTCGTCCTCACCGGGCTCGACATCGAGGCCAAGGCGGACCTCGCCCGCCGTCAGCTGGAGGCCGCGCTGTCCGAGCGACCGTCCGAGGTCACCTGGACGCTCGCCCGCCTCGACCGACCCGATGCCGAGACCGAGCAGCAGGCCAGCGCCATCCTCACCTGCGTCGTGCGCGACGCCGACCCCAACAAGGTGGGGCGTGCCTTCTCGGGCGCCGCTGTCGAGCTGGCGTTGGCGAGCTACCCCGGCTTCACGCTGACGTCGATGCCCGGTGCCGGCTCGCCGTACGGCATCTTCACGCCTGGCTACGTGGACGCCGCGGAGGTGCCGCACACCGCGGTGCTCCCCGACGGATCCCGGGTGGCGATCCCGCCCACGACCGAGACGCTGGCGCTCGCCGACGCCCCGGAGGCCGACCTGCCCGAACCGCTGGCCGCCACCGAGACCCGGAACGCCCCGCTCGGCGTCGTCGCGGCGGCCCGCAGCGGCGACAAGGGCGGCAACGCCAACGTGGGCGTGTGGGTGCGCACCGACGAGGAGTGGCGATGGCTGGCCCACGCCGTCACCGTCGCGGAGGTGCAGCGCATGCTCCCCGAGGCCGCCGGGCTCACCGTCACCCGCCACGTCTTCCCCCATCTGCGAGCCCTCAACTTCGTGATCGAGGGCATCCTCGGCCAGGGAGTCGCCTACAACGCACGCTTCGACCCGCAGGCGAAGGGGCTGGGCGAGTGGCTGCGCTCCCGCCACCTGCCGATCCCGACCCCGCTCCTCGACGGGAGGACCCCGTGACGACGATCCGCTCCACGCTCGACCCGAGCTCGCCCGAGTTCGTCGAGGCCCGCGACACCCTCCTCGCCAAGCTCGCCGACGTCGAGGCCCAGCACGCCACGGCGATCGGTGGCGGCGGGCCCAGCTCGGTCGAGCGCCACCGCCAGCGGGGCAAGCTGCTGGCCCGCGAGCGGATCGAGCTGCTGATCGACGAGGACTCGCCGTTCCTGGAGCTCTGCACGCTTGCCGCGTGGGGCAGCGACTTCCCGGTCGGCGGCAACGTGGTCACCGGGATCGGGGTGATCGAGGGCGTGGAGTGCGCGATCGTCGCCAGCGACCCGACCTCCCGTGGTGGCGCCAGCAACCCGTGGTCCCTCAAGAAGAGCTTCCGCATCAACGAGATCTGCGAGCAGAACCGCCTGCCGCTCGTGTCGCTCATCGAGTCGGGCGGCGCCGACCTTCCCACCCAGAAGGAGGTCTTCATCCCCGGCGGGCGGATGTTCCGTGACCTCACCCGGGCCTCCGCCGCAGGGATCCCCACGGTCTCGCTGGTGTTCGGCAACTCCACCGCCGGTGGCGCCTACATCCCGGGCATGTCCGACCACGTGGTGATGATCAAGGAGCGGTCGAAGGTCTTCCTCGGTGGCCCGCCGCTCGTGAAGATGGCGACCGGTGAGGAGTCCGACGACGAGTCGCTCGGGGGCGCCGACATGCACGCCCGGGTGTCGGGCCTCGCCGACCACTTCGCCGAGGACGAGCAGGACGCCATCCGCATCGGCCGCTCCATCATCCGGCGCCTGAACTGGAAGAAGCAGGGACCCGCGCCGCGGGCCGAGGTCATCGAGCCCCTCTACGACCCCGAGGAGCTGGTGGGCATCGTGCCGCCCGACCTCAAGGTGCCCTTCGACCCCCGTGAGGTCATCGCCCGCATCGTCGACGGGTCGGACTTCGACGAGTTCAAGCCCCGCTACGGGTCGTCGCTCGTGACGGGTTGGGCCGAGCTGCACGGCTACCCGATCGGCATCCTGGCGAACGCCCGGGGCGTCCTCTTCAGCGAGGAGGCCCAGAAGGCGACGCAGTTCATCC
>JAEZFI010000263.1 GCA_023437745.1 Actinomycetes bacterium
CGCCTCGACCGGGACCGGCGAACCCGCACACGAACCGGTCGTCATCGCGGTCCCTGCGGATGCCCCGACGATCCAGGCCGGCATCGACCGCGCCGAGCCCGGTGACCTCGTCCTCGTGGCGCCGGGCACGTACCACGAGGCCGTGATCGTGAGGACCGCTGGCGTCACGCTGCGGGGCGAGGAGCGGAACACCGTCGTGCTCGACGGCCAAGGGTCACTCGAGAACGGCGTGACGGTCCTCGCCGGCGGGGTGGCCGTCGAGAACCTCACCGCCCGCTCGTACGGCTCGAACGGCGTCCTCTTCACGGGCGACGACGAGGGCCGGACGCTCACCGGCTATCGGGCCTCCCACGTCACTACGCACGCCAACGGCCGCCACGGCGTGGCCGCGTTCAACGCACGCGGCGGCCTGATCGAGGACGTCTGGGCGTCGGGGCACGCGGAAGCGGGCATCGCCATCGACCAGTGCCGCCCGTGCGATGCCGTCGTCCGCCGCGTCACCTCGTCCCACAACGGCGCGGGGTACAAGGGGACGAACGCCGGCGGGAACCTGCTCGTCGTGCAGAGCGTCTGGCGGAGCAACCGAGTCGGGCTGCGGCCGAACTCGTCCGACCGCGAGCAGCTGGCGCCCCAGCACGACACGTCCATCGTGGGGAACCTCATCGTGGACAACAGCGAGGCCGCCGCCCCGAACCCCGGCGACACCTTCGGCGTGGGCGTCGCGATCGGCGGCGGCACGGCCAACATCGTCGAGCGCAACCGCATCGAGGGTCACGTCGTCGCCGGCGTGGTGATCGCCGATCAGGAGTCCTACCTCGCCGACGGCAACGTCGTCCGGGGCAACGTCCTCACCCGGAACGGCACCGACCTCGCCATGGCCACCCGGGCTGCGGCGCCCCGAGGCAACTGCTTCGGCGGCAACACCTTCGCCACGTCGTCGCCGCCGGACATCGAGGCGCGGTTCGCGTGCGCCCCCGAGTCGCAGGGCGGCCTCGGTGACCTGGTGCCGCCGACCCCTCCGCCGCAGACCGGCGAGGTGCCCGAGCCCCCGGCGCAGCGGTCCATGGCCGACGTCCGCCGGATCCCGGTCGAGCCGGCCACGGCGACACCGCCCGACGTGGACCTCGCCGGCCTGACGGTGCCCGAGGCGAGCTGATCGCCGGACGCCTGCGGGGTGCGTCGACGAGCGACGTCACCCCGCAGCGTGACCGGCCGGAGCCCAGAGGTCCGGCGACGACGGCACCGGCGCTGTTCGGTCCGGTCCCGGTCGCTTCCCCGCCGCGACACGATGGAGATCGGTCCGGCTCGCCGGATTCTTGAGGAAGCGGCGGTCAGCTGGCCTGGCGCGACAGGAGGCCGAGGTCGTCGTGGGCGACGAGGCCCACCGAGAGCGCGTGCTCGATCAGCGCCTGGCGCCGGTCGGTGGCCAGGCCGTCCGGTCCGCCCCGCACGCCACGCACCCCCTCGCGGGCGAGCTTGGCGCACAGGTGGTCGAGCTTGCGGTTGAACTTCGTGATGGTCCAGCCGAGGCGGGCGGCGAGCGCCTGGTTCGTCGGGATCTGCTCAGAGCCCGACATCAGCTTCATCTCGCACAGCGCCACGAGCAGCAGGTGCTGCTCCGCCGACAGGGGCACCACGCCGAAGTCGATCGTGGCGGTGCCGACCGTCTCGAACGGCTCCTCGTCGGTCAGGGGTGCGCCGGCACGGTCGCCCCGCAGCTCGTACTGGGTGGGGCCGGCGGAGAAGCAGACGGCGAACGAGCGGTACACGAGCGCGGCCTGCTGACCGGGAGCGACCTGCAACCGGGTGCTCGTGTTCAGGTCGCGCATCTCGACGGAGATCTTGGAGCCCTGGTTCTGCAACCACCAGAGCCCCTGCCGGAACACGAACCGGCCCACGACGCGATGGAGGTAGGGGTTGTCGTCGATCAGGAGGTCGCCGCGGCGACCGAAGCTGAGGGACTGGTCGGGACCGAGCTCCCACTCCTCCCCGCAGAACTCGATCGTCAGTGTGTTCGTGTCGTCAGCCATGCTTCCCCGGGACATCCCTGCGCACCGGACAAAGGGTAGGGCATCACGCCGTCCCGATCAGGTGGACGACGCCGAGCGTCGGTCGGCCACCACGCCCGAGCCTGCGGCAGGTGCCGTGGATGCGGCCGCCTCGTACGATCGTGGCCATGGACGCGCAGACGGCGCCGATCGACGGGCGCGGCGCGCGGAGCCAGCGGACCCGCTACGCGATCGTCGACGCATGGCTCGCGCTGGCGGGCGAGGGCACCGTCTCCCCCACGGCCCGGCAGGTGGCCGAGCGCGCGGGCGTCGGCCTCAGAACGGTGTTCCAGCACTTCCGCGACCTCGACGCACTCGCCCTCGCCGCGTCCGAGCGGCAGACCGAGAAGCTCCTCCCGCTGCTTTTCGACATCGATCCGACCCGTCCCCTCGACGAACGCGTGCGCGAGATCGCCGAGCACCGATCCCGCGTCCTCGAGCAGATCCGCCCGGTCCGCCGCGCTGCGCTGCTGCTCGAGCCGGGCTCGGAGCGGATCGCCGGGCTCCTGGTCGAGGCGGACGAGCTCCTGGCGACGCTGGTGCAGCGTGCCTTCGCCCCCGAGCTCGCCGCACTCCCGGACGAGCGGCGGTCGGCGGCGTGCGCCGCAGTGGACGCTGCGTGCTGCGTCGCCACCTGGGACCACCTCCGCCGGCGGGGCCTGAGCCCGGAGGAGGCGAGCGACGTGGTGGCGCACCTGCTCCGTGGCGCCGTCCGACCGGGGGCCGTGTGAGCACCGACGCCAGCGTGCTGCCGGTGATCGACGTCGGAGCGCTCGCACGCGCGGGTCACGAGGGTCGGGAGGACGTCGCCCGCCAGCTCGACGCCGCGTGCAGGGACCACGGCTTCTTCATGGTGACCGGCCACGGGGTGGATCTCGGCGCGCTCGCACGCTTGGAGGCGCTGGCCCGAGCGTTCTTCGCGCTGCCCGACCCGGAGAAGGCCACCATCGCCATGCCACTCGGCGGCCGTGCCTGGCGAGGCTGGTTCCCGCTGGGCGGCGAGCTCACCTCGGGTGTCCCCGACGGCAAGGAGGGCATCTACTTCGGCGCCGAGCTGCCCGTCGAGGACCGCCCGATGCACGGCCCGAACCTCTTCCCGGAGCGGCCGGAGGGGCTCCGCGACGCCGTGCTGGCGCACCTCGACGCGATGGCGGCGCTGGGCACCCTGCTCGTGGCGGGGCTCGACCTGGGCCTCGGGGCCGGTGGCCGCCTGTCATCCCTCGTCGGGGACCCGCTACCCCTCTTCAGGATCTTCCACTACCCACCCGGCGCGGCCTCGTGGGGCGTCGCCGAGCACACCGACTACGGGCTGCTCACGATCCTCCACCAGGACGAGGTCGGCGGCCTCCAGGTCCACCGCCGTGACGGCTGGATCGACGTCCCGCCCGTGCCGGGAGCCCTCGTGTGCAACATCGGCGACATGCTCGAGAAGGCGACGGGCGGGGTGTACCGGTCGACGCCACATCGTGTTCGCTCCCCACGCGACGCCGACCGCATCTCGATGCCCTACTTCTTCGACCCGGGCTGGGACACGAAGGTCGAGCGCCTCGGCGACGGCCCAGGGGCGGATCCGAACCGCTGGGACCACGCCGACCCGCACCTGTTCGACGGCGCCTACGGCGACTACGTGTGGTCGAAGGTCGCCAAGGTCTTCCCCGACCTCGCGTGACGACGCCTCGCGTACCGCCGGAGGCGGAGCCCGACACACCCGAGCGGGTGCTCCGCGAGGCGTCGGCGGGCCTGATGGGGTTGGTGCACCCGGAGCCGTTGGGTGACGGGAGGTCGGGTGGCGGGCTCGACTGGGAGCCGCTGACGACCGCCCTGGTCCCCGGCCGGCTGGCGGAGCTGGTCGACCGACAGATCCCCCGCTGGTCGGGGGCGGCCCCGATCGTGGCGGCGAGCCTGCTGGTCCGCGAGATCACCGGGCTGGTGACCACCGTGGCCGTCGACCTCTGGGGCCGCTCCCGGCGGGTGCTCGACCTGTCGCTCGACAACCTCGAGCTGGCGTGCACCGCCGACGCGACGCGCCTCGCCCTCCGCCACGCCGGCCTCCGGACCCTTCCCGGCGACCCGGCGACCGCGCGATCCGACGTCGCCGCGCTCCCCGAGCACGACCTGCGAACGGCGCTCCTCACGACGATCCTCGACGGGACGATCCCCACGGTCGTCGACTCGATGCAGGAGGTCGTCCGGACCGGACGGCGTCACCTCTGGGGAAACGTCGCCCTGGGCATCGCCAACGGGTTCACCACCGTCGGCCACTCCCACGACGGTGCCGACGAGGAGCGACGGCGCTTCCTCGCCCATCGACCGGAGCTCACCCGCACGATCGAACTGCTCACCGTCGACGACGGCCTCGGCGGCGAGCTGACGTGCGCGCTCCGCCGGACCTGCTGCCTCCTCGACGAGGTGGACCCGGCGTACCGATGTGCCACCTGCAGCCTGGACCACGACCCCGGGCGACGCGAGCGCGTGGTCACCCACTACGTCGCCGAGCGACGCGCCGCCCGACGCGTCAGTTGACCTGATCCGGGTCGCCGCCCGTCCGGACGCCCGTGTCGAGCGAGTCGATGGCCGCCATCGCCTCGTCGTCGAGCGTGAAGCCCCACACGTCGAAGTTCTCGGCGATCCGTGACGGGGTGACGGACTTCGGGATCACGACGTTGCCGAGCTGGAGGTGCCACCGCAGCACGACCTGTGCCGGCGTCGCCCCGTACCTCGACGCCAGACCCGTGACGATCGGGTGATCGAGGACGGCACCCCTCGACAGCGGCGCCCAGGCCTCGGTCACGATCCCGTGCCGGGCGTGGAACTCCCTGAGCTCGGGCTGGGCGAAGGTGGGGTGGAGCTCGATCTGGTTGAGCGCCGGGACCACGTCGCTCTCGGACAGCAGGCGCTCCAGGTCCGGGATCCGGAAGTTGGAGACCCCGATCGACGTCGCCCGACCGTCACGCTGCAGGTCGACCAGCGCCCGCCACGTCTCGACGTAGCGGTCCAGCGCGGGCGCCGGCCAGTGGATGAGGTAGAGGTCCACGTGGTCGAGGCGCAGCTTCGACAGGCTCTCGTCGCAGGCGGCGAGCGTGGTGTCGTAGCCCTGCCGGTCGTTCCAGACCTTCGTGGTGACGAACACCTCGTCCCTCGACAGCCCGGACTCACGGATGGCGGCGCCGACCTCTGCCTCGTTCCCGTAGATCGCCGCGGTGTCGATGTGCCGGTACCCCACCCTCAGGGCGGTCGCGACCGCCTCGACGGCCTCGGCCGGGTCCACCTTGAAGACGCCGAAGCCGAGTTGGGGGATGGTCGTCCCGCCGTCGAGCGGTATGCCGGGCACGTCGGAGGTCATCCCGCGATGATGGCCGACAGCGGGCCCCGGCGCGTCGGCGCGCCGGCGGCGTGCCCTGCGGCGCCCGAGCGCCCGGGTCGCAGGGCCCGGCCTGCGGCGCCGAGGGCGATCCCGACCGCGAAGCCTCCCAGCACGTCCGTCGCGTGGTGCACCCCGACGTGGACCCTGCTCACCGTGATGCCGACGGCCAACGCCCACCACAGCGGCGCCAGGGGGCTGTCCCGCCCGAGGACCATCGCCATGGTCGCCGCCGAGGCCGAGTGCCCGCTCGGGAAGCTCGAGTCGCTCGGCAGGCGCAGGTGGTGGGTGTGCTCGTCGAGACCCAACGGGCGGGGGCGGCGGATCAACAGCTTCATCGGACCGTTCACGAGCGCCGACTCGACGCCGAGGCAGACCATCGAGTGGGCGAACGATCGCCTGGCGTCCTCGGACCGCCACGCCTCCACCAACGACGCGGCGATCCAGACGCGACCGTCGTCGCCGAGACCGGACAGGGCGTACATCGCACGGTGTGCACGGGGGCGGCGCCGCGTCGCGCGAGCGAAGCGGTCGCCCGCCAGGTCCAACCGCTGGACCACCTCTCCGAGCAGTCGGGAGCTCACGCCCACCAGTTCAGCAGCTCCCGCGGTTCCCGCTTGACGCTCGCACCCGATGGGCGCAGGTTCGGGGTAGGTCCGTGTCGCGTCCATGAGGAGGTCCGGCATGTTCATCCAGGTCATCGAAGGCAGGACCAGCGACCCGGAGGCTGTGCACCGCCGCCTCGAGGTGTGGGAACGGGAGCTCATGCCCGGTGCCATCGGCTACCTCGGCTCGACCGGCGGATGCACCGACGATGGCTCCTGCATCCTGATCGCCCGGTTCGAGAGCACCGACGCCGCCCAGGCGAACAGCGACCGACCGGAGCAGAGCGCCTGGTGGGAGGAGACGGCCAAGTGCTTCGACGGGCCGGTCCGGTTCCACGACACCGAGCACGTGATGGTCATGGACCACGGCGACATGTCGTCCGCCCGGTTCGTGCAGGTGATGGAGGGTCACGTCGCCGACCGGGAGCGAGCGGAGCGGATGGAGCGTGAGTCCGACCAGTTCCTTGCGACAGCCCGGCCGGACCTGCTGGGTTCGATCACCGCGTACTTCGACGGCGACGAGTTCTGCGAGGTCGCGTACTTCACCTCCGAGGAGGAGGCCCGCCGGATGGAGCAGCAGATGCCCGACGGCGACGCCGCCGACATGTTCCAGGAGTTCCAGGAGGTCATGCGGGTCGACCAGTACCTCGACATCCGCCAGCCCTGGATGACGACGGCCTGAGGTCGACCGGTTCCGCGATCGGAACGACGCGGGCCGTCGGCTCGCGTCGTCCGTCGCCGAGCTGCGGCTGGCACGACCGCTGGTCCTGGCGCTCCCCCGCGGTGGCGTGCCCGTCGCCGCTGCGGTGGCGCAGGCGCTGGGTGCACCGCTGGACGTGCTCGTGGCACGCAAGATCGGCGCACCCGGCCAACCGGAGCTGGGCATCGGCGCAGTGGCCGAGGGTGGAGGGCAGGTCGTGGACGAGGCATCGCTGCGGGCCTTCCGCCTGGGCCCGGCCGAGCTCGCCCGCCGGGTCGACACCGAACGCCAGGAGCTCGACCGGCGCGTCGCCCGCTACCGGCGCGGCCGTCCGCTGCCCGACGTCACCGGCGCCGACGTGGTGCTCGTCGACGACGGCCTCGCCACCGGGGTGACCGCGGAGGCGGCGCTCCGCTCCCTGAGGTCCGCCGGCGCCCGGCGACTCGTGCTCGCGGTGCCGGTGGGACCGAGCGACACCGTCCAGCGCCTCGCGACGTGCGCCGACGACGTGGTGTGCCTCGTCTCGCCGCCCGCCTTCGGCTCGGTCGGCGCCTGGTACGACGACTTCGCCCAGGTCACCGACGACGAGGTGGTGGCGCTGCTGGACCGACCCGCCTGACCCTGCGCTCCCCACCCTCGCGTTCTCGGCGCGAATCGTCCCGCCACACGGGACAGAACGCGCCGAGAAGTGAAGGGGCGACGGGGATCATGCCGAGTCGGCGCGGCGCGGTCGGTGGGGCTCGGAGTGGTCCCAGTCCGCAAGGAGGGTGCGGAGCGCCGTGATGAGCACGAGCGGCTGGTCGAGCATCGCGTGGTGGCCGGCCTCCGGCAGCTCGATCACGGGGGCGACGCGCCCCAGCACCTCGAACATCGCCTCGCCGATGCCGGGCGTGACGAGCCCGTACTCGGAGCGCAGCAGGGCGAACCGGCAGGTCACCTGGTGGAGGTAGGGCATCGCGATGCCCCGCATGCCCCCGGCGAACTGCTCGAAGATCTGCCGGTCGAACTTCCACTGCCAGCCGCCGTCGACCTGGCGCATCGAGCGGCGCCCCACGTGGTCCATCACGTAGTCGAGGTAGTGGTCCTGCAGCGGGACCGTGCGGAACCGCTGCAGCGCCTCCTCGGGAGTGGCGTAGGTCCGGGGGTGCCCGAACGCCTTCTTGAGGTGGTACGACTCGACCTCGGGGTCGGGCTCGGTGACCGGCGAGTCGCACACGACGACCCCGGCGAGGCGGTCGCCGTGGAGGGCCGCCGTGGCGATCGTGACGAAGCCGCCCATGCTGTGGCCCACCACCACCGGCCGATCGGCGATCCCGGCGGCGGCGGCCACCGCCACCACCTCCTCGGTCCACTGCTCGAGCGCGTAGACCTCCCGGTGCCCGCTGTCCCCGTGCCCGGAGAGGTCGATCGCCACGACGCGGAACTCCGACGCGAAGGTGGCGGCCACGTGGGTCCACCAGTGGGCGTGGGCGCCGCCGCCGTGCACGAACACCAGCCCCCGGCGCCCGGCCTCGCCCCACGCGACGTAGTGGATGGGCGTGCCGCTCACGGTCACCTGCCCGTCCTCGAAGGGGACCGCCAGCGCTCGGCGGAACCAGTGCGGCGCGTCGGGGTGGGCTGTCGCGGTGCCGCTCATCACTTCAGGGTGTAGCTGATCGGGAGGTGCTTCACGCCGCTCACGAAGTGCGCACCCGACCACTCGGGCTCGCCCGCGAGCTCGATGGCGTCGACCCGCTCGAGCACCTTGCCGAGCAGCGTGCGGACCTCCCGGCGGGCGATCTGCGACCCCAGGCAGTAGTGCATGCCGAGCCCGAACGCGAGGTGCTTGTCGGCGTCCGCCCGGCGGATGTCGAACGAGTCGGGGTCGGCGAAGACCTCCTCGTCACGGTTCGCGGACGGGTAGGACGTGAGGACCGCGTCCCCCTTCGGGATGGTGAACCCGCCCAGCTCCACGTCCTCCTGCGCCCAGCGCATGAAGCTCCGCACCGGGCTGGTGAACCTGATGATCTCCTCCGTGGCGCCACCGAGCAGCGACGGGTCCTCACGGAGGGCCCGCAGCTGGTCGGGGTGGCGGAGCAGCTGCTCCATCCCGCCCGACGACGCGAACGACGTGGTGTCGTGGCCCGCCGTGGCGATGATGATGAAGTACCAGAGCCGCTCGAGGTCCCCCAGGGGCTTGCCGTCCACGAGGCCGTTGGCGATGACGGTCGCCACGTCGTTGGTGGGCGCGGTCCGGCGCTGCTCGGTCAGGTCGTCGAAGTACGCCTCGAACTTGCGGATCGTGTTCGTGATCAGCGACAACGGGTCGGTGAAGTCGCCCAGGTACTCGGGGTCGGCGGCGCCGAACAGGCCCTGGGTGAGCTCCAGCATCAACGGCTCGTCCTCCTCGGGGACGCCGAAGATGCGCATGATCACCCGGATGGTGAACGGCACGGCCACGTCGGCGGCGTAGTCGCAGGTGCCGCCCAGCTCGGCCATGTGGTCGACGAACTCGTCGGCGATCCCATCGATCTCGGGTTGGAGGTGACGGACCGCCGCCGGCTTGAACCACTCGTTCGTGACCTGGCGGTACTTCTGGTGGATCTCGCCGTGCAGGTGCACCAGCGTGCGGGGCAGCTCGATGCCTGCCGCCTGGAGCATGTCGTACTGGAGGTCCGGTCCCGGTGCCGACTTCTCGGTGTTCCAGAAGACGTCGCTCCGGCGGGACACCTCGAACACGTCGGCGTGACGGGTGACCGCCCAGAACGGCTGCCATCCGTCGGCCTCGACCCGGGCGATCGGCGCGTCGCGTCGCAGCTCACCCACCGTGGCGTGCCACTCCTCCATGTGGGTGAAGGCCTCGGGCGAGATCAGCGCGAGGCCGCGGGCATCGGGGGTCATCGGCGGGGTGGGCATGCGGACTCCAGTGGGGGTTCGGTCGCCGCCATCATCGCCCAGCGTCCAGGGTGTCGCCATCGCCGGGCGGGGACGCGTCCCGAGCCGCCGTGCGGCGAGACCGCCGACGCCGATGGCGTGACGTGATCCGGGCGCGACACCGGGAGGTGCCCGGGGTGGGTTTCGAACCCACACGCCCCTCGCGGGGCCGAGGGGTTTAAGCCCTCTGCGTCTGCCGTTCCGCCACCCGGGCCTGCGCCGAACGCTAGATCACGCCGCCTCGAGCACCTCGCCCGTCGCCTCCTCGACGGCGTTCCAGAGCCGCCGCCGCCAGCCCGCCGCGGCGTCGGCCTCGAGCCCGTTGGCGGCGAGCACCCCGTCGACCATGTCGGCCACGACCGCGGCGAAGGGCCGCCCCACGAGGCGAACCGCCACGGTCGGGGCGCCGTTCGCCCGCCGCCGCAGCGCGCGGTCGCGATGGGTGGACCGGGGCGGGCTCCGGAAGGCGGGCGCCACCAGACCCCCCTGCCGCGCCGCCGACGACAACGCCCGACCCACCTCCGCAAACCTGACCGCCCGTGCATCCATGCGTCGATCTTCGCGGCCGGCTGTGACACTCACTCCTGGGTGGGCGGGGACGCGGTCGTGACCGGGCCGGACGCCTCGCCGTCGCCGCCCGCACGCCGGTCGGGCCCGAACACGACGAGGCCCACCATGGTGATGCCGCCGAGGACGAGGAACTGGGTGCGCGCCATGTCACCCGTGTCGGGACGGGTGCCGAGCCACAGCAGGAACGCGCCCCACGCCCCGGCGAACGCCACACCGGCCTCGGCCCCCGGCGCCGCCCGGTCGGTACCGATCGCGAGCGCCGCCACCGCAGCGCCCACGAGGCCCCATCGAAGGCCCTCCGGCAGCCCGTCGCCCAACGCCGACAGCCCGGAGGCGACGATCGCCAGCAGGACCCGACCCAGCACCGCCTGCAGACGGGGTCCCGTGCGCGCCAGCAGCGCGAACGGCGTGCCCGTCGAGGTTGCCCCAGCCATCCCCTGGACGGTACCGAGGACGACGACACGCCTCCAGCCCACGGCCGAATCGGCCGAATCCGGGGCAACGAACCGCTCGCGCCACGAAATCCATGCCACTGGGGGCTTTCGACCCATGGAATCGATTGCCCGGCGATCACGACCTCGCCACAATGGGGGCGCGGCCCCGCCGACGTCCGCCGCCCGAGGTGAGCCATGCATGCCACGCACCAGGATCGAGACCTCGAGGCGCTCGACGCACGGGCCCGAGCCATCGCGGCGCGGGAGACCGCCCTGCTCCTCGAGCGGACGCCCGCGTCGAGGGCGCTCTACGACCGTGCCGTCCGGTCCATGCCCGGCGGCGTCGCGAGCTCGTTCCAGCTCGGTGACCCGTACCCCGTCTACCTCGAGCGAGGCCGGGGCGCCGAGGTGTGGGACGTCGACGGCCACCAGTACGTCGACTTCCACAACGGCTTCGGGTCGATCGCCGTCGGCCACGCCCACCCGGTGGTGGCCGAGGCGGTCGAGCACGCCGCCCGCAACGGCATGCACTTCGCGGTGACGGTCGGGAAGTGCGTCGACCTGGCCGAGGAGCTCTGCCGGCGCTTCCGGTGCGACCAAGTGCGCTTCACCAACTCGGGCACCGAGTCGAACATGACGGCCATCCGCGTCGCCCGCGCAGCGACCGGCCGAGACGTGATCGCCAAGATCGAGGGCTCGTACCACGGGCACGTCGACCAGCTGATGTACTCGGTGCTGCCCGGGGCCGACGTGATGGGCGGGCGCGACGCGCCCGTGTCGGTGCCGAAGTCGACGGGGATCCCGGCCGGGATGTCCGAGTGGATCAGGGTCGTGCCGTTCAACGACCCGGCGGCCCTGGAGCGCCTGTTCGAGGCGGAGGGCTCCCGCATCGCGGCGCTGATCATGGAGCCGGTGATGATGAACATCGGCATCGTGCTGCCGGCGGCCGGCTACCTGCAGGCCGTCCGGGACCTCTGCACCCGCTACGGCGTCGTCCTGATCTTCGACGAGGTGAAGTGCGGCGTCACCATCGCCGCCGGCGGTGCCGCCGAGCGCTTCGGCGTGCAACCGGACCTCGCCAGCTGGGCCAAGTCGATCGGGGGCGGCACCGCCATCGGGGCGTTCGGCGGCAAGGCCGAGCTGATGGACGAGATCAACCGGGGCGCCGCCCACCAGGGCACCTACAACGGCAACCCGCTGTCGGTCGCTGCCTCGCTCGCCACCCTGACCGAGGTGCTCACCGACGACGCCTACGTGCACTTCGCAGCACTGGGCGAGCGCCTGACGTCCTCGATGGACGCATCGATCGCTGCGGCCGGCCTGCCCGCCCACACCATCGACCTCGGAGCGAAGGGGTGCGTCTCGTACCGCGCCGAGCCGCTCACCAACTACCGGGACTTCCTCGAGACGAACACCGCGCTGTACGACGCGAGCTACCCCTTCATGGTGAACCGCGGCGTCTTCATGACGCCCGGCGACGAGGAGCAGTGGACCCTCTCGGTGCAGCACGACGCCACCCACATCGACCGCTACGCCACCGCGTTCGCCGAGCTCTGCGAGGAGCTCGCGAGCTGACGACCGGCCAGGCGTAGATTCCGTGACACACCAAGGGGGACCACCGTGGCCGATCGAACCATCCGCAACCTCATCGGCGGCGAGTCGAGCGACGCCGCCGACGGCGACACCCTGGACCTCGTCAACCCGGTGACGGGCGAGGTGTTCGCGCAGTCGGTGCGCTCGGGAGCCGCCGACGTGGACCGGGCGTGCCGCGCCGCTGCGACCGCCTTCGAGACCTGGCGGGACACGACGCCCTCGGAACGCCAGGCCGCGCTCCTCCGGATCGCCGACGCCATCGAGGCCCGCGCCGAGGAGTTCGTCGCCGCCGAAGGCGAGAACACCGGCAAGCCCCTCCACCTGACGATGTCGGAGGAGATCCCGCCGATGGTCGACCAGATCCGGTTCTTCGCGGGTGCCGCCCGGATGCTCGAGGGCCGGGCCGCCGCCGAGTACCTCGCCGGGCACACGTCGTTCGTCCGGCGTGAGCCGGTCGGCGTGTGCGCCCAGGTGACCCCCTGGAACTACCCGATGATGATGGCCGTCTGGAAGTGGGCGCCGGCGATCGCGGCAGGCAACACCGTCGTCCTCAAGCCGTCCGACACCACACCGGTCACCACGGTGATGATGGCGGAGCTGATGGGCGAGTTCCTCCCGCCCGGCGTGATCAACGTGGTCTGCGGCGACCGCGACACCGGCCGGGCGCTGGTGGACCACGAGATCCCGCAGCTCGTCTCGGTGACCGGCTCCGTGCGCGCCGGCATGGAGGTCGCCACCGCGGCCGCCCGCACGCTGAAGCGCTGCCACCTGGAGCTGGGCGGCAAGGCCCCGGTCGTCGTGTTCGACGACGCCGACGTGGAGGCCGCGGCCGAGGCGATCGCCATCGCCGGCTACTTCAACGCCGGCCAGGACTGCACGGCCGCCTGCCGCGTCCTGGCCGGACCCGCCGTGTACGACGCCTTCGTCGAGGCGCTCACGGCCCAGGCCCGCGACGCCGTGATGGGCCCGCCCGACCACCCCGACGCCCTGCTCGGGCCGGTGAACAACGCCAACCAGATGGCGCGGGTGGCCGGCTTCATCGAGCGCCTGCCCGACCACGCCCGGATCACCGCCGGAGGGCAGCGCGAGGGCGACACCGGCTTCTTCTGGCAACCCACCGTCGTCGCCGACGTCACCCAGGACGACGAGATCGCGACGAACGAGGTGTTCGGGCCCGTGATCTCGGTCCAGCGGTTCGACGACGAGGCGGACGCGGTCCGGCTCGCGAACGGTGTCGACTACGCGTTGAGCTCCTCCGTCTGGACGCGCGACCACGGCACGGCCATGCGGATGTCGAAGCAGCTCGACTTCGGGTGCGTCTGGATCAACACCCACATCCCGCTGGTGGCCGAGATGCCCCACGGCGGCTTCAAGCACTCGGGCTACGGCAAGGACCTCTCGGGCTACGCCATGGACGACTACACACGTGTGAAGCACGTGATGACGAACATCGAGGCCTGACCCACCATGACCCGCCCCACCGGCCACCGTCTCCCCGCGCGCGCCGCCGCAGCCCTGCTCGCAGTGCTGGCG
>JAEZFI010000283.1 GCA_023437745.1 Actinomycetes bacterium
TCATGAGCGTCTCGTGGGCTCGGAGATGTGTAATAAGAGACAGGGGCGAACGTGTCGGTGCAGACCACCACGACGTTGATCTCGTCGACGCCGCACTCGATGGCCCGGTCGAAGCCGCGCCGGTTCAGCACCAGGCCGATGAAGCTCGCGTCGTCGGGCACCCAGGGGGCGTCGTGGAGGATCGACATGACCTCGTCGGCGTCCGCCATCTGCGGCACCCTCGCCGGGTTCACGAAGCTCACGGCCTCGACACGGCGGAGGCCGGCCCCGACGACGCGGCGGATCAGGTCGACCTTCGCCGCCGTCGGGAGCAGCGTCGGGTCGGACTGGAGCCCGTCGCGAGCGGCGACCTCGACGATCTCGACGTGGTCGCCGGTCGGGCCGGTGGGCGTGGAGGTGCTGGCACTGGTGGCGCTCATGGCACGCCCAGCTTCCCACGATCGGCGGTGTGACCGACGACGGCCGGAACCGTTGTGACGCGTCGGAGTCGCCCGAGTAGTTTTCGTTCGTGCTCACGGACCTCCTGATCGTCGCCGCCGGCACCCTGGCCCTGTCCTCCGCGGTGGGGCTCGCGATGCTCACGATGGTGCGCCGGCAGGCCGAGGTCAGCCCTCGGCACCGCGCCGGTGTGCCGATCCGTTGGATCGTGCACCCGGGCGAGGCCGCCACGCTCACGCGCCGCCTCCGCCGGGCGGTCCTGTCGGTGCGCCTGGTGATCCCCACGCCGCGACGCCGCCACGAGGCGAGCCGTCAGCAGGAGCTGGCCGACGGGCTCGAGCAGCTCGCCGCGGCCACCGCTCGCCAGCTCGTGGCGGTGGGCCTGATCGATCGGCGCCGGCGTCCGACCGCGTTGGCCCCCATGCGGCGGCAGGTCGCGAAGGTCGAGGAGCTGTCCCGCCGGCTCGTCGCCGACGCCGCCGAGCTCGATCCCGACCGCCCCGATCCGCTCGAGTGGGATCGCCGCATGGGGCAGATCGCCGACGAGCTGACCGCCCGCGACGCAGCCCGCAAGGAGCTGTCGCTCGTCGAGAACGCCACGCGCCTCGTCGCCCAACCGCCCGAGCACCTCGACGTGGGCTCCGAGACGGGCTGGTCGCAGCGCCACTCCGAGGGCTGACCGCACCGGTCCGCGGTTCGACGCCCCACCCATGCGCGCCCTCGTCCTCTCACCCCACTTCGACGACGCGCCCCTGAGCCTCGGGCAGTCGATGCTCGACGGTGAGCTCGCCGCCGCCGACGTCACGGTGGCCGTGGTCTTCGGTGCGACCAACTGGGTGCGCTGGTTCCACCCGACACGGCGGCGAGCCCCGCTCGTCTGCCTGATCCGGCGAGCCGAGGAGGCCCGGAACGCCAGGCGGTTCGGGTACCGGGTGCGGACGGCCGGGCTCGAGGAGGCCATCCTGCGGACGGGCAGCACCGACACCGCCGACTACCTCGATCCCGACGCGCCGCTCGCCCCCCGGCTCGTCGACGACGTCGCGCGCGTGATCACCCCGTGGGTCGCCGACGCCGACACCGTGCTCGCACCGATGGGGCTGGGCGGTCACGTCGACCACCGCCTGCTCGGCGAGGCCGCCCGCCGGATCGTGCCCGCCGACCGCCTCGCGCTCTACGAGGACCGCCCCTACGCCTGCTACCTCGGCGACGACGAGATCGCCGCGGCAGCCCGGCGGATCGACCCCGCGATGCGGCCGAGGGACGCGAGCGGACCGATCGTGGAGGCCAAGACCGGCCGGCTCTGGTACCCGAGCCAGTTCGACCACTACTTCACCGACGCCATGCGCTCGGACCGCGAGGGCGCCCGCCGGGAGCGCCTCTGGTCGACCCCTTCCTGACCTGCTGCTGCGGGACCGGATCGGGTCAGCGCGGGGTGGTGGGTCCCGTCTCGTCGAGGGGCTCGTCGCCGGGGTCGTCGATCGGCGGCGCGTCGGTGGCGTCGATGGTGGGCTCCCCGTCGCCGAGCTCGGTGGGGGTGACGCACACGTCGGCCACGTAGCGCTCGACACGCCCGACGACGTCGCGGATGTCGGGCGCCCAACCGCTCACCACGAGCGCGTCGTTGCCCCCGGCCTCCCGCAGCAGCCGGGCGAGGTCGCCGCCGAACCGCTCGAGGATCGGCGTGGCGTGGCCCGACATCCATTCGCGGTACTCGGCGACGTCGGCGGCGAAGCCCTGTGGCCCGCCCTCGACCGAGCCGGTGCTGCCGAAGGCCGCGAGGAGCGCGGCGCCGGTCTCCGGACCGCCCACCATCCCGCTCGTCCGGAGCTCGACGAGGGTGGGAAGCGCCGCGCACGCCGAGGCGTCGCTGCCGGTGTAGTCCGTGTCGACGAGCGGTGGCTCACCGACGCCGCACACGTCGGTGTCGTACGCGGCGATCACGTGCCCGTCGGCGTCGGCCCCGTCCATCACGGCGCGAAGGTCCGCGTCGAGGACCTGACCCGCAGCGACCAGGTCCCAGTTCGAGAGCTCCAGCGCCGCGGCGATGTCCGTCAGCTTCACCCCGTAGCGGTCCCACGCCTCACGCAGCTCGGGCGGCGCCGTGGAGCGGGCCAGCGCCACGTAGGCGTCCCGATCCCGGCTGAACGCCTGGACCTCTGCGGGATCGTCCTCCACGTAGCCCTCGATCAGGCGGGCCGCCCATCCCCGAGCCGTGCGGCAGTACGGGCTGTTCACGTCGCCGTCGTACTGCGGCACCACGGTCGCCGTCCGCGCAGCGTCCGGCAGCTCGGTGGTTGCGCGCTCCGCCTCGCTCGTCGTCGGCTGCTCGTCGCTCGCGGACGGCTCGTCGTCGGAGCAGCCGACGGCCACGAGCGCGGTCGCCAGCGCGACGGCCAGCGCCACGGCGCGACGGGACATGTCGCCCCTCACAGTTCGAGGAGCTCGAACGCGACAGCGGACTCGACGCCGAGCTGGGGTCCCGTCTGCGCCGCCATGCCGCGCAGGAACGGCTCGTGGTCCTTGCCGAAGGTGCCGTCGGGAAGACCCGCCAGGTACACGGCGTGCGCGCCCAGCGAGGCGACACCGGCGTCGAGCGGCGCGCCGCTGACGTCCACGGCGTGACCCGCCTGGGGCGAGGCGGCGAAGAGCGCGAACCTCACGCCGGACCACGGCTCGCCACCGGCGCCCGGGAAGATCCAGCGGTTCGCCGCGTCGCGGGTGGCGTCGATCAGCGCCGCGCCCACGGCCCGGTGGTCGGCGTGGTTCAGCCCGCCCGGTCCGAAGGTCTCGCGGTGGTTGAGCGAGATGAGGACCTCGGGGCGGTGCCGGCGGATGGCGGTGGCGAGGTCCCGGCGCAGCTCGAGGCTCGCCTCGACGAGCCCGTCGGGATGGGCCAGGAACTCCACGACGTCGACGCCGACCGCCTTCCCCGACTGCCGCTCCTCCTCCTGGCGCACCCGGGCGCACTCGTCGGGGGCCATGGTGTCGATCCCTGCCTCGCCCGACGTCACGAGGACGTAGGCGACCGTCTTGCCCATCGCCGTCCAGCGGGCGATGGCCGACGCTGCGCCGTACTCCAGGTCGTCCGGATGAGCGACCACGGCCAGGGCACGGTCCCAGTCCTCGGGCACGGGCAGCAGCGTGGGCTGGTCGGTCATGCCCTCACGATGCCACGTCCGCCCGCTACTGCCGGAGCACCGGGATCGGTACAGTCGGGGCCGTGAGCCAGGATCCCGGAGACGACGCCGTCGAGCCGGTCGACCCACAGACCGACGCCGAGGACCTGGAGGCGGCCCGCCCGGCGCTGGTCCCCGCCCTCAACCCGGGGAGCCCGGTCGACGAGCGAGCCGACGGCCCCGCGGGCGAGACCGTCGAGGGCGAGGCCGTCGAGGGCGAGGCCGTCGAGGGCGAGGCCGTCGCCGAGGACGAGGCCGTCGCCGAGGACGAGGCCGCCGAGGGTGACCCCACCGAGGACGAGGCCGCCGAGGGCGAGGACGAGGCCGCCGAGGGAGACGCGGAGCCCGTCCAGACGCGCGGCCTCTTCGACATCGACGACCCGTCGCAGCGACTCGCACAGCACGCGCCCGAGGCGGCCACCGTGGTCCGCGAGCGCACCGTCCGTCGCCGGCGCCACCGTTCGGGACCGGACATCACACCGGAGGCCGGCGCGCCCGACGCGCCTCGCAAGTTCACCTCGTCGCCGATCCCGCCGCCGGCACGTGCCGCGATCCTGGCGCTCGGCACGATCGTGGTGGGTGCCGGGGGCGCCATGCTCCTCCGCGGCACGGGCGGCCTCCCGGGGAACAGCCGGTCCGACGTGCTCTCGCGCAACTCGTGGGTGTACGTCTACATCGCGGTGCTCGGCGCGGTGGTCGCCGGCGCCGTCGTGGTCCTCGTGTCCGCCGCCCGGTCGAAGCGCCGGGGCAAGCCCCGCCCTCGCCGGGTGATGGGGGGCAGCCTCCTGGCGGTGCTCGCCATCGCCGGCCTCGTCGGCCGCTCCGAGGCCGAGTCCCGCCTGCAGTGGACCGACGACGCGTCGAGCGTCGACCTGTCGGGCGCCAACACGCGGCAGCTCGACGGGACGTCGGTGCCCACCGGCGAGAAGTGGGTCGGCGCGTACCACGTGCTCGAGAAGTCGGAGTACACCCGGGCCGCCGCCGACCAGTACGTCCAGGAGCAGCGGGACGCCGGCATCTCGTACGCCGCCCTCATCGACGGATCGAGGGACGCGGCCCTCGAGGACGATCCGGTCGGCACGCTCGACCGGGACCAGTACCTCATCGTCTTCGGCTGGTCGACCACCCGTGACGGCGTCGAGCCCTACTGCAACCTGCTCAGCGACTTCACCGTCGAGCAGGAGATCTGCGAGGTGCGTCACGTCGTCGTCCGCTGACGCGGACCACCCCGCTCCACCCTCCGTGGTCGGAAGGCGGGCGGGGCAGTGCGTCGGGGGGAGGGGTCGGCGAGCCCCTGAGGGCCGCCGGAGCCGGGCCTGATCGGCCCGACCGATCACTTGGCGAGGGTGGCGTTCCCGATGGCGACGTTGGTGCTGTAGCCGGTGGCGTGGTCGCACGCCGCCGACGTGCGGGTCAGCTCGACCCGCAGGCGCAGCACGTTGGTCACGTCGACCTCGAGCGGCTGGGTGGTCCCGAGCTTCACCGTGACCTGGCCCTTCGGCTGGCCGTCGGCGATCACCTTGAGGGTGGCCTCGTCGTCGGCGATCGAGTAGTCGTCGACGCCGACCACGCCGCTGAGCTTGGTGTACTCGCGGTTCAGGTCGAACTCCCACGCCGAGGCGTTCCGGCAGCCGAAGCTGGCGTAGACGCTGGAGTCGTACACCTTCGTGTCGAGCTTGACGGACCCGCGCTGCGGAGCGAAGCCGCTGGCGATCGAGACCAGGTCGCCGAGCGACGTGCCCTTGGCCCCGCCGCCCTGGGCGGGAGCCGCCGGGGCTGCCGGAGCCGCCGGGCCGGGGGTCGGCGCGCTCGAGAGCTCCTGCGTGGTCCCGCACGAGGCGATGGCCAGCGCGAGCACCGGTGCGGCAGCGATTCTTGTCCAACGGTTCATGAGGGTCTCCACGATCTCAGCGACGATCTGCTCACTGGATCGGCACATCCGCGGTCGACTTGAGGGATCCGCTCCGAGGAACCGAACGTGATCGTGCGGATCGTGAGGTGGGTCGGGCAGGCTGTGGCCATGACCGAGCAACCGCCCCAGGAGGATCCCCGACCCGACGAGCTCCGGTCCGTCCCCTCGCTCGTCATCGTCAACACGGGCAACGGCAAGGGGAAGAGCTCGGCGGCGTTCGGCGTGATGCTGCGCGCCGTCGCCCGTGGGTGGAAGGTCGCCGTCCTCCAGTTCATCAAGTCCGGCGACTGGGTCGTGGGCGAGGAGAAGATCGGCCGGGAGCTCGGAGTCGACTGGTGGGCGCTCGGCGAGGGGTTCACCTGGGACACCCACGACCCGGACCACGATCGTGAGGTCGCCCAGCGCGCGTGGGAGAAGGCCAAGGCCGTGATCCAGGCGGGCGAGCACCAGCTGGTGGTCCTCGACGAGATCACCTACCTGCTCACCTGGGGGTGGGTCGACGAGGCGGACGTCGTCGCCACGATCCGCGACCGCCCCTCGCACGTGAACATCGTGGCCACGGGGCGGGACGCCTCGCCGGCGCTCCTCGAGGTGGCCGACACCGTGACCGAGATGCTCCACGTGAAGCACGCGTACGACCAGGGGATCCGGGCCAAGCGCGGCATCGACTACTGACGGCTACGCGAGGGGTTGCGGCGCGGGCGATCGCGCACCTGCTGCCCACCGACCGGCGATCGCCGCGGCGACGGCGAGCACGCCGACCAGCGCGAGCACCAGGCTCTGGGGGACCAGGGGCTCGGTGAAGCGCTCGAGGGCGAGCGCCACCGAGTCGGTCGCTCCGAAGGCGTCCCGCACGACCGCGTCCGCCTGCGACGCCACGAGGGCGAGCGCCGCTCCGCCGACGAGCAGCGTCGAGCCCGCCCACCCGAGCGGTGAGGTCCACCGCGGGTGGAGCACGACCGCCACGCCGATGAGCACCGCGCCGAGGATGGCCGCCGGGACGATCGCGTCGCGGGTCTCGATCACCAGGTCCCACGCCGCGGGGAGGTCCGCCCGGGTGATCGTGATCGACTCGCCGGTGAGCTGGCCGGGCAGCTCACCCGCGACGCTGCGGATCGCGTCGAGGAGGCCCGGGTCGGCGCGACCCGCGACGGTGGCGAGGAGGTCGCTGTACCCGTCGAGGGTCACGGTGACGGACTCGACGTCGGGGTCCACGAGGAATCGGTGGGACCGCCGGATCGCCGCCTCGTAGATCGGCCGGAACGCGGGCGCCGCCACGACCGCAGCGACCGAGCCGGGCACGAGCTGCTCGACCGCGGTCGACAGGAGCAGCTCGGACCGCAGCTCCTCGGCGACGTCGGCCTGGACCCGAGGGTCGGCCAGGAGGTCGACGGCCTCCCGTGTGAAGGTGTCCTCGTCGAGGAAGGTCCGGTCCACCCACCAGCCGAGGCTCGCCACCAGGACGGCGAGCGCTCCCAGGAGGGCCATCAGGATCGAGACGACACGGCGGCCCACGACCCTCGAACCTACCGGCCTCCCCCGACCACCCCGAACTGTCACCACCCACCCGCTTCCTGCCCGCCCGCGGTGACAGTTCGAGCCGCCCCCCCACGACCTCATCGCAACTGTCACCACTCACCCGCTTCCTGCCCGCTCGCGGTGACAGTTCGCGGCGCGACGCGGCGGCTGGGGGCGGGCGACGGGGCGGCCGTACGCTGGTCGGTGCGATGCCCACTCCTCCCCCGCCCGTCCGGATCGGCCCGTTGGTGGCCGACCCGCCGGTGATCCTCGCCCCGATGGCGGGGGTCACGAACGCGCCGTTCCGCCGGCTGTGCCGCCGCTACGGCGCCGGGCTCTACGTGAGCGAGATGATCACCGCCCGGGCGCTGGTCGAGGACAACGCCAAGACGATGCTGCTGGCCAGCTTCGCCCCCGACGAGTCGCCACGGTCGCTGCAGCTCTACGGCGTCGACCCGGTCGTGCTGGGCGAGGCGGTCCGCCGGCTCGTCGGCGAGGGGCGAGTCGACCACGTCGACCTCAACTTCGGCTGCCCGGCCCCGAAGGTCACCCGCCTGGGCGGCGGTGCGGCGCTCCCGGTGCGGAGGAAGCTCGTCACGTCCCTGCTCCGCTCGGCGGTCGAGGCGGCGGGCGACGTGCCGGTGACGGCCAAGTTCCGCATCGGCATCGACGACGACCACACCACGTACCTCGACACCGGGCGCATCGCCGCCGAGGAGGGCTGCGCCGCCATCGCGCTCCACGCCCGCACGGCCGAGCAGCGCTACAGCGGGACCGCCCGGTGGGCCGCGATCGGCGAGCTGAAGGCAGCGGTGACGTCGATCCCCGTGTTCGGCAACGGCGACATCTGGGAGGCCGCCGACGCCGCGGCGATGATGGCCGAGACCGGGTGCGACGGTGTCGTGGTGGGACGCGGCTGCCTCGGTCGGCCCTGGCTGTTCGCCGAGCTGGCGGACCTGTTCGCCGGCCGACCGGTCCCGCCGGCCCCCGCCATGGGCGCCGTGGGTCGGGCGATGGTGGAGCACCTCGCGCTGCTCGGCGACTGGATGGGCCCCGAGCGCGCCGCCCGGGACTTCCGCAAGCACACCGGCTGGTACGTCACCGGCTATCCCGTCGGCTCGGACGTGCGGCGGCGGCTGGCCACGCTGCAGAGCGCCGCGCAGCTCGACGACATCCTCGCCGAGGTGGACCCGACGCTCGAGCTGGTCGAGGGCGGTCGCAGGCTCCGGCGCGGCCACACCCACGGCCCGAAGGCGGTCGCGCTGCCCGACGGGTGGTACGACCTGGCCGACGCCGAGGGCGGGCTCGACCCGGCCGCCGAGATGGCGACGTCCGGCGGGTGAGCGTCGGGAGCACTCCTCGGCTCGTGCTCGCGTCGGCGTCACCGCGGCGCAGCGAGCTGCTCGCTCTCCTCGGGCGGCCGTTCACGGTGGTGGTGGCCGACGTGGACGAGACACCCCTGCCCGGCGAGCCCGCCGACGCGCTCGTCGAGCTGCCCGCCGGCGAGGACCCCGGCTTCGACGTGTGGCTGGCGGACG
>JAEZFI010000046.1 GCA_023437745.1 Actinomycetes bacterium
CGCCAGATCTGGCGAGTCTCACGACACAGAACGGACGTGCACTGGGCCTCTTGACCCATTCCGGGGCCAACCCTCAGATCGCCGGTCCGCCCCGCCGATGTCCGGGTGTCAGCACGGACGCTGGCCAGCCGGGGAGCCCCGGCGCACGGACTGCCGGCAGCTGGCCGGCGCGGACCACGGAACGGAAGCCATGATCCTCCTTCGTCGACTGAACGGCACCGAGATCGGCGTGAACGCCGACCTCATCGAGCGGGTGGAGTCCACGCCGGACACCGTCATCACGCTGATCGACGGCACCAAGTACGTCGTGGCCGAGCCGGCCGCCGAGGTGGTCGCCCGGATCGTCGACTTCCGGGCGCGGATCCTCGCCGTCGCCGAGACCTTCAGCGCGGAGGGCGAGCACCCTCGCGCCGACCACGTCGTGCCGCTGCGCCTCGTGCAGACCGACGAGCACGTCGCGACCGTGTCGGCGCACACCGCCCGCACCGGCGCCGCCCCGACGAGCCGGGAGATCTGACGTGGATCCCGCAAGCCTCATCGGTCTCGTCCTCGTGCTGATCGGCGTCTTCGTCGGCGGCATCATGAAGGGCGTCTCGCCGGGCGTGCTGTTCGCCGTGCCGGCCGCCTTCCTCATCGTGATCATGGCGTCGATCGGCGCCGCGATGATGTCGAACACCATGGGGGACGCCAAGCGCTTCCTCACCTACCTCATCAAGGGGATCAAGGGGCAGAAGGAGCCCGAGACCGCCACGACGATCGACCAGATCGTCGCCATGGCGGAACGTGCCCGCCGCGAGGGGCTCCTGGCCCTCGAGGAGGAGCTCGGCAAGATCGACGACCCGTTCTTCCGCCGTGGGCTGCAGCTGGCCATCGACGGCGGCGATCCCGACGCCGTCGCGGAGGTCATGGAGTCCGAGGTCCGGGCCATGCAGGACCGCCACAAGGTGGGCGCCAAGTTCATGATGTCGATCGGCATCTTCTCGCCGACCTTCGGCATCATCGGCGCCGTCTTCGGCCTCATCGCCACGATGGCCCACCTCGACGACCCGTCGCAGCTCGGCCACGGCATCGGCGCGGCGTTCGTCGCCACCTTCTGGGGCGTGTTCCTCGCCAACGGCATCTTCCTCCCGGTCTCCAACAAGCTGACGGCGATGTCGGCCAAGGAGGTCGCGTTCAAGCGCCTCGTCATCGAGGGCGTGCTCGCCATCCAGGCCGGTGCGAACCCCCGGATGCTCGATGACATGTTGCGGGCGACGCTCCCACCGAAGGAGCGCGGCGGCGAGGACCGGAAGAGTGCGTAAGAAGCACCACCACGAGGAGCACGAGGAGCACGTCAACCATGAGGCGTGGGTGATCCCCTACGCCGACATGTTGACGCTGCTCATGGCGATGTTCCTCGTCCTCTGGGCGATCGGCCAGGTCGACGTCGACAAGGCGAAGGCCGTGTCCACGGGCTTCGCCGACCAGATGGGCCTCGCCAGCGCCCCCGGTGAGGGTGCCGGTGCCGGCGGCAAGGGCGTCCTCGACGGGAGCGAGAGCGCGAAGCCGCCGCCCATCATCGACACGAAGCTCAGCGACGAGGAGCTGCGCATGGCCGCCGAGGCGCGCGAGGAGGCGCAGCAGGCGGAGCGCGAGCAGCTCGCCGAGGTCCAGCAGACGATCAACGAGACGGCCGAGCAGGCCGGCATGGGGAACGCCGTGAAGTTCCGCACCGAGGAGCGTGGGCTCGTGGTGTCCATCGTGGCCGAGGGCGTGCTGTTCGACGCCGGCTCCGCGGCGCTCGAGCCGGCGGGGCGGGTGGTCCTCGACAGCATCGCCGCGGCGCTCGCCGGGCTGCCCAACCAGGTCTCGATCGAAGGCCACACCGACAACATGCCGATCGCCACGGCGCAGTTCCCGTCGAACTGGGAGCTGAGCACGGCACGTGCCTCGTCGGTGCTGCGGTACCTCGCCGACCGCCACGGCGTCCCCGAGGACCGCCTGGCCGCGGCGGGCTACGCGGATCGCCGTCCCGTCGCCCCCAACGACACGACCGGAGGGCGGGCGCAGAACCGGCGGGTCGACATCGCGGTCATCGCCCTCTACCCGAACGACCGCCCCACCGGCGGGACCACCACGGATCACGATTCGACCAAGGAGAAGGGATCGAGATGAGCGACGACACGGTCGAGACCGACGGCGGTGAGTCGTCCAAGGACGAGAAGAAGAAGAAGGGGAAGGGCAACCTGCTGCCCGCGGTCGTGCTGGCGCTCGGCATCGTGGGCGGTGGCTACTTCATGGGCGGCTCAGGGGGAGCGACCGCCGCGGAGGAGCCGGAGCCGCCGGCCGGCGAGGTCGCCACGATGGAGCCCCTCTCGCTCAACCTCGCCGACGGGCACTTCCTCAAGGTGGGCATCGCCCTCCAGCTGACGGAGGAGGTCCCGCTCGAGGAGTTCGGTGAAGGTCAGCTGGCCAAGGCCAAGGACCTGCTCATCGACCGGCTCGCGGGCCGGAAGATGGAGGAGCTGGCATCACCCGAGGGTCGGGCGGCGCTCAAGGAAGAGCTGTCCGCCGAGGCCAAGGAGACCTTCCACGACGAGGTCCTCGAGGTGTACTTCAC
Organism: Actinomycetes bacterium; assembly: GCA_023437745.1. GTDB lineage: Bacteria > Actinomycetota > Acidimicrobiia > Acidimicrobiales > Microtrichaceae > JAEZFI01. Next base: position 2,600 of record JAEZFI010000046.1, read on the forward strand.
CGATTTCGTGATGCAGTAACTGAGGGCCCAGGCCAGCAGGGATAGGTCGAAAGGCTCATCCTCGGCCCGGCGGTGCCGACTGGATGCGACGTGAGCACCAGTTCGCCCCGCAACTCCGCCGCTCGCGGTGGCGGCGCCTCCGGGCGCCGCCCGTCGCCGGTGGACTTCTCGCGGCCGTCGCCCCTCGGCCCGGAGGAGACCCGTGTCGTCCGGGGCGTGCACGACGACCTGGTCGAGCGGCTGTCGCCCATGCTCACCACCCGGCTGCGGGCGCCGTTCCGCCTGGCCGTCTCCGAGCTGGAGATGGTGGCGGGCACCGACCTGACGACGGCGGCCATGGAGCCGTGCGTCATCGCCGTGCTCGAGCTCAGCCCGCTCCCGGGCGCCATCGTCCTGCGGATCCCGATGGCCGCCGCCTCGGTGATGATCGACCTGATGCTCGGCGGCGCCGGTGTTCCGGACGCCTCCGGGATCCCTCCGACCGCCGTCGAGATCAGCGTGCTCCGGCGCCTCCTCGACCACTGCCTCGCGCCGGTCGACGATGCCTGGCGTCCGGTCGTGGCGGTCTCGACCCGACTCACCTCGGTCACCTGCGACCCCGAGGTCGTCGAGGACCTGCCCCTCGCCGACCCGTTCCTGCGCATCCACCTGACGGTCACCGTCGAGGGCACGCCCTACCCCGCCGACCTGTGGCTGCCCAACGGCGTGCTGACCGCCGCCCTGCGCGCCGTCGACCCCGTCGCCGCCCGGTCGAACCCCATGCCGCGCTCGGCCGTCCGGGCGACGCTCACCGCGGCGCTGTCCGACATCCCCGTCGACGTCCGGGTGGCGTTCCCCGAGATCTCGATGACGCCGACCGACATCCTCGGTCTCCGCCGCGGTGACGTCCTGACCCTCGGCACGGCCGACACCTGCCTCCGCCTCCACGTGGGCGGGATGGACATCGGCACCGTCCGACCGGCCCGCAACGGCGACCGCACCGCGTGCGTCGTCCTGTCCACCGTCACCCACCCGAACTCCGCGCCCACCTCAGGAGCATCGTGACCAGCACCATGACCCCCTCAGCCGACTCGCCGGTCGAGCCCGAGTACGGCATCGATCGGCTCCTCGCCACCGCCGACCTCGTCGCCAGCGTGCTCGCCACCGATGGTGTCGTGGCGGGCCCCGCCGCCGAACAGGGCGGCCTCGAGGACCTGATGGTCGCCGAGTCGCCGACCGGAGCGTGGGCCGAGGCCGCCGACGGCACGGTGGTGCTCGTCCTGATGGCGCCAGAGGGCGCGTCCCGCTGGCCCGACCTCTCGACCATCGCTGCGGCGATCGCCGGTGCCGCGACGACGCTGGGGCTGCCCCTCGGGGACCTCCAGCCGATCGCCGGCCTCGGCGACCTTCCCACGGACCTGGAGCCCGGCGAGACCGTCGCCCTCACCGGTGCGGGGCTGTTCGCAGGTGAGAACCCGATCGCAGCGGTCGGGGTCTGCGGCTCGCTCGTCCCGGTGGCGACCCACGCGGCCGAGGCCGACGTCGCGTCCGCCGGTGGTGCACCGACCTCAGCGGGATCGCCGTCCGGCGCCGGTTCCGCGTCGGGCTCGACGGCGTCCGATGCCGCCGCGCGGAACCTCCACCTCCTCTCCGACGTCGTCCTGGGGGTCTCGGCCGAGCTCGGCCGCACCACCATGACGATGGGCGAGCTCCTCGACCTCCAGCCCGGCGGCGTGATCGAGTTGGACCGCGAGGCGGGCGCCCCGGTCGACATCGCCGTGAACCAGACGCTCATCGCCCGCGGTGAGGTCGTGATGGTCGATGGGCGCTACGCCGTCCGCATCACCGAGGTCGTGGCCGACGGCGGGCTCCGGTGAGCGGAGGCAGCACGGCCCTCCTCTTCGGGCGCATGGGCGTCTCGCTGGCGATCATCCTCGGGATGATCTGGCTGGCGGCCAAAGTCGTCCGCCGCAAGGGCGTCGTCCGCACGGGTGACACGACGAGCCTCGAGGTCGTCGGTCGCCGCTCGGTCGGTCGCCGCTCGAACCTCCTGGTGGTGAAGGCGGGGGAGCGCACCCTCCTCGTCGGCTGCACCGATGCACAGGTGTCGCTCGTGGCGGATCTGACGCCGGGCGCGGCCGGTGTCGCCGCGGTGGACGCGTCCTCCCGTGAGGCGGCAGAGGTCCCCTCGGAGGTCGAGCAGGTCGTGGACCTCGCCCGCCCGGCGCTCACCCCGACCTTCGCGCTCCCGCGCCTCCCCCGTCCGGGGCTGGGGCGGGAGGCCATGGCGGGCGAGCGCGTGAACGTCCTCGACTCGATCCGTGACCTGACCGTCCGCAGGACCTGATGGACCGGTTCCGCCTCCCGCGCCGCTCGCGGCTGGCCTGGTTCGTCGCGCTGCTCGTGGTCCTCGTCGGGCCGTGGCTGCTCGCCGGCGAGGCCGGCGCGGCCCCGTCGCAGGTGCCCGATCCGCCGTCCCCGCCGTCCGTGCCGACGGTGCCGACCACGGTGGCGCCCGAAGCGACCTCCGACGGCCGCGTGTCGATCGATCTGGACCTCGGCGACCTGGGCGGCGCCGCCGACGGGAAGGGAACCCCCTCCAACACGATCGTGGTGCTGGTCGGCCTGACCGTCCTCTCCATCGCGCCCTCGCTGGTCGTGATGATGACCAGCTTCACCCGCATGGTCGTCGTGCTCGGCATCGCCCGGAACGCGGTCGGCATGCAGACGATCCCGCCGAACCAGGTGCTCACCGGGCTGGCGATCTTCCTGTCGCTGTTCGTGATGGGCCCGACCATCAAGGACGTCAACGACTCCGCCTGGCAGCCCTACCAGCGCGGCGAGATGACGCAGAGCGAGGCGCTCAAGGCGGCCGAGGTGCCGATCAAGACCTTCATGCTCGCCAACACCCGCCGCGACGAGCTCGACCTGATGATCGACCTCTCGAAGGGGGAGCGGCCCGAGAAGCCCGAGGACACGTCGCTGATGACGCTGATCCCCGCGTTCGTGCTGTCCGAGCTGAAGTCCGCCTTCATCATCGGCGTGATGGTGCTGCTCCCGTTCCTGGTCATCGACCTGGTCGTGAGCTCGGGCCTGATGTCCCTCGGGATGATGATGCTGCCACCCGTGTTCGTGTCGCTCCCGTTCAAGTTGCTGCTGTTCGTCATGGTCGACGGCTGGGCGATGATCGCCCACGCACTCGTCGCCAACTACCACTAGGAGGCGGCTCGTGATCCTCGGCATGAGCGACACCGACATCGTCGAGATGGGCACCGACGC
>JAEZFI010000063.1 GCA_023437745.1 Actinomycetes bacterium
CGACCGGCGGCGCCGCCCCTCGCCACGTGGATCGTCATGGCGCTCGGCGCGGCGATCGTGGTCACCGGGATGACCGTGGCCGCCGAGGTCGCCAACGGGGTCCGCCTGGTGGCCGGGCACGGCGCGACCTTCCGCCGGCACGCCTCGGCGTCACGGGTGGCCCGCTCGTGAGCTCCCGCCTGGTCGATCGCGCCGCCACCGCGCTCTCACGCCGCCTCGACCGCCGGAGCTTCGTCTCACGCGCCGCGATGGTGGGGTCGGCGGCGGTCGTCGCCCCCGCGACGTTCGCACTCACCCCCACGTCGGCCTACGCGGCGGTGTGCAACTGCCAGGGCAGCCGGTGCGTGTGCGGCTCGATGTGCTGCGACGGGTACACCGAGTTCTGCTGCACGCTCAGCGGTGTGAACGCCTGCCCGCCCGGCTCGGTGGCGGCGGGCTGGTGGAAGGTCGACGGCTCGGAGTTCTGCGGCGGAGCCGCCCGCTACTACCTCGACTGCAACGCCCAGTGCGGTGGCTGCGGCTGCGGGCGGAACGGCCTCTGCGACGGCGCCTGCTCGGGCACCGGGTGCGGGTGCGCCGGCGGCAACTGCAACAACCGGAAGTCGGGCTGCACCAAGTTCCGGTACGGGCAGTGCCACCAGGAGATGGCGTGCCTCGGCCCGATCATCTGCCGGGTCGTGACGTGCACGCCGCCGTGGCTCTACGACCCCTCGTGCACGACGAGCGTCCGGACCGACAACGCCACCCGTTCGCACCATCGCCCGTGCCTCGACCAGCCCGTTGGCGCCCTCGACGGCGTCACCGACCTGGGCGGCACCGTGCGCGTCACGGGCTGGGCGGTCGATCAGGCCGACCAGGTGCCCACGGAGATCCGTGTCTTCGTCGACGGGCACTTCGTGCACAGCTCGCAGACGAACGTGCCACGCCCGGACGTGTCGTCGCTGCTGCCGTTCTCGATCTCCACCCAGGGCTTCGACGTCGAGGTGCCCGTGGACCCGGGACGACACCTGCTGTGCATCTTCGCCATCGACCAGGGCACCGGGAAGGGGACGACGCTGGGGGTGGTCCAGCGCGACGTCGTGCCGCTGCGCGGGAGCCTGGACGCCGTCTCGGCCCCCGGCGACGGCTGGGTGGTGGCCGAGGGCTGGGCCGTCGATCCGATCGCAGGGTCCGGACCGGCGGTGGTGCGCGTGCTGATCGACGGCCAGCGCGTCGGCGAGGTGGCAGCGGCCAGCGACCGGCCCGACCTCGGCGGGCTCTACCCGACGATCGGCCAGGCCCATGGGTACCGCTCCGAGTTCCGGACCACCCCCGGCCCGCATCAGATCTGCACCCAGATCCTCGCCGGCCGGGGCACGGTCGTGGACCTCGGGTGCCGTTCGGTGGTGGTCGTGTGAGGTCCGAGCAACCAGCTGACCAGGAAGGACAGGACGGATGACGGCAGTGGTCTGGGCTCTCGTGGTGGTGGTCGCCCTCCTGGTGGTGATGGTGCTGGGCCTGCTCCGGTCCCACGCCGAGATCCTCCGGGCGCTCCACGACCTCGGCGTGAACCTCGAGGACGACCCGGCGACCCCCGGGACGTTCGACGTCCGCGATCACCCGCACGACGACATGCCGGCGACGCTGGCCGGCGTGACCGGCCCCGTCCCGTCCGCCGGCGGCCTCGTCGGTGCGCACGACCTGATGGGCGTGTCGCCCGAGGGTGACGGCGTGGCGGTGGCGGTGACCGCCGTGCGGACGCCGACGCTGCTGGCCTTCCTCTCGTCGGGTTGCGCCACCTGCCTCGACTTCTGGGACGCCTTCGCGGAGGAGTCGAACCGGTCGATCGGTGGCGCGGGCTGCGAGCTGGTCCTGGTGACCAAGGGGCCCGAGTCCGAGAGCCCGGCCGCGGTCGCCAAGCTGGCGCCGCCCGACGTGGTGTGCGTGATGTCCGACCACGCCTTCGAGGACTACGGCGTGCCCGTCGCCCCGTACTTCGTCCTGGTGGACGCGTCCGGCGCCGTGATCGGCGAGGGCGTGGCCCCGTCGTTCGAGCAGCTCCAGTCGCTCCTCGACAAGGCCGTGGCCGACCGCGGCCATCGCCGCAGTCGACGTGAGGTCCTCGGGGGTCGTGGCCGCAGCCGGGCCGAGCGCATCGACCGCGAGCTGGCGGAGGCGGGCATCACACCCGGGCACCCGTCGCTCCACTCCGACCCGAGACCGTGACGACCCGACGCCTCGCCGCGCACGGCCTGTCGCTCGCGGTCCCATCCGGCTGGGACGCCCGCATCGAGCGGCGTGCCGGCGCCCACCCGGTGCTGCACGCCTCGACCCAGCGGTTGCCGGCCGTCCGGGGCGACTACGGCAGCGGGTTGGTGGAGAAGATGGGTGGCCGCGACGTCTTCGTCGGGCTGGTCGAGTTCGACCCCGCCGACGGCACCTCGCCGATGTTCACCGGGCGGGGCATCCCCGTCCTGCGCGACACCGACTTCGACCCGTCGGCCCAGCAGCGCGTCATCCCCGGGATGTGCGGCACGCAGCAGTTCCTGGTCGTGGGGGAGCGCGCGTTCTGCCTCTACGTGGTGCTCGGCTCGTGGGTGATGCGCCGCACCCTCACGACGAAGGCGAACACGGTCGTCCGCACGATCGCCGTCACCTGATCGACGCGTTCCGCGGAACGCGGGGTGCACCAAGACCGACCGTCAGGTCAGCCGTTCGAGGACGTAGTCGATGCTGGCGAGGAGGGCGCCGATGTCCGACGGGTCGATGGCCGGGAAGCAGGCGATGCGGAGCTGGTTGCGACCGAGCTTGCGGTACGGCTCGGTGTCGAGGATGCCGTTGGCCCGGAGCGCCTTGGCGATGGCGGCGGCGTCGACCGAGTCGTCGAAGTCGATCGTGGCGACCACCCGGCTGCGCTCGGCGGGGTCCTTCACGAACGGCGTGGCCACCTCGCTCGCCTCGGCCCACGCGTAGAGCGCACCGGACGAGGTGTCGCAGCGCTTGGCGGCGAACTCGAGGCCGCCCTGGTCCAGGATCCACCGGAGCTGCTGGTTGGCCAGCATGACCGTCGCGAGGGCCGGCGTGTTGTAGGTCTGGTCCTTGCGCGAGTTGTCGAGGGCGATTCCCAGGTCGAAGAAGGCGGGCACCCACCGGTCGCTCGCGGCGATGCGCTCGATGCGTTCGATGGCGCGGGGCGAGCACGCCGCCAGCCACAGCCCGCCGTCCGAGGCGAGGCACTTCTGGGGGGCGAAGTAGTAGACGTCCACCTCGCGTGCGTCGAAGCGCAGACCGCCGGCCGCCGACGTGGCGTCGACCAGCACGAGCGCGTCGTCGTCGGCGCCCTCGGGGCGGGTGAGCGGCATCATGACGCCCGTCGAGGTCTCGTTGTGGGTGAGGCAGTAGGCGTCGATGCCCGCCGCGGCGACGGCGTGCGGATGGGTGCCCGCGTCGGACGAGATGATCACCGGGTCGCCGAGGTGGGGGGCCGCCGCCGCAGCCTGGCCGAACTTGGACGAGAACTCGCCGAACGAGAGGTGCTGGCTCTTCGACTCGATCAGCCCGAACGTGGCGATGTCCCAGAACGCGGTCGTGCCCCCGTTGCCGAGCAGCACCTCGTAGCCGTCGGGGAGGCTGAACAGCTCGGAGATCGCGTTGCGGAGCGCGCCGACCTCGAACCGGACGGTGGCCTGGCGGTGAGAGGTGCCGAGATAGGCAGGTGCGGCAGCGGCGAGCGCCTCGATAGCCTCAGGGCGGACCTTGGATGGTCCACATCCGAAACGTCCGTCGACGGGCAGGAGCTCCTGGGGGATGGTGATGTCGGTCACCGGCCCAGTTTCGCCGCCCGTCCGCCGCCGGGCGAATCACTTCGACCCCTCGACCGCCTCCCGACCATCGGACCCCACGTGAGCGACCCCCGCACCCCCGCCAGCCCCACCCCAGCGCCCGTCCAGCGGCCCCGCATCTCGGCCCGCGTCGGCACCATCGCGCCGTCCGCCACGCTGGCCGTCGACGCCAAGGCCAAGGCGCTCAAGGCGGCGGGGGAGCCGGTGATCGGCTTCGGGGCGGGCGAGCCCGACTTCCCCACGCCCGAGGCGATCGTCGAAGCCGCGGTCGCCGCCTGCCGTGACCCGAAGAACCACAAGTACACCCCCGCCGCCGGCCTCCCGGAGCTGCGACAGGCGATCGCCGACAAGACCGCCCGGGACTCGGGGTACGAGGTGGGCGCCGCCCAGGTGCTCGTGACGAACGGCGGCAAGCACGCCCTCTTCAACACGTTCGCCACGCTGCTCGACCCGGGCGACGAGGTCATCCTGCCGGCGCCCTACTGGACCACGTATCCCGAGTCGATCGCCCTGGCCGGCGGCGTCCCGGTGGTCGTCGACACGGACCTCGAGAGCGGCTTCCGCGTCTCGATCGACCAGCTGGACGCGGCGCTCACCCCTGCCACCAAGGCCCTGGTGTTCGTGTCGCCGTCCAACCCGACCGGCGCGGTGTACCCGCCGGAGCTGGTGGCGGAGATCGGGCGCTGGGCGGTCGATCGTGGCATCTGGGTCGTGACCGACGAGATCTACGAGCACCTCGTCTACGGGGACGCCCGGTTCTCGTCGATGCCCGTCGAGGTGCCCGAGCTCGCCGAGCGCTGCGTGGTCGTCAACGGCGTCGCCAAGACGTACTCCATGACCGGGTGGCGGGTCGGCTGGATGGTCGGCCCGACGGACGTGATCGCCGCCGCCACCAACCTGCAGTCCCACGCCACGTCGAACGTCGACAACATCGCCCAGCGGGCGGCCCTGGCCGCCGTCTCCGGTGACCTGTCCGCCGTGGCGGAGATGCGCGCCGCGTTCGACCGCCGCCGGCAGACGATGGTGAAGCTCCTCTCCGCCATCGACGGGGTCACCTGCCCCGAACCCGAGGGCGCGTTCTACTGCTTCCCCTCGTTCGAGGGTCTGCTCGGCCGTTCCATCGGCGGCGTCACCTCGACGACGACGGTGCAGCTCGCCGAGGCCATCCTCGAGCAGGCGAAGGTCGCCGTGGTCCCGGGCGAGGCCTTCGGCGCTCCCGGGTTCATGCGGTTCAGCTTCGCCCTCGGGGACGACGACCTCGGTGAGGGCGTCACGCGGATCGCCGACTGGGTGGCGCAGGGCTGATCGCGTGACCCGACGTCTGGCCGGCAGCTGGCCGACGCCGATCACCGCCGAGGTCGTCGTGGCCGCCTCGGTGCGGCTCGGCCAGGTGAAGGTGGTCGAAGGCCTCGACGGGCGGCAGCAGATCTGGTGGGACGAGCAGCGTCCGGACGAGGACGGGCGCACCGTCGTGGTGGCCCGGGAGCAGGACGGCACGCTGCGGGACGTCAGCCCTGCCGGCGCCTCGGTGCAGGCACGGGCGCACGAGTACGGCGGCGGCGCGTGGTGGGTCGACCGCCAGACGCTCTTCTACGTGGACGCCGACGACCAGCGGATCTGGCGGCTCGACCCCGACTTCGAACCCGTGGCGCTGACCCCACCGCCTCGGCAGCGTCGTGGCGTCCGCTTCGCCGACGGCATCGTGACCCCCGACGGCCGGTGGGTCGTCTGCGTCGCCGAGGTGGACCCGGGCGAGGATCTGCACCACGGTCGCGGCGACGAGCCGACCGACGTGCTCGTGGCCGTGCCCGCCACGGGTGGGGCACCGGTGGCCCTGTTCGACGCGTCGGACTTCGTCAGCTCCCCGCGCCTCGACCCCGAGACCGGGCTCCTGGCGTGGATCGCCTGGTCGCATCCGGACATGCCCTGGGACTCGACGCGGCTCTGGGTCGGCGCGTTGGACACCAGCGGCCCGGCCCCGCGGATCGGCGTGCCCGCGGTCGCGTTCGGCGGCGACGACGAGTCGGTGCTCGACCCGCTGTGGGACGCCGCCGGGCACCTCTGGTTCGTGTCCGACCGCACCGGGTGGTGGAACCTCTACCGCTGCACGGCGCCCGGCCGCCCCACGGGCGAGGTCGACGCCGTCGATCCTCGCAGCGCCGAGGCAGCGCTCCCGCACTGGGTGTTCGGCCAGCGCCGCTACGAGTTCCTGAGCGACGGCCGGGTCGTGTCCGCCGTCAGCACCAACGGCGTCGACCACCTCGTCGTGATCGACCCGATCGCTCGGCGGAGCGAGCAGGTCTCGGTGGACGTCACCTCCGTCGGCGCGATCGCCGCGTCGGAGACCACCCTCGTCTGGGTGGGCTCGACGTTCAGCGACGAGCCGTCGATCCGGGCCGCACTGGTCGGGCGGCGCGGGTCGACCAGTCCGACGACGGTGATCCGGCCCGCCCGCGACCTCGGCATCAGCACCGCCTACCTCTCGCAGGGCCGTCCGATCACGTTCCCGACGGGGCGCGACCCCGAGGCGACCGACGCCGTGGCCCACGCGATCTACTACGCACCGGCCAACCCCGACGCGGTCCTGGGTCCGGATGAACGCCCACCCGTGATGGTGATGATCCACGGCGGCCCGACGTCGAGCGCCCGCAGCGAGCTGCGGCTCCCGGTGCAGTACTGGACGTCGCGGGGCTTCGCCGTGGTGGACGTGAACCACCGGGGCTCCAGCGGCTTCGGTCGCGCGTACCGCGACCTCCTGCGGGGTGGCTGGGGGGTCGTCGACGTGGAGGACTGCGCCGCGGCGGTCCGGTGGTTGGCGAGCGAGGGCCACGTCGACCCGGAGCGCGCGGTGATCCGTGGGGGCAGCGCCGGCGGCTTCACCACGCTCATGGCGCTGGCCACGACCGACGTGTTCGCGGCGGGGGCGAGCTACTACGGCATCGGTGACCTCTCGACGCTCGCCACGGGCACGCACGGCTTCGAGGGGAGCTACTTCGACACGCTCGTGGGGCCCTGGCCGGCGGCGGCTGCGGTGTACCGGGAGCGGTCGCCGATCGAGCGGGCCGCCTCGATCACCGCGCCGGTCATCGTCTTCCAGGGGAGCGAGGACCGGGTGGTGCCCCCGTCGCAGGCCGAGCAGATCGTCGAGGGCCTCCGGGACCACGGCGTACCCCACGCCTACCGATTGCTGGAGGGCGAGGGCCACGGCTTCCGGCGAGCCGAGTCGGTGGTCGCGACGCTCGAGATGGAGTGGTCGTTCTACGCCCAGGTGCTGGGGTTCCCCCATCCCGGGGAGGTGCGCAGGGTCGAGATCTGGCGTCCTCCGAGTGGAACGACCTCGACCGAGCGGCCAAGGTGACGGCATGGGCAAGGTGAAGTTCAACACCCTCGACGTGTTCTGCGAGGAGCCGTTCCGGGGAAATCCGCTCGCCGTCGTGGGCGATGCCGACGGCGTGAGCGACTCGCGCATGCTCACCATCGCTCGGGAGTTCGACTACTCCGAGACGGTGTTCCTCCAGAGCCCGGACGCTGCGGGCCGTGAGGCCGGTGCCGACGTGCGCCTCCGCATCTTCACGCCGACCGGCGAGATCCCCTTCGCCGGTCACCCGACCATCGGGGCCATCGCCTGGATGGCCCTCGACGAGCGCGTCGAGCTCCGCGACGGCACCGGGAGGGTCGTGACCCAGCAGGGCGCAGGGATCGTTCCGGTGGACGTCAGCTGGGATGGCACCGGACGCCCGCGTGCGCAGCTGACGGCCGCGCAGCCGCCGGTGGTCTCCGACGCGAACCTGCCTCGGACGTCCCTCGCCGCGATGCTCGGCGTCGACCTGCCCGAGGTGGTGGACAGCCCGGCCGTCGTGTCCTGCGGGTCGCCGTTCCTCGTCGTGCCGCTCCGGTCCGGCCAGGCGCTGAGCACCTGCCGGCTGTCGCTCGACCGGTGGCGCGAGCTCTGCGAGCCGACCCCCGAGCTCCGCGACGTCTACGTCATCCACGACGGCGGCGGGCGCATCTCGGCCCGGATGTTCGCCCCGGCGCACGGGATCGCCGAGGACCCGGCGACGGGCTCGGCGGCGGTCGCGTTGACGGGGTTGCTCGCCCGTGGGCGTCTGGACGGCACCCACACCTGGGTGATCGACCAGGGCGTCGACATGGGGCGGCCCTCGGTGCTGGAGGTCGAGGCCGACGTCGCTGAGACGCTGGTGACCGCCGCCCGCGTGGGTGGCCCGGCCGTCCCCGTGATGTCGGGCACCCTCCGCTGGTAGTGCGATCCTCCCGGCCGCTTCCGTCCGGGGTGGCCCGCTGGCTTGCGCTCGCGCTTGCGCTGCTGATCGCCTCGGGTTGCAGCAACGAGGAGACAGCGCGCCGAGCCTCGGCCCCGCCTCCGACGCCGCTCGATCTGAGGGAGGCCGGGCTCCACGATCTCCCTCCGTTCCCTCTCGAGTATCGCTTCGGTGAGGTGCGGGTCTGGAC
>JAEZFI010000069.1 GCA_023437745.1 Actinomycetes bacterium
GGCACGAGCGCCTCGGCGCCGAGGATGTCGACGGCCAGCTCGGTCACGACCTTGTGGTACTCGGACCAGTACAGCTTGGCGATCGACGCGTCGGGCCCGGGCGAGTGGCCCGAGAGGAACGAGGTCAGGGTGCGCATGCCGAGGTAGCGCATCATCTCGACCTTCGAGTAGCACCAGGCGAGCCGCTGGCGGATGTGCGGGTCGCCGGTCACGCCGCGCTCACGGGCGAGGGCGACCAGGCGGTCGTACTCCTCACGGAACTTCACGGGCAGCACCGCGGCGGCCTCGCCACGCTCGAAGCCGAGCAGCGTCATGGCCACGGCCCAACCGTTGTTCACGCCGCCGAGCACGTTCTCCTTGGGCACGCGGGCGTCGGTGAAGAACACCTCGTTGAACTCGCTGTCGCCCGACAGCATCTTGATCGGGCGGACCTCGACGCCCGGCTGGTCCATCGGGACGAGGAGGAAGGTGATGCCCTTGTGGCGGGGCAGGTCGTTGTCGGAGCGGACCAGCAGGAAGATGTAGTTGGCGAGGTGGCCGTAGGTCGTCCAGATCTTCTGGCCGTTGATCACCCACTCGTCACCGTCGAGCGTTCCCTTGCACGCGAGCGAGGCGAGGTCGGAGCCCGAGTTCGGCTCGCTGAAGCCCTGGCACCACACGTGCTCGCCCGACAGCAGCTTGGGGATGTAGTGCGACTTCTGCTCGTCGGTGCCCCAGTGGAGGATCGTGTTGCCGATCATCCCGATGTTGAAGACGTCGTTGGGTCCGCCGGTGGGCGCGCCCGCCTTCGCGAACTCCTCGAAGAGGACGACGGTCTCGAGGTGGCTCAGCCCGGCGCCGCCGTACTCCTTGGGCCAGAACGGGCCCAGCAGGTTGTTGGCGTGGAGCGTCTTGCGCCACTGGTCGAGGAACGGGAGGACCTCGTCGGTCGGGATGGCGCCGAGTCCGGCCCACCCGTCGGGCAGGTTCTCCTGGAGGAAGGTGCGGATGCGCGTGCGGAAGGTCTCGGTCTCGGGGGGATAGACGGGCTCCATGACGTCGATGTTACCCGGCGGTAGCTTGCGTCACGAAGCAGCGAGGCCCCGCAACCCGACGGCTGCCGCGCCCACGAGTGGGCCCTCGTCGCCGCAGCCGGCCCGCACGATCCGGACGCCGTGGGCGAACTCCAGGCGGGCGCTCCGATCCAGCTCGGCCTGGGCCGCGTCGAAGAACAGGTCACCGAATCCGAGCGCCACCGAGCCCGCCACGCAGGCGAGGCGGAGGTCGAGCGCCGCGACGACCGACGCCACCGCTCGCCCGACCAGCGTGCCGGTGCGGACCCGCACGTCCTCACCGGCCTCCGCGGCAGGGCGCCCCGTGATGCGGGCGATCGCCGTGCCCGACGCCTCGGCTTCGAGGCACCCCTGCGCGCCGCAGCCGCAGACCCGGCCGTTCGGCTCCACGATGACGTGCCCGATGTGTCCGGCGTTCCCGGTGGCGCCGTCGAGCAGGCGCCCGTCGACCACCAGCCCACCTCCCACGCCGGTCGAGACGACCATGGCGAGGTAGTCGTCGTGCGCCACTGCGGCGCCGCGCCAGCCCTCGGCGAGTGCGAGCGCCTTGGCGTCGTTGTCGACGAACGCCGGCAACCCGGTGAGCTCGGCCAGCCGGGCACGCAGCGGGAAGCCCCGCCAACCCGTGATGTTGAGCGGGGAGACCAGCACGCCCCCGGCCGACATCGGGCCGCCGCACCCCACCCCGACGACGGACGGACGGATCCCGTGGCGAGCGCCCTCGGCCAGCACGCCCTCGGCCAGACCGGCGAGCACCGACCAGAACGCCTCGCCGTCGTCGGCGATGGTCACGGCGCGCTGCCGGTGCAGGACACGGCCCTCGACGTCGATCAGGCCGACCTCGACCTTCGTCCCGCCCACGTCGACGCCCAGCGCCGTGATCGGGCCCAGCAACGACCAACTGCGCACCCGAGGAGGTTATGTTCCCCGGCTAGCGTCCCCGGTCGTGGCCAGCGTCGATGCACACCGTCCCCCCTTGTCGCATCCGGCGTCCTTCGCGGACCTCTTCGAGGCCATCTGCCGGTCGATCGCCACGGTGATCCGGGGCAAGAACGACGTCATCGGGCTCGCCGTCGCGGCGATGCTGGCCGAGGGGCACCTCCTGGTCGAGGACGTGCCCGGCGTCGGGAAGACGTCGCTGGCCAAGGCGCTCGCCACCGCGACCGGTGGGACGTTCGGACGCCTCCAGTTCACGCCCGACCTGCTCCCGACCGACGTCGTGGGCACCTCGATCTGGAACCAGCGGGATGCCCGGTTCGAGTACCGACCGGGTCCGATCTTCGCCAACGTCCTGCTCGCCGACGAGATCAACCGGGCCTCGCCGAAGACGCAGAGCGCGCTCCTCGAGGCGATGGCCGAGGGGCAGGTCACAGCGGACGGCACCACGCGGGCGCTGCCGGCTCCGTTCATGGTCATCGCCACGCAGAACCCGCTGGAGCACCACGGGACCTACGCGCTGCCCGAGAGCCAGCTCGACCGCTTCCTCATGAAGGTGTCGGTCGGCTACCCGGATCGCGCCCACGAGCTGGAGCTGCTGTCCACGGACGGCGGCGAACCGGCGCTCGAGGAGCTCACGCCCGTCGTCGGACCCGACACCGTGCTCGGCCTGGCGCACGCCGCCCGATCCGTCCACGTCAGCGCCCCCCTGGCGGCGTACCTCCTCGACCTCGCGGCAGCCAGCCGCGCCCACCCCCACCTCGTCCTCGGGGTCTCCCCCCGGGCCGTCCTCGGCCTCCAGCGGGTGATGCGCGTGTGGGCTGCGGCGCACGGCCGCGACTACACGACGCCCGACGACGCGAAGGCGCTCGCCGTGCCGGTGCTCGCGCACCGCATCGCCGTGGCACCCGGGGCGGCGGTCCAGGGGATCGACGCCGACGGCGTCGTCCGCGAGCTGCTCCGCGCCGTCCCGGTGCCCTCCGAGGCGCGTCCCTGATCGGCACCGGCCACCGATGCGGCTGACCACGACGGGTTGGGCGACCGTCGCCGGGGCCGCGGCGATGGCCGTGGCGGGACGCACGTTCGGACTGACCGAGTGGTACGTCGCCGCGGGTGCCGTGTCGACCGTGGTCGTCGTCTCCGCCGTGTGGCTGGGCCTGCAGGCGCTCGACGTCGACGTGCGACGTGTCGTGCACCCGCCACGCGTGCCGGCCGGTGAGCCCTGCCGGGTCGAGGTCACCGTGCACTCGGGTCGTCGGCGCCGCTCCCCCGTCTCGGTCCTGACCGACACCGTCGACGGCGCACTCCGCGCCCGGCTGTACGTCAGCCCGGTGGACCAGCACCGGCCGGCGACGACGCAGTACCGCCTGCCCACCACGCGACGAGGCCTCCTCCGGTTCGGCCCGCTGCGGCTCGAGGCGTCCGACCCGTTCGGGATCTGGCTCCGCCGGGTCGGCATCGAGCGGTACGCCGAGGTCGTCGTGCTGCCCGAGGTGGTGCCGCTCCAGGCGCTGCCGCCGGCGTCCGGCGAGGAGCCCGACGTGGGGCGACGCAACGTCCGGATGCTCCAGACGGCGACCGACGAGGTGTCGGCGCTGCGCGACTTCCGCCCTGGCGACGACGTGCGCAGGGTCCACTGGCCGACCACGGCGAAGGTGGGTGCACCGGTGGTCCGCCAGTACGATGAGCCGTGGCAGCGGCGGGTGACCGTGCTGCTCGACACCGCGGTCCACCGCACCGACACCTCGTCGTTCGAGCGGGCCGTCTCGGCCGCGGCGTCGATCGTCGTCTCGGGGACGGCCGCCAACCAGATGGTCAGGCTCCTCACGCCGGGCGGGGTCGACACCGGGTTCCTCAGCGCCGACGCCGAGGTCGACCTGGCCCTCGACCTGCTGGCGACGCTCCAGCCCGACGACACGGACGGACTCCTCGCGGTGCACCGGCGCGTCAGCCGTGAGCACCACGGCGGCACCCTGGTCACCGTGTGGGGCACGCCCGACGCTCCTGCGGTCGGGCAGCTCCGCACGATGGAGGTGCAGTTCGGCGCCGCGCTGCGCGTCGTGTGCGGCCGGGTTCCGGGCGACATGACGACGGACCGGCCGATCGTCGTGCACGACGGCGCGCGCCCGTTCGGCGACACCTGGCGTGCGGCGATGGTCGAGCTGTCGACGGTGGGATCGGCGCCATGACGTCCACCGTGCCCGTCGAGGCGCGCCGAGCGGAGTCGGGGGTCGGCTCGGTCGAGCGGGCTGCGGAGGTGGCGACCGCACTCGTGTCGGTCACGCTCGTCGCCACGACGGCTCGCCTGTTCACCGACGCGAGCCCGGTCCCGAAGTGGATCGTCATCGTGCTCGCGATCCACGCCGTGGGCTACCTCACCCGTCGGGCGGGCCTGCGCGCCGGGTGGTCGCTCCTGGCGCACGCCGTCGTCGGGATCCTCGTGATCTCCTGGTCCTACCTGGGCTTCGCCCTGCAGTTCGGGGTGCCGACCTCGCGCACCATCGACGCCGCACGCGCCGCCGTCGAGGAGAGCTTCGTCGACTTCCGGACCCTCGTGGCGCCGGTCGAGCCCTCCCTCGGCTTCGAGCTGGTGCTGGCGACGGCGTTCGCGATCTTCGCCTCGTTCACCCAGCTCGCCTCGTTCCGGGGGCGGGCGCCGATGCAGGCGATCCTTCCGCCGGCAGGTGCCTTCGTGGCGATGTCGGTCTTCGCGTTGGACCGCCACACCGCCCTGGCCACCGGCGCGTTCCTGGGCGCCGTGCTGCTCCACCTGAGCTGCCACCGGACGTTGCGGCTGTCACGGGAGCGCTGGGCGACGGGGGTCGAGCGAGGTGCGTGGTCGCTGATCGGCACGGCCGCGGTGATCATCGCCGGGGCGTCGTTGCTGGGGGCGCTCGCCGGCCCGGCGCTGCCCGGGGCCGGGGACGACGCCGTCGTCGACCTCCGAGCGATCGGCCGGCGCAGCCCACCGCTCGAGGTGGGCAACCCGCTGGTCGGCGTGACCAACCTGCTCGGGGCGCAGTCGGACCGCGAGATGTTCCGGGTCAGCTCTCCCGACCCGACCTACTGGCGTCTCACCGCGCTCGAGACGTACGACCCGTTCGACCAGCAGTGGAAGACTCGCCGCTCCTACGCCGACGTGGGCTCCGGCGACACGCTGCGCCCGTCGACCGCCATCCCCTCCCCTGCCGTCGTGAGCTACGACGTCCGGGTCGTCGACCTGCCCGGCGTGTGGCTCCCCTCGCCGTACAGCGCCGACCGGGTCACCGCCGACGTCGAGCTCCGCTACGACGACGACAGCGGCAGCGTGATCGTCGGCGGCTCGGAGGGACTCCCGCCCGTCGAGTACCGGGTGCGCGCCTCGGTCCCCTCCCCCGACCCGGCCGACGCGCCCGACGGCGTCGACGCGGCGGACGTGCCCGCCGAGTACAGCGAGGACCCGTTCCTGACCCCCGAGGCGATGGAGTGGCTGCGGGAGGTCGAGCGCTCGCTCCCGCCGGACGCCAACCTGGCCGAGCGCGCCCGCGTCCTCCAGGACGCGTTCCGCCAGTTCACCTACGACCTCGACGTGGACTACTCGAGCCAGGCCGACCCCGTGGCGGCGTTCCTGCGGGAACGTCGTGGCTTCTGCCAGCAGTTCGCCTCGGTGTTCGCCCAGATGGCCCGGGTGTGGGGTGTGCCGTCGCGGGTCGCGGTGGGGTTCACCTGGGGCGACGTGGCGTCGGTGCCCGATGCCGACGGCACGATCCCGTTCGTCGTCCGGGGACGCAACGCCCACGCGTGGCCCGAGCTCTACCTGGGCCGGACCCTTGGTTGGGTGGCGTTCGAGCCGACCCCTGGACGCGGCAACCCGTCCTCCAGCGAGATGACCGGCGTGAGCGCTGCCCAGGAGCCGCCGCCGTCGCCGATCGAGACGCCGGCGCCCACCACGACCGTCGCCGGGACGGGCGAGGTCCCACCTCCCATCCTCCCGACGACGACCACGACCCTCGCCCCCTCCCCCACCCCGGAGACCACGGGTCCGGAAGCCGAGGCCGACGGCGGACCGTCCTGGTGGACGACCGTGCTCACCTGGATCGCGGCGATCGTGCTGGGTGCCGCCGTGGTGCTCGGCGTGTGGATCGGCGGTGTCGCCTGGCGCCGCGGACGACGTCACCGGGCGGCGGTGTCCGCCGCGGCGCGGGTGGAGCTGGCGTGGGAGGACAGCCGGGCGGGGCTCGCCCACGCCGGAGCGATCCAGCGC
>JAEZFI010000099.1 GCA_023437745.1 Actinomycetes bacterium
GACCGGAGCGACCGGCGCCTCCTTCGGGGGCACCAACACCACCGTGACCGTCGTCTCCGACACCCAGGCCACCGCCGTCACCCCGGCACACGCCGCCGGTGCGGTCGACGTCACCATCACGACCCCGACGGGAACCAGCGCCACCAACGCGGCAGCACGCTTCACCTACGAAGGTGCCCCGCCGGCGTGCACCACCCCGACGTCGCCGTCCGTGGTCCAGGCCACGCTGGCGCTCGAGAACGGCGCATGGGCGAAGGTCGACCTCCGGAAGGTGCCGCTGCCGTTCGGCCTCGGCACCCCCTGGGTCGGCTCGGTCGAGCTCCGCAGCGGCTCGGCGTCGCTCGTCGCCCCAGTCCTGACGGTCAACCCGGTCGTGCAGACGCTGCCCGGCGGCTGCGGCGTCCGGCTCAACGTGACGGCGATCGACGTCGGCGTGTTCCCGTGGAGGGCCGCGCAGCTCGACCTCCGCATCACGCCGGGCTCACCGGCCCAGGTGTCGGCGAGCTTCCTGAACGTCGTCGTGCCGCTGACCGCGGCCACGGGTGACGTGGCGATCTCGTAGTCGGCTCGACGGCTCGCTCCTCCGGCTCCAAACTCTCGGAGTCGGCACCGGGGTCAGTGGAAGGAACACGATGGCGAGGTTCACAAGGGCTGGTTGGGCCGGGCTGCTGCTGCTCGGCCTGACCCTCGTCGGCTGCGGCGGCTCGGACGACGAGGACGCAGCCACGTGCGTCGAGCCAGCGCTGAGCATCGAGGTCCAGAGCGCCAGCAGCGAGCAGGCGGACCCCGTGGCACCGTCGATCGCCGCCGGGTCGAGCCTGACGGTTCGCGGCACCGGCTTCGCCGACGGGTGCATCCCGACCGATCCCGGGGCGACCGACGACGCCACGCCGCTGGAACGCGTCCGCCTCTTCGTCGTGCAGGGGAGCACCCGAGTGAGCGTCGCCCAGGTGAACGCCGTGAAGGACCAGGACTACGGGTTCGAGGTCGTCGTCGGACTCCCGACGACGCTGGCTGCCGGACCCGCCCAGGTGAGCGCGCAGACGTCGATCGAGCCGGACTCCACCGCCCTGGCCACGGCGGAGCTCGTCGTGACCGCTGGCTGACCGAGCCGGCGAGTGCCAGTGAGCGACACGGGCCACCCGGAGCCGGGCTGGTACCCCGACCCGCTCGATGCCGAGCGCTACCGGCAGTGGGACGGCCGACGCTGGACGGACCTCACGGTCGCCCGCTCGACCGCGCGAGCAGCTCCGGTGGCGACGCCGGCACGGCCCGCTGAGGCGGTTCCGCCACCATCATCGGGCCCGCCGTCGAGCCCGACCCCGACCGCTCGCCGCCGCTTCGGGCGAGTGCTCGGAGTCGCCGCGGTGCTCGTGGCGTGCGCCGTCGCATTCGGTGCGGGTGTGGTCGTCGGCGGCGGCCAGCGATCGCCCGGGCCGGTCACCCTGGCCGGCGGGGACCGGGCCACCTGCGCGCTGCAGGACGGCGAGGTCACCTGCTGGGGTGCGATCGAAGGAACGACGGCCCGGCACCGACAGGTGCTGGAGGACGCCGTGGCCATCAGCGCCGGCGGGTCCGCGTTCTGCGCCCGCCTCCGAGACCACCGGGCGAGCTGCTGGACCGTGGCCCAGCCCACGCCGACCGACCCGGGGCTCTCAGGTGTGGTCGATCTCGCGGTGTCGGCGACACATGCCTGCGCCGTGCTCGACGACGGCTCGGTCCGATGCTGGGGCGGCAACGAGCACGCGCAACTCGGCACCGGCGCCACCGGACCGGCACAGGAGGAGCCGGTCACCGCCGAGGTCGTCGACGCGACAGCCGTCGCCGTCGGCGACGGGTTCTCGTGCGTCACCGTGGGCTCGGGAGCGGTGGTCTGCTGGGGACGCAACGACCTCGGTCAGGGAGCGCAGGCCGACGGCGGGCCGGTGCTGCCGGAGCCCGTCGAGGTGTCCGGCGTCGAGGGCGCCACCGACCTCGTCGCGGGTGCCGGTCACGTGTGCGCCGTCGTCGACGGGGGCGCGACGTCGTGCTGGGGCGACAACGGGCGCGGCCAGCTGGGGCGCGGCGCGGCGGACGCGTCCTCGGCGACACCGGGCGCCGTCGTCAACCTCCGTGGCGTGACCTCGCTCGCGAGCTCCGCCTGGTCGAGCTGTGCCATCACGGCGTCGGGTCAGGTGAGCTGCTGGGGTGACGACACGTTCGGCCAGCTCGGTGACGGGCGCCGAACCGACCCCCGTCGCCAGCCCGTCGCCGCGCAGCTCCCGGCGCCCGCCACGTCGGTCGCTCCGGGCTCGTTCCACACCTGCGCTGCGCTCACGGACGGCACCGTGCGGTGCTGGGGAGCGAACAGCGACGGGCAGCTCGGCAACGGCACCGCCGAGGAGTCGGTCACCCCGGTGGAGGTCGACCTCGGTCGAGGTGGTTGAATCGACCCATGGACGACCGGCCCCGGGTGCACCTCGGCCCGAGCGGGGCGCGACCGTGGCTCGCCGAGGCGATCGAGGCCGGCGGCGGGCGCCTCGTCGAGCTGGAGGACGCCGAGGCGCTCGTGTGGGCCGACCCTGGACGCGCCGACGAGTTGGCCGCCACGCTCGCGGCGGCGCCCGGCGTCCGGTGGGTGCAGCTGCCGTGGGCGGGCATCGAGCCGCTCGTGGGGCTGATCGACGACGACCGAACGTGGACCTGCGGGAAGGGCGTCTACGCCGAGCCGGTCGCCGAGCACGCGCTCATGCTGGCCCTCGCCGGGATGCGTGGCCTCGCCGGCTACGCCCGAGCCCGGACGTGGACCGGGCCCCAGGGTCGCAACCTCCTGGGCGCCGACGTGTGCATCCTGGGCGGCGGCGGGATCGCGACGTCCCTCCTCCGCCTGCTCGAACCGTTCGACGCGCAGGTCACCGTGGTGCGCCGCACACCGAGCGCCCGCCACGAGGCCGGGCTGGACCGCGTGGACGACGCGCTCGCCGCTGCGGACCTCGTCGTGCTCGCGCTGGCGCTCACGCCCCAGACCATCGGGCTCATCGACGCGCGCCGCCTGGGTCTCATGCGACCCCACGCCTGGCTCGTCAACGTGGCCCGTGGTGCGCACGTGGTCACCGACGACCTGGTGGCCGCGCTGCGCGGCGGGATCATCGGTGGTGCAGCGCTCGACGTCGTCGATCCCGAGCCGTTGCCCGAGGACCACCCGCTCTGGACGCTGCCCAACGTGATCGTGACGCCCCACGTGGGGAACACGCCGGAGATGGCCGTGCCGCTGCTCGCTGCGCGGGTGAGCGAGAACGTGCGGCGGTTCGCCGCAGGTGAGCCGCTGATCGGCCTCGTCGATCCTGCGGCCGGCTACTGAGCGGCCGGTTAGAGCACCTTCACGGTGTCGCAGCCGATGAGGAGCTCGCCCTGCAGGGTCGCGAACGTCGCACAGGCCTGGGTGTCGCCGTGGTGCAGCTCCACCAGTGACTGGTACGGCACGTGGATCAGGAGATCGAGGATGCCGTCCTTGTTCACGTCCGTGACCTTCTGCTTGTCCGGGACACCGCCCTCGAAGCGGACGGTGCCGGGGTCGATGGTCCTGACGTCGGTCAGCGCGGAGCCGAGGATGGCGACCGGCACGACGCCCTGGGCCGTGAGCTTGATCGGGTTCGGGACACCGCCCGGCTTGATCTCGATGGCGACCTCGCGGCGGCCGTCGACGGTCACGAAGCCCGAACCGGGCGTGAGGATCTCGCCGAGCGAGACCTCGATGCCGAGGTTCGGGACGATGGTCAGGCGCGTCCTCAGCTCCACCTCGGCGCATTCGCCCTCGAGGACGTGCAACCGACGGGCGGGGTCCGAGCTGAACGACAGGACGTCGGCGCTCGCCAGCGGGTCCTCCGAGTTCACGGTGTTGAGCAGCAGCGTCGTGTCGCTCGTGGAGGCCGACCCGACTCCGGTCACGTTCACCGCGACGTCGAGGTCCACTGCGTCGACGGTGGTCCCGACGATCGTCGTGCCGTTGCAGTAGCGGAGCGAACCGGCGATCGCCCACTGGTCGTCGACCTGCGAGACCGACGCCTTCGTCCCCACGTCGAGCGTCGCGGGGGCGCTGCTCTCGAACGGCGTGCCGTAGGAGAAGCTGCCGGTGCCCGTGCCCGAGCACACGACCGGCGCCACGCACTCGGGCGCCGTGGCGCCCCATCGCATGGTGACGCTGTACGTCAGCGACGCAGCGGCGACGCCATCGGTCAGCACTCCCAGCGCGACGGCACCGACCGCCGCCACGACCATCCAACGACTCCGCCTCATGGCACGCTCCCCCCGACCGGTTGCGCGCCGAGCGTACTTCGGCCCGGCCTCGCCGGCACGGGAAACGGTCCGCTCGTCCCCTGTCTGCCACACCGCACTGACGAGCGCGCTCGCGGGGTAGGGAGCGGGTAACGGTTCCCCGCACCGGAAGGTCAGACCACCGATGGCTTCCCCCACCCTCGCCGACGAACGATCCCCCGAACCCGACGAGCCCGTCGTCTCCGACGCGGTCCTCCTCCACGAGCTCGCGCCCACGGCGACGACGCTCATGGAGCGGCACCTCGGCCGGTCCAAGACGTGGTACCCGCACGAGCACGTCCCGTGGGGCGAGGGCAGGAACTTCCAGCCCGGCGAGCGGATCGAGGAGTTCGCCCTGCCCGAGGCCGTCCGGTCCTCGCTGATCGTCAACCTCCTCACCGAGGACAACCTGCCGTACTACACGCTCGCCCTCACCTCGCTCACCGGGATGGACGACGTGTGGGGCGAGTGGATCCGCCGCTGGACCGCGGAGGAGGGCCGGCACTCGATCGCCATCCGCGACTGGCTGACGGTGACCCGGCAGGTGGACCTCGTCGAGCTCGAGGACGCCCGCATGGCGCAGGTCCAGGCCGGGTTCATGCCCAGCGCCATCCCGACGGTCGCCGACCTGTTCGTCTACCTCTCGCTGCAGGAGCTCGCGACCCGCATCGCCCACCGCAACACGGGGTCGCTGCTGGGCGACGCAGCCGGCGCCGACGTGATGACCCGCGTCGCCACGGACGAGAACCACCACTTCCTCTTCTACCGGGACCTCGTCGCGGCGGCGCTCGAGCGGTTCCCGTCGGTGATGGTCCCGGCCATCGAGCGCCAGGTCCGCAGCTTCGAGATGCCCGGCACCGGCATGCCGTCCTTCAGGGAGCACGCCCGCCGGATCGCCGACGCCGGCATCTACGACATCCCGACGCACCACAGCCAGATCCTCGAGCCGGTCGTGCTCCGGCAGTGGAGGATCCCGTCGGTCGAGAACCTGTCGGGCGCTGCGGAGGCGGCCCGGGAGCGGCTCGTCCTCGCCATCACGAAGATGGGCCGCATCGCCGACCGGATGCGGGAGCGCCGGGAGCGCCTCGAGGAGAACCTCCCCCGCCTCGGCAACCGTCTGCGGAACGCCTGACGGTCCTGACCCGCTGCCTCCTCCCCTTCCCCGGCTGACGGCGGCGTCGGGCGCTCCTGACAGACTGTCCGGATGCTCACGGCCTCCGGACTCAGCGTCGCGCACGGCTCGCGCACGCTGTTCAGCGACGTCACCATCCGCCTGGCGGCCGGCCAGCGGAGCGCGCTCGTCGGCGGGAACGGCGCCGGCAAGACCACGCTGCTCGAGATCGTGGTCGGCCTCCGGAACCCCGACACCGGCGAGGTCCACCGGCCCAAGGACCTCCGCATCGGCTACCTCCCCCAGGAGCTGACCGACCGCCCGACCGGCACGGTGATCGAGGAGGTCATCGCCGGCGCCACGCACCTCGCCGTGATCGCGGCCGACCTCGAGCGGCTCACCGAGGCGATGGGCTCGGCCTCCGGCGCGGACGCCGACCGGGTCCTCGAGGAGTACGGCGAAGCCCAGAGCCGGTTCGAGGCACTCGGCGGCTACTCGCTCGACGCCCGGGCTCGGCGCATCCTGTTCGGCCTCGGCTTCCGCGACAGCGACGTCGACCGCCCGTTCACCGACCTGTCCGGCGGCTGGCGGATGCGAGCAGCGTTGGCCCGCCTCCTCCTCGCCGAGCCCGACGTGCTGGTGCTCGACGAGCCGACCAACCACCTCGACACCGACTCCGTCTCGTGGCTCGAGCAGACGCTGCGGGACTACCCCGGCGCCATCCTCTTCGTCAGCCACGACCGTGACTTCATCGACGCCGTCGCCACCCGGGTGCTCGAGCTGGCCGGCGGGACCACCGCGGAGTACGTCGGCGGCTTCGCCGAGTTCGTGGTGCAGCGCGAGGAGCGGCTCGCCCAGATCGAGGCGGCCGCCGCGCAGCAGTCACGCGAGGTGGCGAAGGTCGAACGGTTCGTCGAGCGGTTCCGCTACAAGGCGACGAAGGCACGGCAGGTGCAGAGCCGCCTGAAGACCCTCGAGAAGCTCGACCGGATCGCTGCCCCACCGCGGGCGGAGCTGGTCTCGCGTTACGCCTTCCCCGAGCCGCAGCGGTCGGCCCGTGTGGTGGCCGATGTGTCCCACGCCGATGTCGGGTACGGCGACACGGCCGTGCTGCGCGACGTCGACCTGGTGGTCGAGCGTGGCCAGAAGCTCGCCGTGGTCGGACCGAACGGCGCCGGGAAGTCGACGCTGCTCAAGCTGCTGACCGGCGAGCTGGCGCCGCTCACCGGGACCGCCACGTTGGGCGCCAACGTCGACCTGGCCCAGTTCGCCCAGCACCAGGTCGAGGCCCTGGACCTGGAACGCACGGTGCTCCAGGTGTTCCAGGGCGCTGCGGGCCCTCAGCCCAAGGGGCGCAACCTGCGCACCGTGCTCGGCTCGTTCGGGTTCTCGGGCGACGCCGTCGACCGGCGGGTGGGCGACCTCTCGGGCGGCGAGCGCACCCGGCTCGCCATCGCCATCTGCCTGGTCAACCCCGTGAACCTGCTGATCCTCGACGAGCCGACCAACCACCTCGACCTGCCCAGCTGCGACGTCCTCGAGGACGCCCTCACCGCGTACCCGGGCACGGTCCTGCTGGTCAGCCACGACCGGCACCTCATCCGCTCGGTCGCCGATCACCTCGTCGAGGTGCGTGAGGGCAGGGTGAAGGTCCACGTCGGCGTCGACGAGGCGGTCCTCAGCCCGAGCTTCCAGGGGGGCACGGCGAGCGCCGTGCCCAGCGCGCCCGAGCCCAAGCCCTCGCACACCCGGACGGCCACGAAGCGGAGCGAGGCGCAGCAGCGCCAGAAGCGCTCGACCGACACCAAGCCGCTGCGGGCCCGGGTGCAGAAGGCCGAGCGGGCGTTGGCGGCGGCCGAGTCCGCGGTGGCGGAGCTGAACCGCCTCCTCTCGGACCCGGAGGTCTACGCCGACGCCGAGCGGGCCACCGCGCTCGCCAAGGACTTCGGCGAGGCGAAGGACGCCGCCGCCGCGGCCATGGATGAGTGGATGGCCGCCGCCGAGGCCCTCGAAGCCGCCGGCGGCTGACCCCCCACCCCGCGACCACGCCCGACCACCTCGCGACCACCCCGCGTTCTCGGCGCGAAAAGTCCCGCCGCGCGGGACAATCCGCGCCGAAAAGCACGGGCGGCCGACCACCCCGCGTTCTCGGCGCGAAAAGTCCCGCTGGGCGGGACAATCCGCGCCGAAAAGCCTGGGGCGGCGCAGGCCTCCCTGCCGGCGAAAGAAAGTGACTTGTCACTCGCTATGTTTCGTCGTACGGTCGATCGATGGCGCAGCACGAGCGGGACGACACAGCGACGCCCGGGGCCTCCCCCGTCCGGCGGACCCAGGCGGAGCGGCGGGCGACGACGAGAGCGGCGCTCCTCGGCGCCGCGTTGGAGACGCTCGTCGAGCACGGCTCGGCAGGGTTCACGACCACCGAGGTCGGCAAGCGCTCCGGGCTGAGCCAGGGGGCGCTGTTCCGCCACTTCCCCACGAAGGTCGACCTGCTGGCCGCCGTGTGCGAGCACCTGTTCGACGAGCTCCGGGCCACCTACGAGCAGCGGTTCATCGACCTGACCCCCGCAGAGCGGACCGTCCCCCACGCGCTCGACCTGCTGTGGAGCACGATGACCGACCCCCGGCTCGGTGCCGCGTTCGACCTCTACACCGACGCCCGCACCGACCCGCAGCTCCGAGAGGGCATCGCGCCGGTGGTGCGGGCCCACCTCGACCGCATCGCGACGCTGGGGAACACGCTCCTCACCGAGCTGGGCCTGCCACCCGACGACACGACGTTCGCCGCGGTGCAGCTGGCAATCCTCGCGATGCAGGGCCTGGTGCTGAACGACATGGCCACCCCCGACCCCGAGGCGCGCCGCCGGCTGGAGGACCTCCTCGAACGGGTCGTCCCGGCGCTGATCGCGGGTGTGCGATGAGCGCCCCCGTCCTCGCCCTGGTGGACCCCACCACCTACGCCATCCCTGGCTTCGCGCTGCTGATCGGCGTCGAGGCGTGGCTCCTGCGACGCTGGCGCCGGAGCGGCCGGACCGAGGGCCATCGCGGCCGCATCCTCGGCTACGAGCGCCGGGACACGCTGGCCAGCATCGCCATGGGCGTGCTCTCCACCGTCCCCGTGCTGCTGCTCAACCTCGGTGTTCTCGCCATCGCCACGTGGCTGTGGCAGTGGCGGATCACCGACCTCGGCACCGGCTGGGCGGGGTGGACCGTCGCCCTCGTCGCGTGGGACTTCGCCTACTACTGGCAGCACCGGTGGGAGCACGAGATCCGGATCCTGTGGGCCTGCCACGTGAACCACCACTCGAGCCGCCGCTACAACCTGTCGACCGCCGTGCGTCAGCCATGGACGCCCTGGACGCATCTCGTCATGTACCCGTGGATGGCGCTGGTCGGTGTCCGGCCGTGGATGATCGTGGCCGCCGAGGGCATCGACCTCATCTACCAGTTCTGGGTGCACACCGAGGCGATCGACCGCATGCCCCGGTGGTTCGAGGCCGTCTTCAACACCCCGTCGCACCACCGTGTCCACCATGGCTCCAACGCGCAGTACCTCGACCGGAACTACGGCGGGATCCTCATCGTGTGGGACCGGCTCTTCGGCACGTTCCAGGCCGAGGACGAACCCGTGGTCTACGGGCTCACCAAGAACATCTCGACCTTCAACCCGGTCGGGATCGCGTTCCACGAGTACGCAGCGATCGCCCGAGACGTGCGGGCTTGTCGGCGCTGGGGTGACCGCGTCGGCGTGCTCCTGCGCGGACCGGGGTGGCGCCCGTCGACGCTCGTCGACGCACTGCCACCCCGGTGAGTCCGCCGCCGGTCAGGATGCTCGGCTGGCTGCTTCCCGGCCCGACTTCGCCGTGGTGATCTCGCCGTCGCGGTTCTCCAGGTGCGCCCGGACGAACCACTGGAACATCTCCAGCTGGGCGGTCTGCGAGATCAGCATGTCCTCGGTGACCGGATCGAGGTCGCTCACCGCCTCGATCGCGGCGCGGTGCCCGCCGATGAGCCCCGAGTAGGCCACGTCCAGCTCGGCCAGGTGCTGCGGTACGACGGCCCGCGTCAGCGAGTAGTCCTCCCACGTGCGCTGGCTCACGATGTTGCCCGCGAGGCCGTTGGGCGACCCGCCCATCGTCGCGATCCGCTCGGCCGTCGTGTCGACCATCACGGACGCGGCGGTGTACTGCGGGTCGAGCATCTCGTGGACGCCGATGAACCCGGTCCCCACGACGTTCCAGTGCACGTGCTTGAGGGTGAGGGTGAGGTCCAGCAGGGCGACGAGCCGCTCCTGCAGGATGTCGATCACGCGGCCGGCCGTGTCCGTGGAGAGCCCCGGGACGGTGTAGCGACCCGTGTCGTCCCCGTTGCGCGCCGTGCCGGTCCCTCTGGTCGCGGTGGCGGACCGGGGCGTCCTGGCGCTGCGGCTGGTGCTGTTGCCGTTGGTCGAACGGCTGCGGGCGGGGGCCTTCTTGGTTGCTGCCATGGTTCTCCTCCAGAGGGGGCAGGGTCACTCGGACCTACCCGGCCACCGGATCGGACAAACCAGTGTCTGGACCGCACCGTGAGCGGGTAGGTGTCCGCGTGGCCCGCGACGACGTGAAGGCGCCCGCCCTGCTCGACATCGGGCAGGTGCTGATCCGCGCCGAGCGGCGGGCGTCCGATGCGTGGATGGTGCACGTCTCCGGCGAGCTGGACGCGGCGACCGCCGAGGTGCTCGTCGAGGTCGCCGACGAGCTCACCAGCGACGGGACCGCCCTGCGGATCTCGGCCACCGGCCTGGCGTTCATCGACTCCGCCGGCCTCCGGGCATTCCTGCAGATCCACGACCGCGCCCGCCGTCAGGGCGCAGCGGTCACCATCGTGGACCCGTCACCCGCGACCCGCCGGCTGCTCGAGCTGGTGGGCCTGGCCGAGCACTTCCTCGAGGGTCACGTCCCCACGGGCCGCATGTAGGCCGCGACAGGTAGGGCGCGACATGTAGGGCGTGAGGAGAGCGCGCGCTCAGCGAGGGCCGGCGGCGGCCCGGAGGGCCTCGAGCGACGACCGGAGGAGCCGGGACACGTGGACCTGGCTCGTCCCGACCACCTCGGCGATCTCGGCCTGGCTGCGGTCCTCGAAGAACCGCAGGTAGATGATGCGGCGCTCCCGCTCGGGCAGCACCTCGAGCAGCGAGGCCAGCTCCGCTCGGTCCTCCTTGAGGATGGCGAGCGCGTCCTCGGCCCCCAGGCGGTCGGCGCCGGTGGCGTCGCCGGTGGACGAGGGCTGGTCGAGGGAGTGCGTCGAGTAGGCGGCACCGGCGTCGAGGGCCTCCAGCACGTGCTCCTCGGGCACCTGCAGGTCCTCGGCGAGCTCCGCAGGCGTCGGCGTGCGACCGAGCTGCTGGTGCAGCCGGTCGAGCGCGGGGCCGATCCTCACGTGGAGGTCCTTGGCCCGCCGCGGCACGCGGATCGCCCAGGTGGCGTCGCGGAAGTGACGGCGGAGCTCGCCCATGATCGTCGGCGTGGCGTACGCCGGGAACGGGATGCCGAGCTCGGGGTCGAACCGCTCGACGGCCTTCATCAGCCCGATCGAGGCCACCTGGATCAGGTCGTCGACGGGCTCGCCACGGTTCGCGAAGCGGCGGGCGCAGCGCTCTGCGATGAACCGGTGGTCCTCGACGAGCGCGTCACGTTCGCGCTGGGAGCCGGACCCCGCGGCGCGGCGGAACCGCTCCAGGACCGAGCGGTCCTCGGCTGACAGGGACGGATCCGGGTTCACTCGACTGGGTGGGGTGTCGTCCGGCGCCTTGGAGGACGGGGCGTCAGGCATCAGCACCCAGCGGATCGACCGAGCGGGTGAAGGAGAAGGCGGCGATGCCGTCGACCAGCTCGAAGGCGTGCTCGTCGGCCATCACGTCGAGGATCCGCTGCGACAGGTCCGCCCGGACCTCGTCGAGCTGGCCACCGTCGTTGACCCCGACTCTGCCTTCGACCCGCAGGCCCGACGGGGCCGTCATGGTCAGTGCCACCGAGACGTCGCCTTCGCCGGCCAGCTCGATCAAGGTCGAGCACACCTCGTCCACGGCCACCTTCAGGTCTTCGATCGCGTCGAGGTCGAACCCGCACAGCGATGCCAGACCCGACGTCGTCAGGCGGGCGACGCGGACGTATCGGGCATCCGGGGGAAAGGTCAACACGACAGGACGCTGAGAGCTCACGTTCCTCCTCGAGGGAGTGGGATGGACGAACCGGTCACTCGGACCCGGTTCGCGACGGACCGGCGGCATCATCGCGCACGCGCGTCGCTGCCGCCGGGCATTGCGCTGCGGGGATTCGACCGGCGATCGCGTCGCGGCCGCCCCGGAAGGGCTTCAGACGATCTTCCCTTCGCCCTCGACGTGGGCGCCGCGGTCGGCCATCTCCTCGTAGTGCTCGGCCACCTCGTTCACGTCCACGTCCCGGGACACCTCGTCGGCCTTCTCGTCCTCGTCCGAGGTCGGCTCGCGGTCGGCGCTGCCGTAGGTGGAGGGGTCACTCATCGCTGTCTCCTCTGCGCGTGGGTGCCGGGTGACTACCCCTGGCCCCGGGCGCGCAAACCCGGCCCCGCCCGGTCGCCGAGGTGGACCGACGCCCGTCCGCCTCAGGGGCGGCTGTGCATGAGGGCTTCGGTGAGCCCCGTGACCTCGAAGAGGCGGACGACCACGTCGGACGCCGCCACGACCTTCAGCCGGTCCCCGAGGTCCCGCTGGGCCACGATCAGCGAACGCAGGCCCGACGAGTCGATGAAGGACACGGCGCCGAGGTCGACGTCGATCGGCAGACCGGCGTTGGCGGCCTCGGTGATCGCTGCCTCGAGCGTCTCGCTGGTGGCGGCGTCGATCTCACCGATCGCCGTGACGACGACCCCGTCGGGGCCCTCGGTGGTCTTGAGATCGAGGTGGGTCTCGGCCGCGTCCATCGGCTGCACCCTACAGGGTGTCCCCGTGCGCCACGACCACGGGCCGGCCGTCGAGCGCCGGTGCCTCGATCTCGAACCAGACCGTCTTCGCGCGGCGACCAGACCCCTGCGCGTCGTCCACCACGCCCCAGCGGCTCGCCAGCGCCTCGACGATCGCCATGCCGCGGCCGGTGACGTCCTCGGGCCGGGCGTTGCGGGGCGCCACGTTGCCGCCGCCTGAGTCCGACACCTCGACCCGCAGCGATCCCTGCTTCTGCATGAGGACCATCTCGCCGCCGGTGCCGGCATGACCCACGGCGTTCGTGACCACCTCGCTCACCAGCAGTTCGACGGTCTCGGCGACGTGCGTGAGGTTCCACGTCGCGAGCACCGATCGGGCGAATCGGCGCGCTCCACCGGGGGCCCGCTGATCCGGGAAGAACTCGTGTCGGGCGAGACGGTGCGCCACGTCGGCCAATGGTAACGAAGTTCCGACCCGATGCTCACCATCGCGAACGCGGGCCGGGGCCGACCGGTCCGACGGGGGCGTCGCCGACGACGTGGCGGGGGCCGTCGCGTCGACCGCGTTTACCGGTCCCACCTCGGGGGAACCCTCGCTGCGTTCGCCATGAGCCGCATCCCGCGGTGCATGCACATGGTGTCGGGGAGGGTCGGAGCGCAGGGACCGACCCTCCCCGGCCCTTCGGTCCGACCCACCGATCCCCGCGGCGCCGCCCTCGGCACCCCCCTCGGCGACGGCGTCGGTCAGCGGAGGATCACCGTGCGGGCCGCGCCGAGTCGGCGGCATCCACGGCGCGCGGAGAGGGCCGTTGCCCGGCGGAGACCGCCACGGAGCGAGCGGGTCACCGCCGTCCACCGAAGCGGGATCAGTCGTCGTCGCTCGTGCTGCGGTACCGGTCGATGAGACCGGTCAGCTCGAGGATCCGTCGCGCGGCGGCCGACAGCCCGTCCAGCTCGAGTCGCCCACCGTGGGACTCCATCTCGTTCGCGATCGACACGATGACGCGCAGCCCGGAGGAGTCGACGAACTCGACGCGCGACAGGTCCATGACCAGGAGCATCCCCTCCTCGTCCTTGCCGCCGATCAGCTCCATCACCTTCTCGAGGAGCCCGGGCGCGGTCGAGGTGTCGATCTCTCCCGAGATCGTCAGGACCCAGCCGGTCACGCTGCCGGTCAGGGACCGCACGTCGACATCGAGGGGCACGCCGGTCATGTGCATCGCTCGCTCCTTGGTGAAGGCCGCGATCGGACTCCGCGCCGACCGCCGGGGCCCTTGTACCCCGCGACGACCGGCGGCAAACGCCGCGTGTCGCCCGCCACTGCGCGAAGGGTCGGTCAGACGACGTCCATCCAGAACGACGAGCCGTGGAACTCGGGCAACGCGCCGACGGGCGCCCCGAACACGGCGCGCATCACCTCGGGATGGCGCCGCGAGATGCAGTGGGTGGGGAAGACGACCCGGTAGCGCGGCGTGTGGGCGAGCAGCGCCTGCAGCAGGTACTGCTCGTTGTACATGGCCTCCGCCATCCGCGGCGAGTAGTCGTAGGGCAGGAAGATGTCGTGCACGTGGATGCGGGTGCCGACGGGGACCGACGGGACCACCTGGCCGAACAGGTACGGCAGGTCGCCGCCCGTGCGGAGGATGTGGCTCGAGTCGATGAAGAGCAGCTCCCCCGGCCCACCGATGACCTGCGCGGGATCGACCGACTCGACCCGGTCGAGGATGAGCGAGTCCACTGCGTCGACCACGGCCGTGCGGGGCTGCGGGTCGATGACCATCAGCTCGGTGTCCAGGCCGTAGTGCCGGATCGCCGTGCGGGCGACGAGCGTCGAGAAGCCGCCCCCGATCTCGACGATGCGGGTCGGTCGGTACTCCCCGATCATGCGGAAGTAGAGCTCGGGATCCGGCGTGTCGTAGTAGCCGTTGAAGATGCCCCCGGAGCGGGGTTCGAGGTTGATGTCCGGGTTCGTGCGCAGCGCCGTGAAGTCGGTCTCGCTCGTGGTGTTCGCCCATCGTCCGAGGAGCGCGACGGCGTCGTCCTCGCGCAGGTCGACGCCGGGGAGCTCGGTCGCCGAACGAGCGAGGTAGGTGCTCCCGTCGTCGTCGACGGGGAACGGCGCCACGTTCGCGAGGGCGTACCGGCCCACCTTGTAGCGCTCGAGGTGGGTGGGCGCGATCCGGCTGCCCACGGCGTACACGCGCCGGGCCACTCGATCGGCCAGGTCACTCAGGTTCGCCATCGGCGGCAAGCTACCGGCACGGAGCGCTGTCGCGTCGGGAAGCGAGCGAGCACGGCGGCATGGGCCGTGCGGCCCTCATGTTTCAGGTGGGCTCCTGACAGACCGATAGATCCACCGTGCAGAGCGAGCAACGCGGCCGCCGGCGGATACGGGCCTCGTGGGGCCTTCTCGCGTTGAGCGCGCCCGCCTACGTGGGCATCGTCCTGCTCCGCGACGCCGGCTACGTCAACGACTGGTCGGTGACCACCTACATCCTCGTGCTGGGCGCGAACTTCCTGGCGAACCTCGTGTCGCACTTCGTCTTCACGGCCTTCCCCGAGTCGCACGGCGCGGCGCAGCTGCGAGCGGCGACCTCCGCGCTCACCACCGCCCTCGTCCTCTACACGGCCGGCTGGGGATCGATCCTCGCCGTCGGCTTCATGGTCGGCGCCACCGAGGTCCAGCGGATCGTCCCGAGGCCCGGCATCTGGAAGCACAACGTGGTGTGGATGCTCGTGGCGGTGACGCTCGGCGAGCTCGCAGTGCGGTTCCTCGACGTGCCCACCGTGGTGCCTGCGTCGCTCGGCCACTTCATCGCCATCGTCGGCAGCATCTGCCTGGTGCTGGCCATCAGGGTGCTCGGCCTCACCTCGGACGCCGCACGGGCCTCGGCCCTCGAGGTGCAGTCCCGCTCGGAGCACTTCGAGGCGCTCGTCCGGCACGCCACGGACGTGATCGGGGTGATCGGCGCCGACGGCACCATCGAATCGATGAGCCCCGCCATCACCGAGCTGCTGGGCCTCACACCCGAGGAGCTGGCCGGGCGCCCGATGCGGGAGATCGTCCACCCCGACGAGCTGGCCCGCGCCCGAGCCCTCACCGAGACCCTGCCGGACCGGCCGGACCACTCCTTCACCGTCGAGGTCCGGATGCTCCACGCCGACGGCTCGACCCGCCTCACCGTCGCCACGCTCACCGCGCCGGCCGACTGGGGCGGTCGCCTCATCCTGAACCTCCACGACATCACCACGCAGCGCGGGCTGGAGGAGCTGCTCCGCCACCAGGCCACGCACGACCACCTGACGGGTCTCTGGAACCGGGCCGCGTTCCACGAGCTGGTCAGCACCTCGTGCGCCCGCGCCGCCCGGCACGGGTCGACGGTCGCCGTGCTGTTCATCGACCTGGACGGGTTCAAGCAGGTCAACGACACCCAGGGCCACGACGTCGGCGACGCCGTGCTGAAGGAGGCGGCGCAGCGGATCCAGTCCGTGCTGCGCCAGACCGAGTACCTCGCCCGACTGGGCGGCGACGAGTTCGCCGTGCTGGCCGAGCCGGTCGAGGACGACGCGCAGATGGCGGAGATCGCCGAGCGGTTGCTCGACGCGCTGGCCGAGCCGTGGTCCGGCATCGGCGAGGCGTCGCTGACCGCCAGCGTCGGGATCGCCACGCACGCGGGCGCCGGCGCCCACCCCGAGATGCTGCTGCGTGACGCCGATGCATCGATGTACGAGGCCAAGCGACGGGGCGGCCGCCAGTGGCACCTGGGTCGCCCGACGATCCGCGCCGAGGCCGGTGGCGACGGCGCGAACGAGGCCGGCCACGGCAGCGGCCTGCCCGACGGGCTCGAGGTCGTCGCCGACGCCCCGCACGTCACCACCGCCTGACGCACGTCCCGACGATCGAGGCCCGCGATCGAGGCCCACGATCGGGGAGGCGTCGGTAGGGTCCTGCGGATGGCTGCCTCGCTCCCACCGTCCAGGACCATCGGGATCAGCGCCGAGCTGTACGACTACGTGGTCGGGCACGCGTCGCCGGGCACGGACCCGATCGCCCGGGCGCTCGCCGAGGCGACCGCCGAGCGCTACCCCGATCTCGCCGGGATGAACATCGGCGAGGACGAGGGCCGGCTCCTGATGTGGCTCGTGCAGCTGAGCGGCGCCCGCACGGTGGTCGAGGTCGGCACGTTCACCGGGATGTCGGCGCTGTGGCTCGCGCGGGGGCTCCCCGAGGGCGGGACGCTGACGTGCTTCGACGTCAGCGCCGAGTACCCCGAGGTCGGTCGTCCCCACTGGCAGCGAGCCGGGGTCGCCGGCTGCATCGACGTGCGCATCGGCCCGGCGGCGGAGGGGTTGGCCCGGCTGCCGGAGACGCCGCACGTCGACCTGGCGTTCGTGGACGCCGACAAGCCCGGCTACGCCACCTACCTGGACCTGCTGCTGCCCCGCCTCTCCCCCGGCGGGTTCATCGCCGTGGACAACACCTTGTGGAAGGGGCTGGTGGTCGACCCGTCCGACCAGTCGGAGAACACGCGGGCCATCCGTGAGTTCAACGACGCCGTCGCCACGCGGGACGACCTCGACGTCGTCGTGCTCACGATCGGCGACGGCCTGACGCTGATCCGCCCACGGAGGTAGCCGGGCAGGCCTCCGCCACGCCGACGTCTGGCCCCGGGTGCACCGGGGAACCCGTGGCCGTGGACGCGTCACGCCAGGTCGACCCCGTGGTCGCACCGGTGCTCGCCCGGATCGGGCTGACGTGGAGCAGCGACCTCGAGCCCGGCATCCGCCGGCGACGCGCCGGCAGAGGCTGGAGCTACCGGCACGACGCGGCCGGCCGGATCACCGACCCCGGCGAGATCGCTCGCATCCGCTCCCTCGCGATACCGCCGGCGTGGACCGATGTGTGGATCTGCCCCGACCCCGACGGCCACCTCCAGGCCACCGGCCGGGACGCCCGGGGTCGCAAGCAGTACCGCTACCACCCGGACTGGCGCGAGGACCGCGAACGCACGAAGTTCGAGTCGCTCGCCGACTTCGGCCCCGGACTGGACGCGCTGCGCGCACGGCTCGACGAGGACCTGCGGCGCCCCGGGATGCCGCCCGAGCGGGTCGTGGCGCTGGTCCTCTCGCTGATGGACCGCACGCTCATCCGGGTCGGCAACGACGAGTACCGGCGCACCAACGGGACCTACGGGCTCACCACGTTGTGCCGGCAGCACGTCACGATCGAGGGCACGAGGCTGCGGTTCCGCTTCAAGGGCAAGGGCGGCGCCCGGCACGACATCCGCCTCTCGGACCGCCGGCTCGCGGCACTCGTCCGCCGCTGCCACGAGCTGGGAGGCCGCGAGGTCTTCACCTACGAGATGGACGGTCGGCTGGTGCGCGTCGACAGCGACGACTGCAACGCGTACCTGCGCGAGTCCTTCGACGGCGACACGACCGTGAAGACCTTCCGCACCTGGGGCGCGTCGGCCATCGTCACCGGCCACCTCGCCCAACTGGACCCACCGGCCGCGGACGAGAGCGGAGCCGCCGCAACGTCGCGCTTCCTGGAGGCCATCGACGTGGCGGCGCAACGCCTGGGCAACACACGCACCGTCGCCCGTCGCAGCTACGTTCATCCCATGGTCGAGAGCGCCTGGGGCGACGGGGAGCTCCACGAGGTCTGGCGTGCCGCTCGCCGTCGCACGCGGCTCGACCGGGCCGAGGTCGCGCTCAGCCGGCTGCTGACCTCCGGGCGGTGAGCGCGGTCATCCGGCAACCGCCCGACGCGATCGTGATCGGCAGCGGTCCGAACGGGCTGGTCGCCGCCAACCACCTCGCGGACGCAGGGTGGTCCGTGCTGGTGCTCGAGGCGGCCCTCACACCCGGCGGCGCGGTCCGCTCGGCGGAGGTGACGGCACCGGGCTTCACCAACGACCTGTACTCGGCGTTCTACCCGCTCGCCGTGGGCTCGCCCGCGATCGCCTCGCTCGGGCTGGAGCGACACGGGTTGCGCTGGGCGCACGCGCCCGCCGTGTCGGCCCACCCCATGCCGGACGGACCGGCGCCCCTCATCTTCCGTGACCGCGCCCTCACCGCAGCGAACCTCGATGCTCGGTCGCCCGGCGACGGCGCCGCCTGGCTGGAGCTGATGGACCGGTGGGACGAGTCCGGCCGGTTGCTGCTCGCCACGCTGGTGGCGCCGTTCCCCCCGGTCCGCTCCGCCGCACGCCTCGCCTGGAACGTCCGGTCGATCCGAGGCTTCTCGGAGCTGGCACGCACCGCGCTCTCGACGGTGCGGGCGCTCGGGGGTGAGCGCTTCACCGGCGACGCCCCCTCCGCCCTGCTCGCGGGGCTGGCGCTGCACGCCGACCTGCCGCCCGACGCGCCGGCGAGCGGGCTCTTCGGGTGGGTGATGGCCGGGCTCGCCCAGACCGTCGGGTTCCCGGTCCCCGTCGGGGGCGCCGGTGCGCTCGCCGCCGCCCTGGTGGCCCGCCTCGAGTCGAAGGGCGGCGAGGTCCGGTGCGGCACCACCGTCGAGGGGCTGACCCGGCGCGACGGCAGGGTGACGGGTGTCGTGACGTCCGCGGGCGCCGAGCTGCCCGCCGCGAGAGCCGTGCTGGCGGATGTCGCTCTCCCCTTCCTCTACGGCCGCCTGATCGAGCGGGAGCTGCTCGACGACGCCGCTCGGCGCGACCTCGACCGGTTCGACCCGGGCCTGGGCACCGTCAAGGTCGACTGGGCGCTCGGGGCGCCGATCCCGTGGACCGACGAGGCGATCCGCGCCGCGGGCACCGTCCACCTCGGCGGGACGCTCGACGAGCAGTCGGTCACCGCCGCACGGGTCGCGGCCGGGCAGACGCCCGACGAGGTGCTGGCCGTCGTGGGGCAGATGACGACCACCGACTCGACCCGTTCGCCGGCAGGGACCGAGAGCGCGTGGGCCTACACGCACGTGCCGTCCAACCATCCGAGGGTCACGTGGACGAGTGACGACACGGCCCGAGTCGCCGCGATGCTCGAAGCGGAGATCGAGCGCCTCGCACCGGGCTTCGGCGACCGGATCCTGGCTCGCCACGTCGTCGGGCCGCACGAGATGGAGAGCGCCAACCCGAACCTGATCGGTGGCGCGATCGGCGGCGGCACGTCGATGCTCCACCAGCAGGCGATCTGGCGGCCGTCATCGTCGTGGGGCCGGCCGGAGACGCCGCTGCGCGGCCTGTACCTCGCCTCGGCGTCCGCCCACCCCGGCGGGGGTGTCCACGGTGCCCCCGGACGCAACGCCGCCGCCGCCGCGATCGCTCACGATCGCTGGCGCCGGCGGCGTTGAGGCGCTCGTACGGCGCCCGGGTCCTCTGACGCTCGGGGAAGGGAAGGGAGAGGCGTCGGAGTACGAAGAGTCTCCGCCCCGCTCGACCAGGTGTCGATGGGGAGCGCTCCCCCCGGGCGCCCGGTCCCCTCGGCGCGAACGGTCACCGCTCACCCGCACCTGCCCGGTGGACGGTGACAGTTGCCGCGGCTGCCGGGTGAGACGGCCCCGACGGATATCGTGCCGCCGCATGACTGACGAGCCGACCGTCGACGAACTGATCCGCTACGAGGTGCGCGACGGGATCGCCCGCATCACCATCAACGCCCCCGACCGGGGGAACGCGCTCCGCTCGGACATGCGGGACCACCTCGCCGACCGGTTCGCCCTGGCGTCCGAGGACCTTGCCGTCCGCGCCGTCGTCCTCCGCGGCGAGGGGCACCGGCACTTCTGCACCGGCGCCGCCCTGGGTGGCCCGCAGCGGCCGGCGCCGGCCAAGCCCGAGGGTGCGCCCGACCGCCCGAGCGGCGAGGTGTCACGACTCATCCGCCTCGGCTGGCAGCGGCTCGTCGCCTCTGTGATGGACTGCGAGAAGCCCGTCATCGCCGCCGTCAACGGCACCGCGGCAGGCGGCGGCGCGCAGCTCGCCCTGGCCTGCGACCTCGTCGTGATGGCGGACTCCGCCCGCATCATCGAGGTGTTCGTGCGCCGCGGCATCATGCCCGATGCCGGTGGCGCCTACCTCCTCCCCCGCATCGTCGGGCTGCACAAGGCCAAGGAGCTGATGTTCCTCGGCGACGACGTCCCCGCCGACGAGGCCCTGCGCATCGGCCTCGTGAACCGCGTGGTGCCGGCCGCGGACCTGGACGCCACCGTCGAGGAGCTGGCGATGCGCTTCACCACGCTGCCGACCCGCGCCATCGCGCTCACCAAGCGCATGGCCAACCGCAGCTTCGAGTCGAGCCGGGAGCAGTCGTTCGACGACGAGGCCTTCTACCAGGAGATGGTCACCGCCACGGAGGACTCGAAGGAGGGCCTGGCGGCGTTCGCCGAGCGCCGCGAGCCCCGCTTCCAGGGCTGGTGAGCCGACCCCCCACTGGTACCGTCGTGCCGTGAGTGGGCCTCCCGGGGAAGCGTTCGGCGCGGACTCGCTCGCGGCCGCGCTCGACGGCAGGTACGAGCACTTCGAGAGCCTCGAAGCCCGCGCCGGCACCCTGATCTACCGGGCGCGGCAACGGTCGACGGGCCGCCGCGTCGTGGTGAAGCTCCTCATGAACGAGCGGGCCCCGGCCGACGCGCCACCCCCCGAGGAGGTCAGGGCACTCGCCGAGCTGTCGTGGCACTCGAACGTCGTCACGCTCATCGAGGCGGGCACCACGCCCGACGGCATCCCCTTCCTGGTCACCGACTTCGTGTCCGGCGGGACACTCGCCGACATCCGCCCCGAGGAGGGCGACGCCACCGCCGTCGACCGGATCCTCGACGCCGTCGCGCAGGTGGCATCCGCGCTGGGCGCCGCGCACCGGCTGGGCGTCATCCACTGCGACGTGAAGCCGTCGAACATCTGGCTCGCCTCGGACGGCAGCGCCCGCCTCGGCGACTTCGGCATCGCCCGGATGCTGGAGCACACGGCGCCGACCCTCGACGACGTGCGGGGCACCATCCACTTCGTCGCACCCGAGGTCCTCGACGGCGGGCAACCGACCGCCGCCGCCGACGTGTTCTCGTTGGGCCGCACCATCGGTTCCGTTATCGAGGGTGACGGCACCGCCCGCAACGACTCCTTCCTCACCGCCGTGGCGCGGGACATGCAGTCGGGCGCCACCACGTTCCCCCGCCTCCGGACGCACCTTGCGCACGACCCGCGAACCCTGGCGCTGCTCGAGTCGACGATCGACCCTGACCCCACACGCCGCCCCACCGCGACCGACGTCGCCGACGCCCTCCGGGAGCGCCCCCGCACCGGCCTCCCGGTGACGCTCGCA
The DNA here is from genome assembly GCA_023437745.1 of Actinomycetes bacterium. Classification (GTDB taxonomy): domain Bacteria; phylum Actinomycetota; class Acidimicrobiia; order Acidimicrobiales; family Microtrichaceae; genus JAEZFI01. The sequence goes on from JAEZFI010000099.1 coordinate 21,620, forward strand.
CGGTCGTGGCGCCCCACCGGGCCGACCCTGCGCAAGGTCGCGATGGTCGCCGTGGGGATCATGCTCGTCGCCACCGGGCTGCTCGTCCGCAACGGCGAGGACGACACCTCGGCGGAGACGGTGGCGACGGTCGCCGAGCTCTGCACCTCAGCCGCCGACATGGTGAGGGCGTCGAACGAGTTCATCGACTCGCTCCCGGCTCGCCTGGACGAGACGGAGTCCACCTACGACCTCCTCGACTACCTCCTCCGCGAGGTGCCCCAGCAGCTGGCCCAGCGCGCCCAACCGCTCATCGACACGGCTCGCCGGCTCGGGAGCACCCGTCGGGATGCCGAGCAGCTGAGCGCCGGCTCGCTGGAGCGCCTGGTCCTCGCCGACGGCATCTACAACGTCGCCCGCGGCAAGTTCCTCATCGGCCCGCACGCCGAGGTCGACAACGCCACCGTGCCTGCCATCGTCCGCCCCCAGGCCCTGGCCTGGGAGTCGATGTCCCGCCTCGCCAGGGAGCAGTGCGACTCGCTCCCTGCCGAGACCACCCAGAAGGAGACGGTCGGCTCGATGCTGCGGGAACGGCTGGGGTTCAACGATCCCGACACCAACTCGCTCGCCGACCTGTTCGGCGAGGAGCGCTCCTACGACCTGTTCGACGACCAGTTCGTGATCCTGATGCTCGAGCTGGCGCCCGACTTCGTGCTCGACCTGTACACCCGCAACACCGAGTGGGTCACGGAGCTGTTCGAACGGCAACACGGGCTGCGCGACCTGTTCACCTCGCAGAGCCCCGAGCTGCTGCTGCAGGTGGCCCGGCAGGAACCGGCGCTGGTCGACGTGATCCAGTCCAACGGCGACTGGCTGCACCACCTGCGTGAGACGCTCGACGGGCTCGGCGCACTTCGGCGGCAGAGCGCCGAACGGCTGTACCGAGAGCAGTTCGACGGTCTCGGGATCCCCCTGAGGTACGAGAAGTGACCGCCCTCCAGATCCGTGACCTGCACGTGACGTACCCCGGCACGCCCGAGGTGCGGGCGCTGCGCGGGGTGTCGCTGCGGGTGCGACCCGGCGAGATCACCGCGCTGATCGGCCCGAACGGCGCCGGCAAGACCACGACCGTGTCGTGCGTGATGGGGTTGGTGCGGCCGCAGCGGGGCACGATCACCCTCGGCGACGACGACCTGCTCGGGCCGGACGGGCCGAACCTCCGTCGGCGCATCGGCTGCGCACCCCAGGAGGAGGCGCTGTTCCCGGTCCTCACCGTCGCCGAGAACATCCGGCTCTTCTGCGAGCTCGCCGGGTTGCGGGGCACGGCGATGCGCCGGCGGACGACCGAGGTGGCGGACGCGTTCCTCGTCGGCGACCTCCTGGGCCGCAAGGTCAGCGAGCTGTCGGGCGGTCAGCGGCGCCGGGTCCACAACGCCATCGCGCTCGTGGCGCACCCCTCGGTCGTGATCCTCGACGAGCCCACCGCGGGCGTGGACCCAGCCACCCGCGCCGCCGTCCTGGACGTGGTCCGCAGCTTCGCCCGTGAGGGTGGTGCGGTCTGCTACTCGACCCACTACCTGCCCGAGGTCGCGGCGCTCGACGCACGCGTCACCGTCCTCGACGAAGGCCAGGTCATCGCCGAGGGCACGGTGGGCGAGCTCATCGAGCGTCACGCCACGTCGGCGATCCAGCTGCGCTTCGCAGGGCAGGCGCCGCTGGTGGACGGACTGCCCGGGGAGATGACGGTGACGGGCGACGTCATCCGCCTCCGCATCGCCGACGCGCGCAGCCACGTCGGACGGGCGGTGCGCCTGCTGGGCGAGCACGCCGACGCGCTGGTGGGCGTCGAGGTCCTGGCCGCCGACCTCGACGCCGTCTTCCAGAACCTGACCGGCCGCACGCTCACCCCGGCGGACGGGGCCGTCGTCGATGCTGCGACGTAGCGCCGCGCTCTACCGCCACGAGATCCGGTACCTCGTCCGGACCGCGCCGATCACGATCGCGTACGTCATCGTGCCGTTCGTGCTCATGGCGTTCATCCAGAACAGCTACGGCATCTTCCTGCGGACCGACCCGAGGTACGCGAGCGCGACCGGCGCGGAGATCGTGGCCCCCGGCGTCGCCGCCCTCTACGGGTTCCTGGTGCTCAGCCATCAGGGACTCTTCACCTACAACGAGCACCAGTGGCACACGTGGGACCGGATCCGCTCGGGGCCGGCGTCCATCCCCGAGGTCGTGGCCGGGAAGGTCGGCGCCCACCTCTCGCACCAGGTGGTGCAGTTCACCGCCATCCTCCTCGGCGCCTTCGTGCTCTTCGACCTGCGCCCCAACGGGAGCGCCGTGGCGCTGGTGCTGCTCGGGATCACGACCGTGACGGCCACCGTCGCGTGGGGGTGGCTCGGGCTGGCCGTGCTGCGGACCTCGACGCTCTACGACGCGTGGGCCTTCGGCGGCGGCATCTTCCTCGCAGCGATCGGTGGGGCCATCGTGCCCAACGACCTCCTGCCCGCCGTCGTCCGTGACGTGGGGCCGGCCAGCCCGATCCACTGGTCGGTCACGGGGTTCCGCACCGTGTTCCTCGACGGCGGTGGGCTCGACGACGTGACCCAACCGCTGCTCGTCCTGTGCGCGTTCAGCGCGGGCTTCACCCTGATGGCGCTGGCCCTCTTCGACGCCAGCCGGCCCAAGATCGGTCGGCTGCAGTGAGCGAGCTCTCGGGCCGCTGGCGGGCGCTCACCGAGCACGAGGCTCGGCGGGCCCTGCGGAACTGGCCCGCCCGTGCGGTGTTCCTGATGATCGGGATCGAGCTCGCGTGGTTCGTCCGCCCGGCGTTCCAGTTCGCGCTGGGGCGGCAGGGGCTGCCGGTCGTGCCGGCGATCGAGCAGGCGATCTGCGGCCAGGTCTGCCTCTTCATGATCGCCAACCTGCTCTTCCTCGGGTACACGGCGTTCGACGACCAGGGCAACGGCATGGCCGACCGCCTCGAGATGGTCGGCGTCCGGCGGCACGAGCGACTCGGGTCGAAGCTCGCGGTGGTCGGCACCCACCAGCTGATCACGGCGGCGGTGATCCACTTCGGCGCCGGCTGGTGGTTCGGCGTCGAGTGGAACGGCTCGATCCTCGCCCGCATCGTGCTCGCGGGGGCCCTCGCGCTGTGCACCACGGCGCTCGGGTTCGCCGTCGTAGCGGTCAGCCGGTCGGCGGCGGTCTACAACCTCTACTGCTACGCCGCGGCGCTCGGCTTCACCGCGGCCTCGGGCGGGCTCGCCCCGTACGACCTGCTCCCGGAGTGGGCGAAGGTCGTGGGGCGGGGCCTGCCGACGTGGTGGTACCTGCGGGCGATCGACGAGTTGGCGATCCGCGGCGCCGGGTTGGGCGACATCCTCCCGAACGTCGGCGTCCTGCTCCTGTTCACGCTGGGGTTGATCGTGGCGGGCGCCCTGGTCATCGGGGTGCGACCGGTGCGCCGCTCACCGGTTCCGCAGGTGGTCAGCCGACCGGGGTGAGCTCGCGCTCGTCGCCCTGGTCCGTCGCGGCCGGCCGGTCGTCGGGCTTGCCCTCGATGTGGATGGCGGGGACGATCCGGTCGAGCCACTTCGGGAACCACCAGTTCGCGTCGCCGAGGAGCTCCATCGTGGCCGGCACCAGCAGCATGCGGACGATCGTGGCGTCGATCAGCACCGCCGCGGCGAGACCGAAGCCGAACTCCTTGATGACCCGCTGGTCGCCGAGGACGAACGACCCGAAGACGCAGACCATGATCGCCGCCGCCGCCGTGATCACCCGGGCGGTGTGGCTCAACCCGTCCGCCACCGCCGCCGCGTTGTCGCCGGAGAGGTCGTACTCCTCCTTGATGCGCGACAGGAGGAAGACCTCGTAGTCCATGGACAGGCCGAAGACGATGGCGAACATCATCATCGGCACGAAGGCCTCGATGGGCCCCGCGACCACGCCGATCAGGCCGGCGCCCCAGCCCTCCTGGAAGATCATGACGAGCAGGCCGTAGCTGGCGCCGATCGACAGGAGGTTCACGACCACCGCCTTGAGCGGCACGAAGATCGACCGGAACACGACCATCAGCAGCAGGAACGACACCGCCAGCACGCCGGCGATGAACAGGAAGAGACGCTCGCCGAGGATGGTCGACACGTCGTCGAACAGCGCAGTGATGCCGCCGACGTGCGCTTCGAGCCCCGTGCCGTCGGTGACGCCGGGGATCACGTCCCCACGCAGTCGATCGATGAGCTCGACGGTCGCCTCGTCCTGCGGCGACGTCGTGGGGAACACGGGGATGACGGCCACGGGCGAGCCGGGCTGCCACGGGACCGGGACCACCTGGTCGACACCGGGGTCCTCCGCGATGGCGGTGCGCAGCGCGTCCAGGTGCTCCGCTGCGCCGGCGTCGGGCACCCGCACCGCCACGAGCATCTGGCCGTTGAAGCCCGGACCGAATCCGTCCGACAGCAGGTCGTAGGCCCGGCGCAGGGTGGTCTCCGTACCGAGGTTGCCGTCGTCGGCGCTGCCCAGGCGGATGTCGAGGACGGGGAGCGCGAGACCGCCCAGGATCACGAGGCCGAGGATCGCCATCGTCCACGGGCGGGCCTGCACGACGCGGCTCCAGCGGTACCAGATGTTCCGCTCGCTGGTCGTCGTGCGCTTGGCCCACGGCAGGGCGAGGCGGTCGATGGTGCGGCCGACGAAGCCGAGGACCGCGGGCAGCAGGGTGACGGACGCCAGCATCGTGATCAGCACGGCGAGCGACGAGCCGAGGGCCAGCCCGTTGACGAACGAGAGGCGCATCAGGAACATGCCGAGCAGCGAGATGACCACGGTGCAGCCGGCGAAGAGCACGGCCTTGCCCGCCGTGGCGATCGACTTCACCACGGCGGCCTCGGGCTCGTAACCGTCGTGGAGGAGCTGGCGGTAGCGGGTGACGATGAAGAGCGCGTAGTCGATGCCCACGCCGATGCCGATCATCGCGGCGAGCTGCGTCGCGAAGTCCGGGACCGAGACGACGTTGGCGAGCAGCTGCACGCCGCCCAGCCCGATCCCGATGCCGAACAGCGCGGTGAGGATCGGCAACCCCATGGCGAGCACCGAGCCGAACGCGAACAGGAGGATGACAATCGCGGCGAGGACGCCGATCAGCTCGGAGGCGCCTCCGATCTCACGCGACTGGAAGGGGGTGCCCGAGAACTCGATCCGCAGGTCGGCGTCGGCGAAGTCCTTGGCGAGCTCCTCGATCTCCGGTCCGAGCTCCAACGGGAGGTCCTGGAACCGGGCGTCGAAGGTGATGGTCGCGAAGGCGATCTCGCCGGACTTGGAGACCTGGAACATCGCGGCCGGGCCGTCCACGAAGGGGCTCTCGACCCGCTCGACGTGGTCGACCTCGGCCAGCTTCGCGAGGAAGGAGTCGGCCTGCGCGCGCACCGCCGGATCGGACAGCGAGTCCGAGGCGAAGACCACCTTGCCGGTCTCGTTCTGCTGGCCGGTACCGGCCTCCTTCAGCAGGTCCAACGCCTGCTGCGAATCGGACTGCGGCAGCTCGAAGTCCATCGAGGTCTCGCCACCGAAGTTCGAGGCGAGGACCGAGATCCCGGCGAAGAGGACCACCCACGCTGCGAGGACGGCCCGACGGCGGCGATAGCTGAAGAGGGCGAGGCGTTCGAGCACGGGGGTCTCCGGAGGGGCGCAAGTGGGGCACGACGCGGAGGGACGCGCCCGCCGCCACGCACTGCTGAGTTCACCCCCTCGGTGCTGCCTCGTGCAAGCGCGAGGTTTGCATCGGCCGCCCCGGTGCTGGTCACATCGACGCTCATGGGCCTCGCTGCCACCTGGGACCACGATCGGCGTCTCGGGCATCCCGACCTCGACGGCCTCCCGTCGCTCGAGGCGTGCATCCGCGCCACCACCGCCCACGTGCGGGGGCTGCTCCCCGCCGGCCGTGCCGCGGTGGTCGACGGGGACGTCCGGCTCACCGGCGACGAGATGGAGGTGCTCGTGCGCCGGCTCGCGGCAGGCCTGGCGGCCCGGGGCGTCGGTCGCGGGGACGCCGTCTGCTTCCAGCTGCCGAGCTGGTGGGAGACGATCGCCACGTTCCGGGCGTGCTGGACGCTGGGCGCCGTGGCCAGCCCGATCCACCACCTCGCAGCGGGCAGCGACGTCGAGCGCATCGTCGACGAGGTGCGGCCGGCCGTGTCGATCGCCGCTGCCGGGCTGCCCTCCGCCGAGCTCGCCGACGCCGTCATCGCCCGCGGGGACGCCGAGGTGCCGGTGGACCGGCGCTTCGAGACCTTGCTGGAGGGCGGCGAGCACGCGGGGGTCGACGCGGCGCCCGAGGACCTGGCCGTCGTGCTGTTCACGTCGGGCTCGACCGGCGGCCCCAAGGGTGTGCTCCACACCCACCGCGCCCTCGTCTACAAGGCCCGATCCCTGCTCGCCATCCACGGCCTCGACCACCGGGACGTGGTGCTGATGCCGGCGCCCATGGCGCACATCTCGGGGCTCTCGAACGCCGTCCTGCAGCCGGGGGTCGGTGGGCTGACGTCGGTGCTGATGGACCGCTGGACGCCGGAGCGGGCGGTCGAGCTGGTCCGCCGTGAGTCGGTGAGCTTCATGATGGGCCCGCCCACCTTCTTCCTCACCATGATCTCGGCGCCGAACTTCTCGCCCGACGCGGTGCGGACCATGCGGCTGATCTCGTGCGGCGGAGCAGGCGTGACGCCCTCGTTCGCCGAACGGGCGGCCGCCGCCTTCGGCGCCGTCGTCAAGCGGACCTACGGCTCGACCGAGGCGCCGGTGGTCTCGACGTGGCACGACGGCGACCCGCCCGACCGAGCCGCGTCGAGCGACGGTCGGGCTGCCGGCTCGATCAGGATCCGGATCGTGGACCCGTCCACCGGCGACGACCGCCCGCCCGGCGACGTCGGGGAGGTCTGGGTGCAGGGCCCCGAGCTCTTCGTGGGCTACGCCGACGGACGGCGCAACGAGGGGACCATCACCGCCGACGACTGGTTCCGGACCGGTGACCTCGGGCGGCTCGACGACGGTTGGCTGCACATCACCGGGCGCATCAAGGACCTGATCATCCGGGGCGGGGAGAACATCTCGGCCTCCGACGTGGAGCACCTCCTCGAGGCGCACCCGGCCGTCGACCACGCCGTGGCCGTCGGCTACCCGGACGAGCGGCTGGGCGAGCGTGTCTGCGCCTTCGTCGTCGCCCCGGGCGGTTTCGACCTCGACGAGTGCCGCCGTTGGTTCGAGTCGCACGGCGCCACGAAGTTCACCTGGCCCGAGCGCGTCGTCGTGCTGGACGCCTTCCCCACGCTGGCCGCCGGCAAGGCCGACCGGGAGGCCCTGCGGCGCCTGGCGAGGAGTTGAGCGGAGCCCTTTCGCCCGCAGCGACCCGGGTCTAGTGTCGCCGCGGGGCGGTGACCACGGGAGGCGACACGTGAAGGGCTATCCGTTCTCGGCGCGATCTCGCGGCGGCCGCACGGCGGTGATCCACGAGACGGAGCACCTCACCCACGCGGAGCTCGACGAGCGGGCGACGAAGCTGGCCCACGCCGTGCGGGCCGCAAGCGCCGGATCGGCCGGATCGGCCGCCACCCGGTCGCTGGCGGTCGTCCTGCCGAACTCGATGGAGCTGATCGAGACCTTCGCGGCGTCGGCCAAGCTCGCCGTGGCCCCGATCACGCTCGACCCCACGATGTCCGCCACCGAGCTCGGCCAGGCGCTCCGGGAGGCGCACGCGGACGTCGTCATCGCGTCGCAGGACCACGCCGAGACGGTGAGCCTCCTCCGGGACGAGGTGGCGACGACGTCGATGGTGGTGGGCGACGACTTCGAGGCCCGCCTGGTGGGTTCGCCCGGCGAGCCGCTCCCCTACCGCTGGCCGGCCACCTTCCCCACCCGGTACGTCCCGATCGCCGCGACCCGGGACGACCGCTTCGTCCGCCCGCCCGGGACGCCGGCCGACATCGAGGCCCGCTGCGAGGAGCTGCTCCGCCGCTGGCAGATCGTGGCCGACGACGTGCACCTGGTCGCCGGGCCCCTCCACGAGGCGGACCCCTTCGACCACTACGCCGCCACCCTCTACGCCGGCGGGACCGTCGTCCTGATGGACGGCTGGGACGCCTTCGAGTTCCTGCGGCTCGTCGAGGCCCACCGGGTCTCGACGACGTTCCTCTCCCACGCCCACTTCGACGACGTGCTCCGGCTGTCACCACGGGAGCGCCGGCGGTACGACACGACGAGTCTCCGTGGCCTGCACCACGACGGGCCGGTCTGCCCGGACGAGGTGGCCACACGCCTCCGCGGGATCTTCGGGGCCGCCGAGCTGAGCGCTGCGACCTCGGTGCGGCACTGACCCGCCTCGGGTCGCCGCTACACCCCCAACGACCGCCCGACGATCTCCTTCATGATCTCCGTGGTGCCGCCGTAGATGGTCTGGACGCGGGCGTCGAGCCAGGCCCGTGCCACCGGGTACTCGAGCATGTAGCCGTACCCGCCGTGCAGCTGGAGGCACTGGTCGGTGACCCGCTTCTGCAGCTCGGTGCACCACCACTTGGCGGCGGCCGCCTCCTCGCCGGTCAGCTCCTTCGCCCGAAGCGACTCGACGCACCGGTCCAGGTGGCTCTGCGCGATGTCCAGCTCGGTCCGCATCTCGGCGAGCACGAACCGGCTGTTCTGGAAGCTGCCGATGGGCTGGCCGAACGCCGTGCGCTCCTTGGCGTACTCGAGCGTGGCGGCGAAGGTCGCCTCCGCGTGCGCGATGCCCATGATCGCCATCGAGAGGCGCTCCTGGGGCAGCTTGTCCACCAGCTGGAAGAAGCCCGTGCCCTCCTCGCCCAGGAGGTTCGCGACCGGGACCCTGGCGTCGGCGAAGAACAGCTCCGCCGTGTCCTGCGCGTGGAGGCCGATCTTGTCGAGGTTGCGGCCGCGCGTGAACCCGGGCGTCCCCTCCTCCACGACGAGCAGCGACATCCCCCGGTGGCGCTCGGTCGGATCCGTCTTCACCGCGACGATGACCAGTTCGGCGTTGATGCCGTTCGTGATGAAGGTCTTCGCCCCGTTGACGCCGTAGTGGTCGCCGTCGCGCACGGCCGTGGTGGACATCGAGGCGAGGTCGGACCCGATGGCGGGCTCCGTCATGGCGATCGCCGTCATCAGCTCGCCGGAGCAGATGCCCGGCAGCCAGCGGGCGCGCTGCTCCTCGTTGGTGCCGCCGAGGAAGTACGGGAGGGCGACGTCGTTGTGCAGCCAGATGCAGAAGCCCGAGCTGACCACCCCGGCCCGGGCGAGCTCCTCGGCGATCACGACGTTGAACCGGAAGTCGTCGACGCCCCCGCCACCCCACTGCTCGGGGACCGCCATGCCGAGGAAGCCCGCCGCACCGGCCGCCCGGAACATCGCGGGGTCGACGATGCCCGCCCGCTCCCACTCCTCGTGGTGCGGTGCGATCTCGGCCGCCACGAACGACCGGAAGCTCTGCCGGAACATCTCATGGGTGTCGTCGAACAGCTCACGGCGCATCCCGCCACGCTACGGCGTCCCACCCTCTCCCTACGCTGCGTCCACGTCGCTCCCCTCCCGACACGCCCGAACTCGGCCGGAAGTCGGTGGCC
>JAEZFI010000191.1 GCA_023437745.1 Actinomycetes bacterium
CGCCAGAACTGGGCGTCCCACGACACAGAACGAGGGTGGCGAGGGGGCGCGTGCTACATTGGCGGCCGTCGCACCTCCGGCGGGTCGGAGTTCCCTCCACCGCCCGGGCGACTTCCCCTCTCACCGCCGGCTCGACATCGGGCTGCCCGAGCGCTCCGTGCCCGGCGTGTGAGGCCTGAGCGGCTCCCGCCTGGTGGATCCGCATTCCCACCGCCGCGACTGCGGCAACCCAGAAACGACAGAGGGCAACCGGATGAACCTCGAACGATCCACGTTGGAGCGCAAGGACCGCGCGGAGTTGGCGACCATCGCCGAGACGCTGGGTCGCAAGCCGACGTCCCGCGCCCGCAAGGCCGACATCATCGACCTGATCCTCGAGCTCACCGGCGTGACGTCCGTGGGCTCCGGGGCGGCCGCGATCGGCGAAGCCGTCGAGTCGACCCCCGCCGCCACCGGCATCACCGACGACCTTCCCTCCTCGGACGAGCCGGGCGACGAGTCCGGGGCGTCGGGCGACGCTGGGTCGGGCCCGGACGAGTCGGATTCGGACGAGTCGGGTACGGACGACGGCGCCACGCCGTCGGAGGAGTCGGACCAGCCCGCGGCCTCGGCCGGGTCCGGCGGCAACCGGCCGGAGCAGCGCCCGGCCGGCCAGGGTCAGCAGCGACAGGGCCAGCACGATCAGCAGGGCCAGCACGATCAGCCGGGTCAGCAGGGTCAGCAGCAGCGTCAGCCCGGCGCCGAGGGCGATGACGGAGAGGGCGAGGGCGGTGGTCGCCGCCGTCGCCGTCGGCGTGGCCGCGACCGGGACCGCCAGCCGAACGCCGAGGCCGAGGAGACCACGCAGTGGGAGGGCGAGCCGCTCGCCGTCGAGGGTCTGCTCGACCTCCGCGACGAGGGCTACGGGTTCCTGCGGGTCTCCGGCTACCTCCCCGGCCGTGAGGACGTGTACGTGTCGGTCAAGCAGTGCCGACAGCTCGGCCTTCGCCGCGGTGACCTGGTCGCCGGTTCGGCTCGACCCGCCGGGCGCCAGGAGAAGAACCCGGCCCTCCTCCAGGTCGAGACCGTCAACGGCCGTTCGCCCGAGGAGGCTCGTCACCGTCCCCGCTTCGAGGACCTGACGCCGCTCTACCCCGACGAGCGACTCGAGCTGTCGTCGCCGTCCCGCCCGCTCGACATGACGAGCCGGATCATCGACCTCATCGCCCCGATCGGCAAGGGGCAGCGTGGGCTCATCGTGTCGCCCCCCAAAGCCGGCAAGACGACCGTGATGAAGACGATCGCGAAGGCGATCGAGGCGAACAACCCCGAGGTGAAGCTCATCGTCCTCCTGGTCGACGAGCGTCCCGAGGAGGTCACCGACATGCGCCGCTCGGTCAGCGGTGAGGTCGTCGCGGCGACCTTCGACCGCCCGACCGAGGAGCACACCGCCGCCGCCGAGTTCACCATCGAGCGGGCCAAGCGCCTCGTGGAGTACGGCGAGGACGTGGTCATCATCCTCGACGGCATCACGCGGCTCGCCCGTGCGTACAACCTCGCCGCGCCGGGCACCGGCCGGATCATGTCCGGCGGCATCGACACCGCCGCGCTGTACCCGCCCAAGAAGTTCTTCGGTGCCGCCCGCAACACCGAGGAGGGCGGCTCGCTGACCATCCTCGCCACGGCGCTGGTCGACACCGGCTCGAAGATGGACGAGGTGATCTTCGAGGAGTTCAAGGGCACCGGCAACATGGAGCTGCGGCTCGACCGGCGCATGGCCGAGCGGCGCATCTTCCCCGCGATCGACGTGGACGCCTCGTCCACCCGTCACGAGGAGCTCCTCTTCGAGCGCAACCAGCTCAACCAGGTGTGGAAGCTCCGCCGGGTGCTCTCGGGCCTCGCCGCCGAGGGCTCCGCCGGCGCCAGCCTCGAGCTGCTCGTCGACCGCATGAAGTCCTTCTCGACGAACGAGCAGTTCCTCGCCGAGATCGCCAAGGCGCCTTCTTCATGAGGCGGGCCAGCTCCGCCTCAGTTCCGCTCGCAGGCTCGCTGCTTCGGCTGCGCTACCCGCCTGCCACCTGAGGCGGGTTCCCGCGAAACCTGGGTGGTGGGGCGCTGACCTGGACCCTGAATCGACCTGACCCACCCACGACCTCTACGATCTGAGCCGCTATGAAGCCCGACATTCACCCCGAGTACCGCACCGTCGTGTTCAAGGACATGGGGTCCGGCGACATCCTGAAGACGCGTTCGACGATCGAGACCTCCGAGACCATCGAGGTGGACGGCGAGACCTACCCGCTCGCCAAGGTCGAGATCTCGGCGTTCACGCACCCGTTCTTCACGGGCCAGATGAAGATCGTCGACACCGCCGGTCGCGTGGAGCGCTTCGAGCGTCGGTACGGAGGGCGCCGCAAGAAGGCTGCGCCCGCCGCTGCCGACGACTGAACCACACAGCGACCGACGCAGCATGGATCCGGCGCAGCGGTCGCGGCTCCTCGCCGCGAAGCTCGACGCCATCGTGACGACCCGCCAGGGTCCGGGTGACCGGACGGGCGGGTCGTTCCCGTCGGGGGCCACGCTCCTCGAGGGCGACGCGGCGTGGGTGCTGCTCGACGAGGTCGGCCCACGATCGCTGGGCGGCGTCGTCCTGTGGGCGGCCCGGCAGGGGGTCGCGTCGGTCGACCTGGTGATCGAGGCCGGCACGGCGACGGCGGTGCTGCTCGGCGACCTCGCCCGCCGGGCGTCCTGGTTCGAGCGGCCGGTGCAGGTCGTGACGGTGGGCCGGGACCACATCTGGACGACGGTCGAGCCGACGCCCGCCCCTCCGGTCCTGCTCCCTCCCTCCGGGGTCGAGGAGCTGGTCGGGGTGTTGGCCGAGCACGGCTGCGAGGTGGTCACCGAGCAGGGCATCGTGCGGGGCGAACGCCTCGGGCTCGAGGTCGCCCGCATCGAGGAGCACCCCGACGGCTTCCGGCTCGAGAGCGGTGTCGGGCGGTTCGACCGGGAGGTGGGCGCCATGATGCGGGCCGACCTGACGGCTGCCGACTCGCTGGCGGCGGTGCTGGCCATCGTCGACGCCCACCGGTTCCCGGGCGCGCCGCCCCACCCAGTCCGTGACCTGGCGCGGGAGCGGTGGGTGCGAGCGTCGATCGTCGCGGATCCGGCGTCGATCGGCCTCCAGTCCCTTCGGCCGGTCGAGACCACCGAGCCACGCCCCAACCTGCGCGATCCGCACCCGGCCATGGCGGTCGGCGACGGTCCCGACGGCACCGTGGTCGTCGCCTGCACCATGGGCGTGGACGTGGACCTGCTGGCCCTCGCGGAGGACGTGCGGCGCCGCGAGGCACCCGACGCACCACTGCTCGTCGTGCACCCCGAGGCGTCGCCCCTGCTGCCCTCCGCGCTGGCGGCGGGGGAGTGGCTGGCCCGCCCACCCTCGGTCGTGGCCTCGCCCGCACCCTGGATACCCTGACCTCGTGCTGGAACGCCTCGAGGGCCTGGAGCGCGAGTTCGCGGAGGTCGAGGGCCTCCTCGGCGATCCCGCGGTCGTGGCGGACCAGTCGAAGCTCATCCCGCTCTCGAAGCGGCACCACGAGCTGGAGCCCATCGTCGCCCGGACCGCCGCGCTGCGCTCGGCCACCGAGGACCTGGGGGTCGCACGCGAGCTGTTCGCCGAGCTGGCGGGCGAGGACCGCGAGTCGATGCGCGCTGAGATCACCGATGCCGAGCAGCGCATCGAAGCCCTGGAGTCCGAGCTGCGCCTGCTGCTCCTGCCCAAGGACCCGAACGAGGGCCGCAACGTGATCGTCGAGATCCGCGGTGCCGAGGGGGGCGAGGAGGCGAACCTCTTCGCCCGGGACCTGTACGAGATGTACCGGGCGTTCGCCGACCGCCAGGGCTGGACGTCGGAGGTGCTGTCGTCGTCGCCGAGCGACCTCGGCGGGTACAGCGACATCACCTTCCTCCTCAAGGGCGAGGGGGTGTGGACCCGCATGAAGTTCGAGGCCGGCCCGCATCGGGTCCAGCGCGTTCCCGTCACGGAGTCGCAGGGCCGCATCCACACGTCGTCCGCCACCGTGACCGTGCTGCCCGAGGCCGAGGAGGTCGAGGTCGACCTGAACCCCAACGACCTGCAGATCGACGTGTACCGCTCCTCGGGTCCGGGCGGCCAGTCGGTGAACACCACCGACTCGGCGGTGCGCATCACGCACCTCCCGACCGGCGTGGTGGTGGCGATGCAGGATGAGAAGAGCCAGATCCAGAACCGGGCGAAGGCGATGCGCGTGCTGCGGAGCCGCATCCTGCAGATGGAGCAGGAGCGGCAGGCCACCGAGCTGTCGGACGCCCGGCGCAGCCAGGTCGGCGGCGGGGGGCGGAGCGAGAAGATCCGCACCTACAACTTCAAGGAGAACCGGGTGTCCGATCACCGGATCGGGCTGACCGTCTACAACCTGGACAAGGTGCTGGCCGGTGAGCTGGACGACGTGTCCGACGCCCTGGTCCACGACGAGCGCACCCGCCAGCTCGCGGACCATGCCTGACGGCACCGTCAGCTGGCGCGAGCTGTTGGCGGAGACCGAGGGCCGCTTGTCCGGCCCCGACGGCGAGGCCGCGGGCCGCCACGCCCGCTGGCTGTGCGAGGAGGCCTCGGGGCACGAAGGCACCGGGCTCGACCGTCACCTCGACGACGCCGCCACCGTGCGCGGCGTGGCCCGACTCGACGCCATGGTGGCGCGACGGCTGGCGGGTGAGCCCGTCCAGTACGTCCTCGGGCATTGGCCGTTCCGAGGGCTCGACCTCGCCGTCGATCGCCGCGTGCTGATCCCCCGGCCGGAGACCGAGCAGCTCGTCGAGGTGGCGCTCGGCGAGGTCGACCGGATGGTAGGCCGCGAGCACGAGCTCACCGTCGTCGACCTCGGCACCGGATCGGGCGCCATCGCCCTGTCCATCGTCACCGAGCGACCGCGGACGCGGACGTGGGCCTGCGACGTCGACGCCGATGCGCTCGCCGTGGCGCGGGCCAACCTCGCCGGCGTGGGGCGGGTGGCGACCCGGGTGGCGATCGCCCAGGGCTCCTGGTTCGACGCGCTGCCCCCGGAGCTGCGGGGCGAGGTGGACCTCGTCGTCTCGAACCCGCCCTACGTGTCACCGAGTGACGAGGTGGACGAGGCCGTGCGCGCGTGGGAGCCGGCGGGCGCCCTGTGGTCCGGCGACGACGGGCTGGACGCGATCCGGCACCTGGTGGCCGGCGCACCCGAGTGGCTCACCGAGCGGGGGGCGCTGGTGGTGGAGATCGGGGCGGAGCAGGGTCAGGCCGTGGCAGCGCTGGCCCGGGCCGCAGGCTTCGCGGAGGTCGAGGTGCTGGCCGACCTCAGTCGCCGAGATCGGGTGCTTCGAGCACGCCGTTCGGCCTGAACCCGCCGACCAGGCGGCTCTGGAGCTCGGCGTCGATCGAGCCCTTCGAGAACGTGGCGACGACGAACGCCTCCTCGTCGTAGGCGATCACGCGGGCCCGCACCCGCCCGCGGTCGGCGCTGCCGAGCCCACCGGTGAACTTGGCGTCGATGTTCATCTGCGTCCCGTAGGAGGGATCGACCACCGAGCGCACGTCGGCCGACGACAGCGTGACACCCGGCAGCGTGGAGCCGACCAGCGCCAGTGCCGCGTCCTCGGTGAGCTCCCCCGGGGCGCTCACGGCGATGGCGACGACGGTGGATTCGACGACGTCGTCCGAGGCGACCTTCTGCTGGGTGATGCCGTTGGTCGCGGGCCGCACGGTGACCCAGCGATCGTCGACCGCTGCGACGGCACGCTCGGCCGTGCCCGCGGGGGTGTCGATCATGTCGATGCGCGCCTCGGCCGGGAAGGCGATCGTGAAGGCGGTCGTCTCGCTGACCGTGCGCCACGTGGCGCCGCGCTCGATCCGCAGCTCGGGACGGTGGGCCCAGTCGGGGCCCTGCCCCCACCACTGGTAGTTGACCATGGCGCCGAGCAGGATCACGAGCAGCGCGATCCACACCGGGCCGATCCAGGGGGTCGCCTTCTCCGAGTCCCGCACGGGGTTCGCGTAGAGCACCTCCGCATAGGCCGCCTGCGTGGGCGAGCCGTCGAGGTCGAGCGCTCGGGTGCAGACGCCGCAGCGGGCGGCGTCGGCGTCGTTCTTCGCCCCGCAGGTGGGGCACTTCAGGCGGGTGGCGGTGGCCATGCGGGCTCCCGGATCAGCGAGGTCTCCCCCTGTCATCGGAGCGCGAGGCGTCCGACCTGAGGCTTGGACGAACGATCTTCCGTGAGGTGCGCCCGGTCAGCCGCGTGAGCCACCCATCCGGCCGCCGGAGCGCCAGTCGTCGTGGTCCGAACCGCCGTGGTCCCAGCCCCACCAGCCGTGCCCGTGCCCGTGCCCGTCGTCCGGCCGGGTGTTGTCGACCGTGAACGAGGCTTGGAGGGTGCAGGCGGGGCGACCGTCGGTCCAGCTCACCGTCACGGTCACGACGTGCACGCCGTCCTGGAGGTCGGTGACGTCGAGCAGTCGGGCCCGACCTCGGTGCCGTGTGCCGAGCAGGTCGTACGGCGCGTGGTGCTCCTCTGCCGTCACCTCGCCGTCCAGGGCGAACACGACGCTCTCGTCGCCCCTGATGTTCCTCCAGTAGGGGGCGAGGAAGATCGCGATGCTCCGCTTGCCCTCAGCCCTCCCGACGGTCGCGCCGTCGAGGATCCGGGCCCTCGATCGCGAGGCCTTCGTGGAGAACTCGATCGTGCGCCCGGTGAGGCACTCGACCGGTGGTTGCTCGCCGACCTGGATGGTGATGGTGCCGGTGTTGGAGTCGGTGGTGCCGTCGTTGGCGGTGAAGGTGAAGCTGTCGGTGCCGGCGAATCCGGTGTCGGGTGTGTAGGTGAGGTCGGGTGCGGTGCCGGTGAGGGTGCCGTTGGCGGGCTGGCCGGCGACGGTGTAGGTGAGTGGGTCGCTGTCGGCGTCGGTGGCGCTGAGGGTGATCGTGAGTGGTGTGTCGACGGGGGTGGTCAGCGATTGGTCGGTGGCGACGGGCGGCGTGTTCGTCGGCTCTTCGGTGTAGGTGTAGTCGTCGGCGGTGGTGTCGGGGCTGGTGCCGTCGGGGGTGGTGACGGTGACGTCGATGGTGCCCACCGTGTTGGGGGGCGCGGTCGCGGTGACGGTGGTGTCCGAGACGAAGGCGAACGCGGTGGCCGGGGTGATGCCGAAGTTGACCGCGGTGACGCCGGTGAGGTTGGTGCCCGTGATGGTCACCACGGTGCCGCCGGTGGTGGGTCCGGTCGAAGGGACGAGCCCGGTGATGGTCGGCCCGGTGCCCGGCTCGGTGACGGTCAGCGTGAAGGTCTGCGTCGCGTCGAACTCCACGCCGTTGCTGGCCGTGATCGTGATGGGGTACACGCCGACGGCTGCGCTGGCGCTCACGGTCAGGGTGCCGGTGCGGTTCGCGTTGTCGACGAAGGTCACGCCCGTCGGCAGGGCGGACGTGGTGATCACCGGGATCGGTGTGCCGGTCGTGGTCACGCCGAACGTGCCGCCGACTCCGGCGGTGAAGGTCGCCGAGTCCGGCGAGGTGATCGTGGGAGCGGCTGAGGCCTCGGTGTAGGTGTAGTCGTCGGCTGGGGTGTCGGGGCTGGTGCCGTCGGGGGTGGTGACGCTGACGCCGACGGTGCCGACCGCGCCGGGGGGCGCGGTGGCGGTGACGGTGGTGTCGGAGACGAAGGTGAAGCCGGTGGCGGGGGTGGCGCCGAAGCTGACGCCGGTGACGCCGGTGAGGTTGGTGCCGGTGATCGTCACCGTGTTGCCGCCCGCCACCGGTCCGCTCGTGGGGTCGAGCCCCGTCACGGCCGGTCCCGTGCCGGGCTCGGCGACGGTCAGGGTGAATGCCTGCGTCGCGTCGGGGGTCTCGCCGTTGCTGGCGGTGATCGTGATGGGATACACCCCGGCGGCTGCGCTGGCGCTCACGGTCAGGGTGCCGGTGCGGTTGGCGTTGTCGACGAAGGTCACGCCGGTCGGCAGGGCGGATGTGGTGATGACCGGGATCGGTGCGCCGGTCGTGGTCACGCCGAACGTGCCGCCCACGCCGGCGGTGACGGTGGTCGCGTTCGGTGACGTGATGGTCGGCGCCACCAACGAGCCGTCCCCGACCGGCGTCGAGACGGTGCTCTGATCGGAGGTGGTCACGATGCTGAGGTCACCGAGCGGCGAGGGGTTCGTGATGCCGTCGATGCTGATGCGGACGGCGTTGCCGCCGTTGACCACCGTGTTGGTGCGGAGCACGACGGTGTTCGTGTCGAGGCCGGACACCACGCTCGCGAAGCCCTCCTGGAGGGTGCTGAGGTTGTGCAGGACGAAGCTGTCCGAGCCGAACACGGTGCCGGCCGGGCCGGTGAGGGTGATCTCGCCCTGGCCCTGCACGAGCGTGCCGGTGGCCGACGCCGTGAAGAACACGTTGTAGCTGACGCCGGTGGCCCCCGGTGTCGGGGGTGTCGACGTCACCGACGCGCCGGTCACGGAGGTCGGGCCTGCCGTGATGGTGTAGTTCGCCGGATCGGGCGCCGCCGCGTCGGAGCTGGTGGTGACGGTCAGGGTCTTGGCCCCCTCCGTCGGGTTGGTCGCACCCTTGATGGCGATGCGCACGGCGTTGCCGCCGTTGATGAGGGTGTTGGTGCGGAGCACGACGACGTTGGTCCCGAGGCCGGAGACGACGCTCGCGTAGCCCTCCTGCGAGGTCGTGAGGTTGGTGAGGTAGAAGTCGTCCCTGACGAAGGCCGTCCCGGCGGGTGCGGTGAGGGTGAGCTGGCCTTGTCCCGCCACGAGCGCACCGGTCGCGCTGGCCGTGAACTGGACGGTGTACGTGACCTTGGTGGCGCCGGCGGTCGGGGTGCTGGTGGACACACTGAGCGCGGTGACGGCCGTCGGGCCGGCGGTGATCGTGTAGGTCCCCGACACGTGTGGCGTGACGTCGGAGGTCGTCGCCACCGTGAGGTTCTTGGAACCGACGGTCGGGTTGGTCACACCCCTGACGGCGAGGCGGACGCTGTTGCCGCCGTTGATGAGGGTGTTGGTGCGGACGACGACGGTGTTGGTGCCCAGGCCGGAGACCACGCTCGCGTAGCCCTCCTGCGTCGTCGTGAGGTTGGTGAGGTAGAAGTCGTCCCTCACGAACGCTGTGCCGGCGGGGGCGTCGACGGTGATCTCGCCCTGCCCCGGCGCGAGGCCTCCGGTGGCGCTCACGCTGAAGTTGATCGTGTAGGTGATCTGTGTGGCTGCGGCGGTCGTGGAGCTCAGGGTCACGAGCGGCACGCCGATCGAGGTGGGGCCGGCGGTGATGTCGTAGGGGGCGGACACTGCAGGGGTCACGTCGGACGTCGTCGCGACGGAGAGGGTCTTGGAGCCCGCGGCGGGGTTGGTGACGCCCTTGATGACGATGCGGACGTCGTTCCCGCCGTTGATCGCGGTGTTGGTGCGGAGGACGACGGTGTTGGTGCCGAGCCCGGAGACCACGCTCGCGTAGCCCTCCTGCGTGGTGGTGAGGTTCGTGAGGTAGAAGTCGTCTCGGACGAGCAGCGTGCCGGCCGGTGCCGTGAGGGTGATCAGCCCCTGTCCAGCGGCGAGCCCGCCGTTGGCGGACGGCGTGAACCCGACGGTGTACGTGACCTTGGTGGCGCCGGCGGTGGTGGTGGTGTTGGCGGCCGCGCTCACGCCGGTGACGGCCGTGGGACCGGCCGTGATGGTGTACGCAGGTGTCGCCGGGACGGCGTCGGTGGACGTCACGATCGACATGGAGGTCGCGCCCGCCGCCGGGTTGGTGACGCCCTTGATGACGATGCGGACGTCGTTCCCGCCGCTGATGGCGGTGTTGGTGCGCAGGACCGCCGTGTTCGTGCCGATCCCGGAGACGACGCTGGCGTAGCCCGCCTGCGTGGTGGTGAGGTTCGTGAGGTAGAAGTCGTCCTCCGCGAACACGGTGCCGACGGGCGCGGTCAAGGTCACGGTGTCGACGCCGCTCGTCATGGCGCTCGCCGGCGTGAACTCGACGGTGTAGGTGACCTGGGTGGCCGCCGCGGTCGTCGAGGTCAACGCCACCGAACCGTTCGTGACGGCGCCGACGGCGGACGGCATGAGCGCCATCGCCAGGGCCAGCAACGCGCCCGTGAGGGTGGTCACGGCCAGCACGCCGTGCCGACGGGGCCAGGACACCTTCGGCAGCCCCGCCACGTGGACGTTCCGGTTGCGTGCCGCCCGCACGCCACTGCGACGATCGTGCATCTCGCACCCCGCTTCCCGCTGGGGCTGAACCCGGCCCGCTCGCCGACCGGCGGCGATCACCACGGCTGGGCTCGTCCGCCGTTTCAATTGGGAGTCTTATCCCGAACGGCCGATCTCACAACCCTCGATGCGAGGAATCGTCGGCGTCCCGTCGCTCGGCCGAGGGTCAGGCCGGCACCACGAGGATCTTGGCATGGGCCTCGGGGTCAGCGAGCGCCGAGAACGCTCCGGGCACGCCGTCGAGGTCGACCGTCCCGGTGACCATGGGGGAGACGTCGAGCTGTCCCTCGGCGATGCGGTGCAGCGTCTCGCCGAACTCGGCGGGGTCGTAGCCGAGCACGAACTGGAGGTTCAGCTCCTTCGTCACGGCCACCATCGGCCGCACCGTGTCCGGCTCCATGCAGACGCCGACCACCACGATCTGGCTGTTGCGAGGTGCGTCCACGATGCAGGCGTCGAGCATGTCGGGGACGCCCACGCACTCGAACGTGACGACCTTGCGCTTGCCGTCGACGCGTCGCCACGCGGCCATCGCCGGTTCGACCCGCGGGTCCACGACCTCGGTCGCCCCCATGGTCGAGGCGAGCTCGCGGCGCCGGGGGGAGAAGTCGGCAGCGACGATGTGCTCGATGCCCTCCAGGCGCAATGCGGCGATCACTGCGAGACCCACCGGCCCGCAGCCGAGGACGACGGCGGACACACCGGTGCCCACCCGCGACCGTCGCACCGCGTGGAGGCCGACCGCCATGGGCTCGGTCAGCGCAGCGAGGTGGGCGTCCAGCCCGTTGGGCACCTTCATCGACAGCACGTCGGAGAGCAGCATCAGCTCGCCGTAGCCACCCGGTGCGAGGTTCGAGTAGCCGAGCGGCGAGATCCCGGCCGGGCCGAAGAGGATGGGGATCGACACCACCGTGTCGCCCACCTTCGAGTTGCCGACGTTCTCCCCGACCTCGACGACCTCGCAGCAGAACTCGTGGCCCATCACGACGTCCCGACCCAGGTCCATGATCTCGGGCCCGATCGGCATGTCAGGGTCCGCTGCGAGCCGGGACATCTCCACCATCTGGTCACCGTGCGCCAGTGCGTGCAGGTCCGACCCGCAGATCCCGCACGCCAGCACGCGGGTGAGGATCTGGCCGGGGGCCGGGACCGGATCGTCGACCTCGTCGACCGTCAGCTGACGATCGCGCATCACCACGGCACGCATTCGGACCCCCCTGGCTCGATCGGCGTCAACGTAGCCGCCCTACCATGATCCGGGTGCGAGCCGAGGACGTGAGCGGACTGGACCGGCGACCCGGCTGGGAGCCGGCCGCCGAGGCGCTCCGCCGCGGCGAGGTCGTCATCGTCCCCACCGACACGGTGTACGGCGTCGGGGTGACCGTGTGGAACGACGAAGCCGTCGGACGCCTCTTCGAGGTGAAGGGTCGTGAGCGCGGCAAGCCCATCGCCGTCCTCGTCGCCGACGTCGAGCAGGCCGAGCGCATCGCCCAGCTCGACGCGATCGCTCGACGGCTCATCGAGCGCTTCTGGCCGGGTGCGCTCACCCTCGTGCTGCCACGACGTGCCGAGTTCACGGCGATCCTCGGCGGCGATCGCGCCTCGGTCGGACTGCGGTGTCCGCACCACCCGGCGTTGGCGCAGCTGCTGGCCGACGTGGGTCCGATGGCCGTGACGAGCGCCAACCGGGCGGGCGAGCCGACACCGGCCACGGCAGCTGCCGCGGCCGCGGCGCTCGAGGGTGCGACCGTGGTCGTCGACGGCGGCACGCTGGGCGGCCTGGCGTCCACCGTGGTGGACTGCACGGGCCCGTTCCCCGAGGTGCTCCGGGAAGGGACGGTCACCCGTGAGCACATCCGTGCAGCGCTCTCGGATCTGCTCTGACGAATAGTCTCGACCGGGTCGCGAACCAGGGGGAGTGCGGTGTCGTTCTTCAAGAAGCCCGAATCGGAGCGGTTGGACTGGCTGAAGGGCGTGGCGTTCTTCGAGGGGTTCGAGCCCGAGCAGCTGCGGCGGGTGGCCGGCCTGTCGTCGGAGGTGCAGGTCGAGCCCGGCACCGTGATCATCGACCAGGGCGACGCCGGCACCGAGTGCTTCGTCCTCGTGGAGGGGGACGCCAGCGTCTACGTCGGGACCGAGCACGTCGCCACCCTCCACCCGGGCTCGATGGTGGGGGAGATGGCGCTGGTGGACCACCGCCCGCGCACTGCGAGCGTCGTCGCGGACACTGCGCTGTCGCTGCTGCGGTTCGACGCCCGCCAGTTCCGCACGCTGCTCGAGGAGATGCCGAAGGCGTCGGAGCGTGTGATGACGTTGCTGACGGCGCGCCTGCGCCGCTGAACGTCCCGACGCTGGCGACCCGCCTCAGCCCACCAGGGTGAGCGTGCCCTCGGCGTCGAGGGTCGCGGCGACTCCGACGAGGTCGTCGACCTCCATGCGCGCCATCGTGTCGGCGTCGGTCGTGAACCCCCAGCAGCGCCGCCCGTCGGCGGTGCGCAACGCCGCGTGCGCCCGCTCCATGGCGCCGTCGCGGGCGTGCATCACGGTCCACGTCTCGACGGTGACGTCGCCGACGTGCTCGTCGGTGACGTCGACCAGCGTGGTCTCGGCATCGATCGCGAACTGCGGCGCGACGTGGCGGTAGCCCTCCCGTGGCGGCTCGGTCGAGTAGACGCCGAACGCGTGCTTCTGGATGATGCCGCCGTTGGCCGTCACGAGCCCGATCGACCCGGCGTCATCGCGCAGGACGCCCACCATCGCCGCGAGAGCATGGCCCACCGGATTGTTCCACGGGCCACCGGCGAACGGCAGCCCGCCGTAGACGGTGAGCCGGCGGTCGAGCGGGATGCCCAGCTCGGCGCACGCGATCTCGACCGCCGACGGGAAGCACGAGTAGACGTCGAGGTGCGCCACGTCGTCGATGGCCACGCCGGCCAGCTCGAGCGCCGCGCCCCCGGCCACGCGCATGGCGGCCGACGACACGAAGTCCGGCCGCTGCGACATGTACGGATCGACGCCGTCGGTGCCCGACCACGGGAAGACCCAGCGGTCACGTGGGATGCCCGCCTCGTCGGCCACGCGTGCCGAGCACAGGATCGCAGCGGAGGCGGCGTCGAGGTCGGGGTTCGACACCATGTGCTTCGTGTAGGGGAAGCCGATGATCCGGTTGGCGTCGGTCACCGTGGCGATCTCGTCGGCGCTGTGGGCGACGCGGTCCACGGCGTAGGGGTTGGTGGCGGCCACCGCGCTGAAGCCGGCCCACAGCTCGGCGATGGCTGCAGTGTGCTCCGCGGCGGAGCGGCCCGCCTGGTGCCGCAGCGCGTTCTCGAAGAGCGGGTAGCACGCCGTCGGCATGATGATGCCCTTCGCCATCTCGATCGGGTGGCCCATGTCGAGCTTCTGCGCGTCACCCCACGTCGGCTGGTCGGTCTCGGCTGACTGCTGCGCCCAGGGGAGGGACTCGCCCGACCTCCGGGCCGCAGTTCGGGTGCGGAACGACTCGGCGCCGCACACGATCGCCACCTCGCTGGTGCCTTCCGAGATGGCCGCCGCGGCGCGGGTCACGAGCATCTGCGGCGTGTTGCCGCCCATCGACGGGTACCAGCGCTCCGTGGGCGTCGCGCCGACGCGCTGCGCCACCAGCGCGGCGGGGTCGAAGTACCGCCAGGACACCATCGGGACCACGGCGACGGTGTCGGCTCGTGCGGCGAGGCCGGCTGCTCCGGCGTCCTCGGCAGCGAGGGCGACCGCCTCGGCGGCGAGGTCGATGGGCTCCCGACCGCCGTCCCGGTCGAGGAGCTGTCCGACCCCCACGATGACGGGGGTGCGAGGGTCGAGGCCGGGGGGGAGCGCCATGACGTCGGACAGTAGGGCACCGGCGGTGGGCGATCCTCGGCCCGGCTCGAACCGTCGGTCGGCGGGTACCGTTCCGCCATGCGGTTCAAGAAGGGCGCTCAGCTGGACACGTCGCAGATCTCGGACCGCCGCGGCGGTGGCGGCGGGATGGGCGGCCTCGGCGGCATCGGCATGGGGAAGGTGGCCGGTGGTGGCGGCATCGTCGGGATCATCATCCTCGTCGTCACGCTCCTTGCCGGCGGCGGCGGCGGAGGTGGCGGCGGATCGGCGCTGTCGGACCTGATCATCGGGGGCCAGTCCGTCGAAGGCGACAACACCGACCTGTCGGCGAGCTGCGAGACCGGCGCCGACGCCAACCAGGAGGCCGACTGCCGCATCGTCGGCGTGGTCAACAGCGTCCAGGAGTTCTGGTCCGCTGAGCAGCCCGGCTACCGCGAGGCGCCCACCGTCTTCTTCTCCGGCGGCACCCAGACCGGGTGCGGCGCGGCCACCTCGGCCGTCGGGCCCTTCTACTGCCCGCCCGACGCCACCGTGTACATCGACCTCACCTTCTACGACACGCTGCGCTCCCGGTTCGGGGCGTCGGGTGGCCCGTTCGCCGAGGCATACGTCATCGCCCACGAGTACGGCCACCACGTCGAGAACCTCCAGGGCGTCATCGGCCGGTCGCAGGACGGCACCACCGGTCCGACGAGCTCGTCGGTGCGGATCGAGCTGATGGCCGACTGCTACGCCGGCATGTGGGCGGCCGGGGCGATGGACACCGGGTTCATCGAGGAGCTGACCCAGGCGGACATCCGTGACGGCCTCGATGCCGCCGCGGCCGTCGGCGACGACCGCATCCAGGAGTCGGCTGCGGGTCGGGTCGACCCGGAGTCCTGGACGCACGGCTCATCGGAGCAGCGGCAGCGGTGGTTCATGGTCGGGTACGAGCAGCGCACCGTGGGCGCCTGCGACACCTTCGCCACCAACCGCCTCTGAGCGACCCGCGCTCCTCCCACCGGTTCTGTCGCGTGG
>JAEZFI010000223.1 GCA_023437745.1 Actinomycetes bacterium
CCGCCCGGGCCCGGTAGGCGCACAAGGGCACCCTTGAGGGCAGAGAGACCGTTGCGCCACGAGGGCGGCCCCTCGACCGGCTCGGCGAAGCCGGCGGCGGCAGCGATGGCACGCTGCTCCGCGACGAGGGCGCCGCCGCCCCGCAGGTGCACCCAGGTGGTCGAGCCGTCCCACAGCACGGCAGCCGGCCGCCACAACGCCCGCAGCAGCTCGAAGGGGTCGGCCTCGCCCCGCCACCATCCGTCCTGCTCGGGGACGGGCAGGGTGCGGAGGACGACCCGCCCGAGACATGCCAGCGTGCCGAGGGCGCCGACCATCGCCCGGCTGAGGTCGTAGCCCGACACGTTCTTGACGGTGGCGCCGCCCACGACGAACGGCCGGCCGTCGCTGCCCACGGCCTGCGCGCCCAGCAGGGCGTCGCGCAGCGGTCCGTCCCCCAGACGGTCGACGCCGCTCCACCCGACGGCGAGCGCACCGCCCACGGTCGCCGTGTCGGGCCCGGGCAGCACGGTCCGTTGGCCGGCGTCGGCGAGCACCGTCCGGAGCGCTCCGAGCGAGACGCCGGCGTCGACGTCGACGGTCAGCTCGGCCGGGCGGTGCGCGACGTGTTCGGCCGGCGCGGCGAGCACCCGTGCCGCGGGGTCCACGCGACCCCCGACCTCCCACGCGCTCCCCCCGCCGCGGACGGCCACGGGACCGTCGGCGCCGATCGCCTCCGCCCACTCCACGACGGTCCGGCTCAGATCCACACGCCCTCCGGCACGACGCCCGCATCCCCGCACCGGGCGCCGGCGGGGAGGACCTTGTCGGGGTTCATCGTCCGGTCCGGGTCGAACGCGTGCCGGACCCGCTCCTGCGCCGCCAGCGACGCCGCGTCGAACATCCGGTCCATGAACTCCCGCTTCTCGATGCCGATGCCGTGCTCCCCCGACAGCACGCCGCCGGCCGCCAGGGACGCCTGCACGATCCGCTCACCGCACCGGTGCACCCGCTCCATCACCCCGGGCTCCCTGGCGTCGAACACGACCAGCGGGTGCAGGTTGCCGTCGCCCGCGTGGAAGACGTTGTAGACCTCGAGCCCGCAGTCGGCGACGATCGAGCGGACCTCCCGCAGCACCTCGGCGAGCCGGGTGCGGGGCACCACCGTGTCGTGCAACGTGTAGTCGGGCCGGATCCTGGCGATGGCACCGAACGCCGACTTGCGCCCCTTCCACCATCCGGCCCGCTGGGCCTCGTCGGCGGCCACCGCAACCGACGTGGCGCCGGCAGCATCGAGCAGCGCGGTCAGCGCCGACGCATCGGCGGAGGTCGAGGCCGCCGTGCCGTCGACCTCGGCGAGGAGCACCGCTGCGGCGTCCCTCGGGAACCCCGCCCCGACGTAGTCCTCGAGCACGGCGGCCAGTGGCCCGTCGATCATCTCGAGCGCCGCCGGGACGATGCCGGCGGCGATGACCGAGGAGACCGCGGCGGCCGCCGCGTCCAGGTCGTCGAACGAGGCGAGCAACGTCGCCACCGATGGAGCGACCGGGCTGAGGCGGACCGCCACCTCGGTGACCACCCCGAGCGTGCCCTCCGAGCCGACGACGAGCCCTCGCAGGTCGTAGCCGGGCGGCTCGGCCCCGACGCCCCCGAGGACGACCACCTCGCCCCGAGCCGTCACGAGCTCCACGGCCACCACGTGCGCCGAGGTCACCCCCTCGGCGAGGCAGTGGGGCCCTCCCGAGTTGTTGGCGACGTTCCCGCCCACGGTGCACGCCTGCTGGGAGGAGGGGTCGGGGGCGAACCGCACGCCGTGGGGGGCGAGCACCCGGTCGAGGTCGAGGTTCAGGACGCCGGGCTGCACCCACGCCACGCCGTCCTCCAGCTCGACCGAGCGGACGTCGACCATCCGAGTGGTGACCACCACGATCGACGGCACGAGCGGGACGGCGCCGCCGGCCAGGCCCGTGCCCGAGCCGCGCGGCACGACGGCGAGCCCGTGACGAGCCGCCAGGCGGACCGCGGCGACGACGTCCTCGGTCGTGCGGGGGAACACGACCGCGACGGGCTCCACGCCACCGCACAGGGAGGCGTCCCGCCGGTAGAGCCGCTGGGTCCCGGGACCGCCCAGGACGGCGTCGTCGCCGAGCGCCCGTACGAGCTCCTCGATCACCCGCTCGGGCGTCACGTCGACCGCTGCCCCGGACACGCGGCCACCCTACCGGCGAGCCCGTCCCGCCCCGGCGCCCGCCGCCAGGGCATCGAGGCCCCGCGACGACTCGGAGCGATGAGCGCCCCTCGGTAGTGTGTGGCCCCCTATGACCGCCCCCGCGCACGAGTGGGTCTCGTTCGTCGACGACGACGACACGACCTGGCTCTTCGACGTCACCTTCCTCGTGAGCTCGTGGACGTGCATCTTCGGCCGCGGGTGCAAGGGCGTGCTGCCCCACGATGCGACGGACCTCGGCCACGGCTGCTGCACGCACGGCGCCCACTTCGCCGACGCCGACGACCGCGTCCGGGTCCGGCGGCACATCGCCCGGCTGCGAGCGGACCAGTGGGAGCACCGGAGCCTCGCCCGCCAACTCGGCGGCCCGCTCCTCAAGAACGACGACGGCGACTGGGTGACCCGCACGCACGACGGCGTGTGCATCTTCCACAACTCGGCCGGCTTCCCGGGCGGCGGCGGGTGCGCGCTCCACGGCGCGGCGCTGGAAGCCGGCGAGCGGCCGCTCGACTGGAAGCCCGACGTGTGCTGGCAGCTCCCGCTCCGCCTCGAGTGCCGGAGCGACGACAACGGGCGGACGACCTACGTGCTGCGGCAGTGGGACCGCCCGGACTGGGGTGAGGGCGGCGCCGAGTTCCACTGGTGGTGCACCGAGTCGCACGACGCGTTCGTGGGCCATCGTCCGGTGTACGCCGAGCTGGCGGCGGAGATCGTCGAGCTCGTGGGACAGGAGCGCTACGACTGGCTGCTGGCGACGCTCGAACGGCGTCCGGCCGAGACGTACCTGCCCCACCCGGCACGCCGCTGAACAGAGTTCCCTCAAGTCCGGGGCGTTCCGCGCCGACGGGAACTCGATGCCGCAGTTCAACGCCGCCAACCTCCTCGAGTCCGCCAAGGACAACGGGCTCCTCCTTCCCGAGCACGTCTGCGAGCAGCTGGTCGCCGCGATCGACGCCGGGAAGCACATCATCCTCACCGGGCCGCCCGGGACCGGGAAGACCACGCTCGCCTACCTCGCGGCCGAGCTCGCCCGCTCCTCGATGATGTGCACGGGCTTCCTGCCCACCACGGCCACCAGCGAGTGGACCACGTACGAGACGATCGGCGGCCTCCAGCCGACGCCGGAGGGTCTGATCTTCCGCCCCGGCATGTTCATCGAGGCCATCCAGTCCGGGCGCTGGCTCGTGATCGACGAGATGAACCGGTCGAACTTCGACCGAGCCTTCGGGCAGCTGTTCACGGTGCTCTCCGGCAGCGCGGTGGTGCTGCCCTACAAGGCGCACGGCAACACGCAGCGCCTCTCGCTGGTGCCGTTCGGTGTCGAGGCGCCTGCGGGCACCGAGCCGATCCGCCTGCCGGCCGCGTGGCGGATCATCGCCACGATGAACGCGTTCGACAAGAACCTGCTGTTCGACATGTCGTACGCCCTGATGCGGCGCTTCGCGTTCATCGAGGTGGGCACGCCCACCGAGGACACCTACGAGGCGCTGCTGTCCGGCGGGGGCGAGCTCGTGCGGCACCTGCTGCCGCTCCGCCGGTTCTGCGACCTCGGGCCGGCCATCTACCTCGACGCCGCCCGCTACGCCGAGCGGCGCCAGCGGGACGGCATCAGCCGCTCACGTGTGCTCTACGAGGCGTTCTACGCGTACTTCCTGCCGCAGTTCGAGGGCGTCGACGAGGCCCAGGCCGTGGAGCTCTACCGCACGATCTGCGAGCGCCTCGACGACCCCGAGCGCGCCCAGGTCCACCGGAACCTCTCCGCCGTCCTCGGCGTGGAACTCATGGGATGAGGACCGCGGCCGCTGCTCCCCCGGCGGTAGGTGCGAGCTTCAGCTCGCCGCTCCACCTCCTCTGGAGCCGGATGAGCCGGCCCTTCAACCTGGTGCACGCGCTGCCCGCCCTGTGCGGCATCCCCGCATCGCACGTCGCGGACCTGATCACCCTCCACCTGGCCCTGACGGCCGAGGCCGAGCACCTCGTCGAGGCCGGCCCCGAGCTGCTCCGGTCGCTCACCTCGACGACGACGATCACCCCGAAGCGCTCCATCGGCGCGGTGACCGGCGCGGTCCTGTGGGGTGAGACGCTCACGGCTCGTGCCAACGGCCTGGGGGACGAGGACGTGTACGTCTGCGGCGCCCCCGAGCGTGACCACAACACGCCCGAGAACCAGGTCTTCGCCGCCTCGCTCGGGCTCGTCGTCCGGGCCGGTCGACGGCTGGACACCCCCGCAGCGCTCGAGTCGCTCCGGGGCGACCAGCGGGCGATGATCGCCGACCGCAGCAAGCGGGCGAGCCGGCTCCTGTCGCACCACCACCTGGCGCCGCTGCGCAACACCCGGCCCACCGCGCGAGCCGTGACCAGCGCCCGGCAGAGCCGCAACGCACCGCACTTCGCCGCGGCGCTCGACATGTGGTCGCGGCGCCACGACCCGATCCACCCCGACGAGCTGCTGTCCTGCACCGACCCCGTGACGCGGGGGCAGCAGCGCGCCCTTGCGTTGCTGATGCTGGCGATGCAGCGGCGCGGGCTGCTCGTGCCGCAGCTCCGGGTGAAGGGCCAGGAGCTGATCGCCGGTGAGCTGCGCTACCGCAACTGGCACCACGCCACCCCGTCGGGCGGGCACGGGATCGTCCTGGGGCGCCTCCTGGTGGACGGCGCACCGGAGTCGACGACCGCCGCCCGGTCGCGGGCCCTCGCCCAGCTCGAGCGGCGCGCCGGCGACCGCATGTTCTGCGTGGTGACGAGCGAACCCGAGGCCGACATGGCGGTCGAGTTGGCGTACGCGCAGCGCAGCGTCCAGCTCAGCCGCTGACGGCCCGGGCCCTCCTTCGACTACTCCTCGACGGCGGCGGCGTCCTCGTCGTACCAGCCGGAGCGTCCGTTGACGGACTTGTCGTCCTCGCCGAGGTCGGCCTCGGGCTCGAGGAGCGATTCGATGTCGATGTCCGGCCCCCGCTTCAAGGCACGAGCCTCTTCGAATCGACGATGGCGACCCTTCTTCACGGTGCAGCTCCCGGTACACGACACATCGGTGAACTGG
>JAEZFI010000281.1 GCA_023437745.1 Actinomycetes bacterium
GGTCAGGGTGACGGTGGGGGGCGTCGTGGGGGTGTCGGCGGGGGTGATCTCACCAAGGACGCGGGCCCGGTGGCCGTGCCCGGCGAGGGCGTCGGTCGCGGCGGTGACCGCCTCCGGCGGGACCACCACGATCATGCCGACGCCCAGGTTGAACACGTTGGCCATCTCGGCGTCGCTCACCGAGCCCAGCCGCTGGATCTCGCCGAAGATCCGGGGCGACTCCCAGGCTCCCCGGTCCACCCGCGCGACGACGCCGTCCGGGAGCACCCGCACGAGGTTGCCGGGGATGCCACCGCCGGTGATGTGGGCGACGGCGTGGACCTCGGCCGCGGCGATCGCGGCCAGCACGGCCGGCGCGTAGATCACCGAGGGGCGCAGCAGCTCGTCGGCCACCGACGGAGCGTCCGGCGCGCCCCACGCCGCGTCGTCGAGGGAGCGACCCGCCAGGGCGAACAGCACGTGACGGGCCAGGGAGTACCCGTTCGACCGCAGGCCGGGCGACTCGAGGCCGAGCAGCACGTCCCCCGCAGCGACGTGCTCCGTCGTGAGGATCGCGTCGCGCTCGACGGCGCCCACGGCGAACCCGGCGAGGTCGAACTCACCGGGCTCCATGGCACCGGGGTGCTCGGCCATCTCGCCACCGATGAGCGCGCACCCGGCCAGGCGGCAGCCCTCGGCCACCCCGGCGACGAGCTGCTCCGCGACCACCGGGTCCAACCGGCCGATGGCCAGGTAGTCGAGGAAGAACAGCGGCTCGGCCCCCTGGCACACGAGGTCGTCCACGCACATGGCGACGAGGTCGATGCCGACGGTGTCGTACCGCCCGGCCTGGGCGGCGACCATCGCCTTCGTCCCCACACCGTCGGTGGCGGAGACCAGCACCGGGTCCCGGTAGCCGCTCCCGGCCAGGTGGAAGAG
Organism: Actinomycetes bacterium; assembly: GCA_023437745.1. Lineage (GTDB taxonomy): Bacteria > Actinomycetota > Acidimicrobiia > Acidimicrobiales > Microtrichaceae > JAEZFI01. The sequence goes on from JAEZFI010000281.1 coordinate 919, forward strand.
CCCACCGAAGCCGCCCACGTCGCCGAGCACCTCCGGGCGGTAGGTCGAGCGGACGGAGGACTTGATGCGGTCGACGGCGCGGTCCCCCGCGTCGATCGACACGCCGGCTGCGGCGTACGTGGCGCCGTCGGTCATCGTCGGGTTCCGGAGTTCACCCTGCCCATCTCAGTGGATCCGGCCGCGCGCCGCGTCATCCGCCGGCATCCGCGAGTCGGAGAGGTCCACCAGCGGGTTGGCCACGGCGAACCGCTCGGGGGTGGGGCCCATCTCGAGGACCGCCTTGCCGAGCGACACGGGGATCTCGACGGGGTACTCGCCCGTCAGGCACGCCGTGCAGAAGCCCGCGGTGGACGCACCCGTGGCCGCCACCAGCCGGTCGAGGTGGAGGTAGGCGAGCGAGTCCACGTTGAGGTACGCCTGGATCTCGGCGACGTCCATGTTCGCGGCCAGCAGCTCGCCTCGCGAGCCGGTGTCCATGCCGTAGAAGCACGGCCACTTGTACGGCGGCGACGAGATGCGCATGTGGATCTCGGCCGCACCCGCCTCCCGCAGCATGGCGACCATCGCCCGGGTCGTCGTGCCCCGGACGATCGAGTCGTCGACGACCACCAGCCGCTTGCCGGCGATGTTCTCGCGCAGCGGGTTGAGCTTCATGCGCACGCCCAGCGCCCGCATCTCCTGGCTCGGCGAGATGAAGGTGCGGCCGATGTAGCGGTTCTTGACCAGGCCGTGGCCGAACGGGATGCCGCTGTGCCGGGAGAAGCCCTCGGCTGCGGGGATCCCGGACTCGGGAACGCCCATCACCAGGTCGGCCTCGACCGGTGCCTGCTCGGCGAGCTGCTCCCCCATCCGGACCCGTGCCTGGTGGACGCTCTGCCCGTACAGCACCGAGTCGGGCCGGGCGAAGTAGACGAACTCGAACAGGCACAGGCGGGGGTCGATGCGGTCCTCGTCGAACGGCCGGATCGAGCGCACGCCGTCGCCGTCGATCACGACCATCTCGCCGGGCTCGAGCTCCCGGACGAACGCGGCGCCCACGATGTCGAGCGCCGGCGACTCCGACGCCAGCACCCAGCCTCCGTCGAGCTTGCCCAGGCAGAGCGGCCGGAACCCGTTCGGATCGCGCACGCCGAGGACCCGATCGGTGTCGCACAGCACGAACGAGAAGGCGCCCTCCAGCCGTGGCAGCACCGCGGCGAGCGCCGCCTCGATGTCGTGCTCGTGCGCCGGCAGCTCCTGGGCGACCAGCTCGGCGACCACGTCGGTGTCCGACGTGACGATGCCGTCGAACATGCCGGCCTCGCGGGCGAGCGCCTCGGTGTTGGTCAGGTTGCCGTTGTGCCCCAGCGCGAACCGCGTGCGCCCGGTGTCACGGAAGATCGGTTGCGCGTTCTGCCACTTCGACGAGCCGGTCGTGGAGTACCGGGTGTGGCCGACCGCGAGGTGACCGTCGAGGACCGCCAGGGTGCGGTCGTCGAAGACAGCGGAGACGAGCCCCATGTCCTTCACCACGGTGATGTCCTGCCCGTCGGAGGCGGCGATCCCCGCCGACTCCTGACCGCGGTGCTGCAGCGCGAAGAGCCCCAGGTAGCAGAGGTGCGACACGGGCTTGCCGGGGGCGTACACGCCGAACACCCCGCACGCCTCGCGCGGCTTGCCGCCGTCGAGGTGATCCTGCGCCGAGAGGGTCACCGGTCCATCGTTGCACACCCGGGTGTCCCGCACGGAAGTCACGTCCGGCGTCACGTGCTCACCACCGAGAACGGCACGGCCGCCACCCGGTAGCCGCCTCGCAGCGGCGCCGCGGCGATCGCCTGGTCGTACCACCCGATGCCGAGCCGGGCGATGCCGTCGCCCCCCACTGCGGAGAACGCCGGCTGCGCCGTGGCGGCGTAGCAGTACCGCCCCTCGCCCCCCACGGTGTCGTTGCAGCCGGGCAGCTGGATCGAGGCCGGCGCCGTCCACGGACCCTGCGGTGCGTGGGCGACCCGCACGGCGACCCTGTCGCTGTACCCGGGCCACGAGCTGTACGCCATGACGTACACGTCGTGCACCGGGTCGAAGACGACCGTCAGGGTGGCGACGGGGTTGTTCGTGCCGTCGACGCCGTCGGGCATCGTCATGAGCGCCGCCGCGCCGACGTCGGCCACCCAGGTGCTCCCGTTCCACCAGCGGTACGAGCCGAGGTCCGCGGCCGCGGACGGGTCGACCCGCGCGACGCGGCACCGCCCGAACGCGGACGGCAGCCAGCCCCCGTCCGAGCCGTCGCACGCGTACACGTAGAGCAGGTCGTCGTCACCGAGGACGGCGGCGTTGCCGTAGGTGTTCGTGTCGAGGATCCGCTGGTTGGTCACGGTGCCGACCACCGCCGCGCCGATCGGCGGGGCCGCCGGGTCGTAGGTCCACTCGACGACCGCGACGCCGCGGCTCTCGACGGCCATGTGGGGGCCGAGGCAGATGTTCTGGAAGTAGGCGATCACGCGGTCCACGGGCCCGGCGGGCACGGTGACCGCGGACAGGGGCCACATCGCCGGGGACGGCGCCGCGGCGGAGCAGGCCGGGAACGACGGGCCCGGAGCGACGAACCGGTGGGGCACGGTGCCGGTGGCGACGCCGTCGCGGGTGACGGCGGGCGAGCCGGCGGGGGCCCAGGCGGCGGTGTTGTTCACGAAGTAGCGGAGCGCGCCGTCGGCCGTCACCTCGCTGCTGTCGCCGAAGAGCCACAGGACCGAGCCGTCGCGGAGTCGCGTGCTGATGCCGGCGTCGCGGTCGATCAGGGCGAGCGGCGATCCCGCGATCGGCCCCACCGGCGACGAGGACGTCAGCTGTCCGACGGCGGCGACGCGGGTGCCGCCCATCACGACCGTGCCGCACGGCAGCTCCGTGGGGGCACCCTGCGCGACGCCGGTGGCGGCGACGCACACCTCGTGCACCCCGGTGCCCACGCCCGTCAGGGTGACGTCGAACCCGTGGGCCGACCCCGCCAGCGGGTGGACCGCAGCGACGTCGGGCCGGGGAAGGGAGGCCGGGACGGTCTGGGACACGCCACCCGCCCGCACGGTGACGGGGATCGACGCCGTGGTCTCGGGGTCGAACATCCACCCGACGACCCGGACCGAGTTGGCCGTCGGGGTCGTGACCACGTCGATGTTCCCGACGGGCGAGACCGACGGCACGGACACCGTGCGGCAACCGAGCAGGGCCACGGGCCCGGTGCCGGCCTCCGCGGCGCTGACGCAGACCTGGTAGCTGCCGGGGAGGAGGCCGGTGAACGTGTGGGCGAAGCCACGCTCGGCACCCACGCCGAACGCGGCAGCGACGTCCGGCCGCGACCCCGATGCCGCCATCGTGACGATGTGCGCGTCGCTGATGTCGTCGAGGCGGTCGACGGTGATCCTCGTCGACAGCGCCTCGAACGGCGCGTCGCGGTCGACGTTCCAACCGCTGACCGTGATCGTGGAGGGCGAGGGCGTGACCGCGTCGATCACGCCGAACGGCGGGCTCAGCGTGACGAAGCGGCAGTGGAGCATCCGCCCGTCCGGTGACCCGGCGCGGCCCACGGCCACGCAGACGGGATAGGTGCCGCTCGGGAGCGGTCCGGAGATCAGGTCGTAGCCGTGGGCGGCGCCCACGAACCCGGCTGCGACCAGGTCGGGCCGGGGACCCGCAGCGCTGACCGCGGTGAGCTGGCCGCCGACCGCCAGGCGCGCCTCGACGATCTCGGCCGAGCCCGGGACCGCGCCCCATCCCTGCACCCGGATGCGGTCCCGCTCGACCCGGATCGCGTCGACAGCGCCCACGGGCAGCGTGTCCACCATCGTGAACCAGCGGCACCCGAAGCCGACGCTGCCGCCCTTGGGCCCGGCGTTCGCGACGCCGACGCACGCCGCCGACTGACCCGGAGCGAAGCCGTCCACGGTGATGCGGAACCCGGTGTTCGGGGCGACGGTGACGTCGGGTCGCGGGAGGCCGGTGCGGGCGACGGCGAAGCCCCGGGGGGTGAGGATGGCGACGGTGGCGGGTCCACGTGCATCGGGGTCGTAGGCCCAACCGGAGACGGTCAGGGTCCCGTCCGCCGCGACCGTCTGGTCCCAGCTGCCGATCGGCGGGGTGTCGACCACGCGTGGCGCGCGCTGCGCGGCGGCCGGCGACGCCCCGGCGATGGCCCAGACCCCCACCGCCATGGCGCCGAGCAACGCGACGAGGACGGGGCGGGAGTTCAGGAGGCGACGCATGGGGAACGGGGGCTCGGCCCGGGCAGGACGGGCGCGAACGACAAGGGTAGGGAACGTGCCTCGGCTTGTCAGCCCGCCCGGGGCGCCCTGCGGGCTCAGTGCGTGGAGCCGGAGCCGAGGGCGGCGGGGAGTCGATCGCGCCAGGCGGCCACCGCGTCGGCGAGCGGCACGTCGACGAGCCCCTTGACGGACAGCCGATCGCCGCCGGCGACGCCGAGCCGCACGGTGGGGACGCCCGCCGCCTCGCAGCGCTCGAGCACGGCCGGCCCGACCTCCGGGTCCACGCACACGAGCACGCGACCCACCGACTCGCCGAAGAGCGCGGCGTGGTCGGCCAGCCGGGCCACGCTGAACCCGACACCCGAGGCCACGGCCATCTCGGCCAGCGCGGCGCCCACGCCGCCGCTGCTCACGTCGTGGATGCCGGCGACGAGCCCGTCGTCCACCAGGCTGCGGACCACGTCGGCCACGGCGACGACGGCGTCGAGGTCGAGGGGGGCCAGGGTGCCCGACCGGTGCCCCCGCTGCGCCGCCCACTCGGACCCCGAGAGGGACGTCGCACCGTCGCCGATCTGGATGATGCGGTGACCCTCGACCAGTGCGGGGACGGGCGGCCTCCGCTCCAGGTCGTCGATCACACCGAGCGTCGCGACCACCGGCGTCGGGTCGATGTCACGGCCCCGGCTCTCGTTGTAGAGGCTCACGTTGCCCCCGACGACGGGCAGGCCGAACGCCCGGCAGGCGTCGCTGATCCCGTCGACCGACTCGGACAGCTGCCACATGACCTCGGGGTGCTCGGGGTTGCCGAAGTTCAGGCAGTTGACCAGCGCGACGGGGCGCGCCCCCGCCGTCGCGAGGTTGATCACCGACTCGGCGACCGTCGCCGCGGCACCGACCCGGGGGTCCAGCGCGCACCAGCGGTGGTTGCCGTCGGAGGAGAGGGCGAGCCCTCGTCCGGTGTCCGCGCCCGTCGTGGGGTGCTTCAGTCGCAGCACCGCTGCGTCGGCGCCCGGCGACACGACGGTGTTGAGGTAGAGCTGGTGGTCGTACTGCGACCAGACCCAGCTGGTGTCGGCGAGCAGGCCCAGGAGGTCGGCGGCGACGTCGTCGGGAGCGGGCAGCGCCGAGGCCTCGTCGGCACGGAACGCCTCGAGGTCGGCCGGCGGCGCCAGCGGACGGTCGTACTTGGGAGCGTCCTCCTCCAGCGACTTGGCCGGCACGTCGGCGAGGATCGTCGGCGCTCTGTCGGCGAGGTCCTCGGGGGCGTGGTCGAGGATGCGCAGCCGACCCGAGCCCGTGACCCGGCCGACCACCGACGCGTGGATCTCCCAGCGGCGAGCGAGGGCGAGCACCTCGTCGAGGTGCTCGGGGGTGACGATGGCGAGCATGCGCTCCTGGGACTCCGAGGTCATCACCTCGAACGGCTCCATGCCCGGTTCGCGCTGGTGGACCCGCGAGACGTACACGTCCATGCCCGCGCCGCCCTTCGACGCCGTCTCCGACGTGGCACAGGTGAGCCCGGCGCCGCCGAGGTCCTGCACGCCCACGGCGAGCCCGGCGTCGAGCAGTTCCAGGCAGGCCTCGATGAGGCGCTTCTCCTCGAAGGGATCGCCGACCTGCACGCTCGGCCGCTTCTCGGCGTCCGCCTCGTCGTCGGAGAACCCCGCGGAGGCGAGGACGGACACGCCGCCGATGCCGTCGCGGCCGGTGGACGAGCCGAGCAGCACCGCCAGGTTCCCGGTGCCCGACGCACGACCCAGCACCAACCGCTCGTGGGGCAGCAGGCCGAGGCAGAACACGTTGACCAGCGGGTTGTCCTGGTAGGTCTCGTCGAACACGACCTCGCCACCGACGGTCGGGACGCCCACCGAGTTGCCGTAGCCGGACACCCCGGACACCACGCCCTCGGCGATCCAGCGGCTGCGGGCGTCGTCGAGCGGCCCGAACCGGAGGGGGTCCATGGAGGCGATCGGCCGGGCGCCCATCGAGAAGATGTCGCGCAGGATCCCGCCGATGCCGGTGGCGGCGCCCTGGTAGGGCTCGATGGCGGAGGGGTGGTTGTGGCTCTCGATGCGGATGGCGGCGCCGATGCCGTCCCCGACGTCGACGACGCCGGCACCCTCGCCGGGGCCGACGAGCACCCACTCGGCCTCGGTCGGGAAGCGCCCGAGGTGGATGCGCGACGACTTGTAGCTGCAGTGCTCCGACCACATCACCGAGTACATGGCCAGCTCGAGGTGGTTCGGCTCGCGACCGAGGATCTCGCGGATCGAGTCCAGCTCGGAATCCGTGAGCCCGAGGGCGCGGTGGACAGGGATCGCCTCGACGTCGGCCATGGGGCAAACCTACCCGTCGGCAGGCGAAGCCCTTCTCAGCGCACGCCTGCGGAGGTCCGGGCACGTGGTTGGTGTCGGCACCGACCAGCCGACGGGGCGGACGACCGGTCGGTACCGACGGGAGGTGCCGGCTGGTGGGAGGGAGCGAGCTCACCCCCACCGACGGCAACGTCCGGCCGGTCATTGCCACCAGGACAGAAAATGTTTCATCGCCGTCCGGGCCCTCCCGCGGAGGTCCGCCGGCCCGTGCGACCCTCACGCAAATAGGGCGAAGACAGTTCGGCCGATCATGTCAAATGGGCCGCGACGCCCCCCGCAGATGCATCGCGACCCGACGACGACCGAGGTGATGTGGAAGGGGGTGCTGGCATCCGCGCCGTCATGGTGGTGAAATGCCCTCATGGCCCCCACCAAGAAGAAGCAAATGAGTGCCGAGCACAAGGCGGCTTTGGCCGCCGGACGCACCATGGGACGAGCGGTCAAGAACTACCTCGAAGCGCTCGAGACCAACCGCCCCAAGCGTGGGCGGAAGCGGACCACCGACTCGATCAACGCACGCCTCGACGCGATCGAGAACGCGCTGCCCGATGCCGATCCGGTTCGTCGTGTGTCGTTGATCCAGGAGCGCCTGGACCTGCAGTCCGAGCTCGAGCACATGGACGCCACCGTCGACCTGTCGGCGCTGGAGGACAACTTCGTGGAGGTGGCGAAGGCCTACTCCGAATCGAAGGGATTGAGCTACGCAGCCTGGCGTGAAGCCGGCGTGCCGGCCGACGTGCTGCGCCGCGCGAGCATCAGCCGCTCCGGCCGCTGAGCCGGTCGATCAGACCGAGGCGGTGACGCCGGCGCGGGCATCGCTCGCGCCGGCGGCCGCCAGCAGCGATCCGACGAGGACCATCCCGTCGGTCGACCCCAGCAGCTCGTGCGCGGCGCGCTCGGGATGCGGCATGAGGCCCACGACGTTCCGACCCTCGTTGCAGACGCCGGCGATGTCGCCCATCGAGCCGTTCGGATTGCTCGTGTATCGCAACACGATCTGATCCTGATCCCTCAATTGAGCGAGGGTCTCGGTGTCACATGTGTAGTTCCCCTCGAAGTGATTGATGGGAATTCGCAGCTTCGCACCGACCGTGCACAGGTTCGTGAGCGCCGAGTCGGTGCTGACCACCTCGAGCTCGGTCATCTCGCAGCGGAACTTCAACCCTGCGTTCTTCTGCAGCGCACCCGGGAGCAGACCTGCCTCCGTGAGCACCTGGAAGCCGTTGCAGATCCCGACGACGGGGCCGCCGTCCGCGGCGAAGCGGGACACGGCACCCATGATCGGCGAGAAGCGGGCGATGGCCCCCGGGCGCAGGTAGTCGCCATGGGCGAAGCCGCCGGGCACGACGACGGCGTCCACACCGCCGAGATCCGCCGACTCGTGCCAAAGCAGCTCCGACGTCCCCCCGAGCTGGCTCACGACCTCCGCGACGTCGAACTCGCAGTTCGAGCCGGGAAATCGGATGATCCCGACGGTCGCCATCAGCCGACCGCCGTCAGCTCGATGCCGGCGTCCTCGATCACCGGATTGGTGAGGAACCGGCGGCACACGTCCTCGACCGACGAGCGGGCAGCAGCCTCGTCCGTTGCGTCGATCGTGAACCGGATCGACTTGCCGACCCGCACGTCGCGCATCCCCTCGAAGCCGAGCGAGCCCAGCGAGCGCTCGATCGTGGCCCCCTGAGGGTCTGCAACACCGGGCTTCAACGACACTTCCACCGACACGTCGAACGTCATGCCCTCAGCTTTGCAGATGGGGCCGGGACCCCGGACCGGCCGGGGTCAGGCGGGCGTCACACCCGGCCAGGCGGCGAAGTCGCGACCGGTGATCCGCTCGTAGGCCTCGCGGTACCTGGCGCTGGTGGACGCCACGACCTCCGCCGGCAGCGGGGGCGGCGGCGGCTGCTTGTCCCAGTCGAGCGTCTCGAGGTAGTCCCGCACCGGCTGCTTGTCGAACGAGGGCGGCGTGGAGCCCGGGCTCCAGGCGTCCGCCGGCCAGAAGCGCGACGAGTCGGGGGTGAGCACCTCGTCCGCGAGGACCAGCTCGCCGTCGACGAGGCCCAGCTCGAACTTCGTGTCGGCGATGATGATGCCGCGCTCGGCTGCCAGCTCGGCGCCGCGGCGGTACAGGTCGAGCGACACGTCGCGCGCCCGCTCCGCCATCTCTCGGCCCACGAGGTTCACGGCCTCGTCGAACGAGATGTTCATGTCGTGGCCCTCGTCGGCCTTCGTGGACGGGGTGAAGACGGGCTCGGGCAGCTGCGACGACTCGAGCAGTCCCTCGGGGAGCGCCGCGCCGTGCATCGTCCCCGAGGTGCGGTACTCCTTCCACGCCGACCCGGTGATGTAGCCGCGCACGATGCACTCGATCGGCAGCATCTCCGCTTCGTGGCAGAGCATGATGCGGCCCCGCAGCTCGTCCACGCTGTCGCCGGACACACCGTCCACGTCCTCGATCGCGGTCGAGATGAGGTGCGAGCCGACGCTGCCTGCGAACTGCTCGAACCAGAAGGCGCTGACGGCGGTGAGGACCCGACCCTTGTGCGGGATGGGCTCGTCGAGGATCACGTCGAACGCGCTGAGGCGGTCGGACGTGACCATCAGCAGGCGGCCGTCGCCGGCGTCGTAGATGTCCCGGACCTTCCCGGAGTACCGATGGGGCAGTTCGATGGGCATGATGTGCTCGCTGGGGGTCGGCGACGGTTCAGAGGATCGAGCCAGGATCGTAGGCGGCCGCGGCGCCGTGCCGGGCGGCGATCGCCTCCACCGCCGCCACGAACGCCGCAGTCTGCGCGCCGGCCGCACCGGTGAACGACAGCGGGTCGTCGAGGACGCCGTCGAGCGCCCCGGGAGCGAGGCCGAGGCGAGGGTCCGCGACCAGGCGGTCGACCAGGTCGTTGCGACCGCTGCCGCGCTCCCGCATCTCGAGCGCCACCGCGACGGCGTGCTCCTTGATCGCCTCGTGGGCCTGCTCCCGCCCCACCCCGGCCTTCACGGCCGCCACGAGGATCTTCGTGGTCGCCAGGAACGGGAGGTACCGCTGGAGCTCGGCGTCGATCACGGCCGGGTAGGCGCCCAGGTCGTCGAGCACCGTGAGGAACGTCTCGTACAGGCCGTCGATGGCGAAGAACGCGTCCGGGAGCGCCACCCGCCGGACGACCGAGCAGGACACGTCGCCCTCGTTCCACTGGTTGCCGGACAGCCCGGCGACCATCGTCTGGTAGCCGGTGAGGACGGTGGCGAACCCGCACACGCGCTCGCAGCTCCGGCTGTTCATCTTGTGCGGCATGGCCGAGCTGCCGACCTGGCCGGGACGGAAGCCCTCCGTCGACAGCTCATGGCCCGCCATCAGGCGGAGCGTCGTGGCGAGGCTCGCGGGGCCGGCCGCCGCCTGCACGAGGGCGGACACCACGTCGAGGTCGAGGCTGCGGGGGTACACCTGGCCGACGTTGGTCAGCGTGTGGGCGAAGCCGAGGTGCTGAGCGATCGCCCGCTCCAGCTCGCCCACCTTCTCGGACGATCCCAGGAGGTCGAGCTGGTCCTGCTGGGTGCCGACGGGCCCCTTGATGCCGCGCAGCGGGAGTCGGGCCAGCAGGTCCTCGATCCGGTCGTAGGCCCCGAGGAGCTCCTGGCCGGCGTTGGCGAAGCGCTTGCCCAGCGTGGTGGTCTGCGCGGCGACGTTGTGGGTGCGGGCGGTGAGGGGCTGCTCCGACCACTCGGCGGCACGCCGGGCCAGACGGACGAGCGCGGCGACGATCCGGTCGCGGACGAGCTCGAGCCCCCGCCGGATCTGGAGCTGCTCCACGTTCTCGGTCAGGTCACGGCTGGTCATCCCCTTGTGGATGTGCTCGTGTCCTGCCAGCGCGCAGAACTCGTCGATCCTCGCCTTCACGTCGTGGCGCGTCACGCGCTCGCGCTCGTCGATCGACGCCAGGTCGATGTCGTCGAGGACCGCCTCGTAGGCGGCGATCGCCGCCTCGGGCACGTCCACCCCCAGCGAGCGCTGCGCCTTCATCACGGCGATCCACAGCTCGCGCTCCGTGCGCACCTTGGCCCGGGGCGACCAGATCTCGACCATCGCGTCGCTGGCGTAGCGGTCGGCCAGCACGTTCGGGACTGCGTTGTCGCTCACCGGCCGAGACTACGTTCGGCCGCCCGATCCGTCCGAGTCGACGTCCCGGTCGCCTGGGCCGAGCGGCTCGGTTCGCTCAGGGTTTCCGACCGGCGCGCCGATACGTCAACGACGACCACCGTCGGTCGGACCCGGGTCGAGGAGCACGATGAGCGACTGCTGCATGAAGCACACCGCCAACCTGTCAGCCGGCGACTGCAGCCAGTGCGGCGACGGGTACTGCGACGAGTGCCTCGTCTTCCCGTTCGGCGAGCGACGCCCGCCGATGTGCATCGCCTGCGCGCTCACGTTCTCCGGGGTGCGCCACCGCGGCAACGCCGCCACCGCCCGCAAGCCGGCCCGGACCCGAGGGTTCGGTCGCCGGAAGGAGGCGGTGCGCGAGGTCACCGTGTACGAAGAGGAGCAGTTCGACCCGACCAAGCCCATCTTCGACTACTCGTAGGAAGTCAGGCCGAGGCCATCTCCTCGCGGTGCGTGTCGAGGCGGGCGGCGAGGTCGGCGTCCGAGATGGCCAGCATCTGGACGACCAGCAGCGCCGCGTTCATCGACCCGTTCACGGCCACCGTCGCGACGGGGATGCCGCGGGGCATCTGGACCGTCGAGTACAGGGCGTCGATCCCGTCGAGCGCACCTCCCGACAGCGGTACCCCGACGACCGGCAGAGTCGTGTTGGCGGCCACGGCACCCGCGAGGTGCGCCGCCATGCCGGCACCGCAGATGATCGCGGCGTACCCGTTCTCCCGGGCGCTGCGCGTGAACTCGGCGACCTTGGCCGGGGTCCGGTGCGCGGACATCACCCGCACGTCGGCCTCGACGCCGAACGAGGCCAGCGTGTCGGCCGCCGGCGTCATCTTGTCCATGTCGTTCGCCGATCCCATGAGGATCGCCACCTTGTAGGTCATCCCTGCTCCAGTTCCGCCGCCAGCGCAGCGATGTCGGTTCGATGCTGCATCCCGGGCCAGCTGATCTCAGCCACCCCGGCGTACGCGCGTTCTCGGGCCACCGCGATGGTCCGCCCTCGCCCGGTCACGTTCAGTACCCGCCCACCGGCGGTCA
>JAEZFI010000316.1 GCA_023437745.1 Actinomycetes bacterium
ATCGCTGCTCCGCGCCGCCACCGTGGCGCGCCCGTGAGACGTCGCCTGGGTCCGACCCGGGCACCCAGCGCAGGAGCCATCATGGCCGTCCCGAAGAAGAAGACCTCCAAGTCGAAGAGCCGCAGCCGACGGTCGTCCGCCTGGCGCCTCGACCTGCCGTCACGGAGCCTCTGCCCCCGCTGCGGAACGACGAAGCTGCCCCACGTGGTGTGCGGCAACTGCGGCTGGTACCACGGTCGGCAGGCCATCGAGGTCGACTGAAGGGTCGCGTCGGGCTCTTTCGTGTGACCTGACGTCATCCCACACGGCTGCGAGTTCAAGGATATGATCCAGGTTCTGTCGCGCCGTCCGTGGGTCACGCTCGAGTGCACGTAGAGGCCCCGGCAGCCCAGGAGAACTGTTGCCCGCCGAGACCCACACGCACCGCAACCCGATCGACCGCGAGACCGTCGCCGCCCTCGTGCGGGAGCGGGTGGCCGACGTCGCTGGTGTGGACCCCGACGACGTGCCCGAGACCGCGACCTTCGAGGAGCTCGACATCGACACGATGGCGGTGATCGAGCTGGCGGAGGGCATCGAGGAGGAGCTCGGCGAGCGGACGGTCGGCTTCCACCTCGACGACGACGACCTCGAGGACCTGCACTCCGTGTCCGACACCATCGAGTACGTGCTCCAGCGCCTTGGTTGAGTCGCACGCCCAGGAGCTGGCTGCCCGCACCGGTCACGACTTCGCCGACCTCTCGCTGATCGAGCTGGCGCTCCGGCACCGCTCCTGGTGCGCGGAGAACGGCGGGGTCGAGTCGAACGAGCGCCTGGAGTTCCTCGGCGACTCGGTGCTCGGGCTGGTGGTCACCGACCGTCTGTTCCATGCCATGCCCGACGCCCCCGAGGGGATCCTGGCCCGCCTCCGCGCCGAGCTGGTCAACTGGCGGACCCTGTCGACGGTGGCCCGGGCGATCGACCTCGGCCCGTTCATCCTCCTGGGCCGGGGCGAGCAGTCCACGGGCGGCGCCGACAAGGCGTCGATCCTGGCCGACGCGCTCGAAGCCGTCTTCGGTGCCATCTACCTCGACGCGGGGCTGGAGGCGGCACGTGAGGTCATCCTCCACCTGCTCGCCGACACCCTCGCGCTCGTCGAGACCGGCGAGTTCAGCGACTTCAAGTCGCGCCTGCAGGAGCTGGCGGCCGCCCTCACGGTGGGGCCGCCGGCGTACGTGGTGTCCGAGACCGGCCCCGACCACTCGAAGGAGTTCACCGCCCAGGTGGCGCTCCAGGACGGCGTCGTGGGTTCCGGCACCGGCAGATCCAAGAAAGAGGCCGAACAAGCGGCCGCAGAGATGGCGTGGCGCCGCCTGGCCGCCGCGCGACTGGAGGGGGACACCCCTTCGGAGACTGGAGCCCACGATGGCTGAGCTACCCGAGTTGGAGATCCTCCGCCGCGACGCGGACAAGGAGCTGTCGGGCAAGAAGGTCAAGACGGTCGAGGTGGCGGTCCCCGCCGTCGTGAAGCGGAACACGAACAAGAAGATCTTCGCCTCGAAGCTCGAAGGGCAGAAGCTCGAGGGCGTGAGCCGCGTGGGGGAGACCCTCGTCATCAAGCTCGACTCGGGGGACGCCCTCTGCGTCGTGCTGGGCGACAAGGGGCGCCTGGTGCGCAGCCAGTCCAAGGACGTCGCGCCCAAGGGCCTCGTCGCGACGCTGGTGTTCACCCAGCACGGCGGCGTGCGGGTCGTCGATCCGTCCAAGCAGGCGGAGCTGTTCGTCATCCCCCAGGACGAGGTGGCCGCGACGGCCGGTCGGACCGGGTTCGACCTCGCCGACGCACCGATCTCCTGGACGACCTTCGGTGAGCGTCTGATCCGCCGCCAGGGAAAGCTCAAGTCCATCCTCATGGACCCGTCGTTCCTGGTGGGCGTGGGGACGATGTACTCCGACGAGATCCTGTTCGAGGCCGGTCTCCGCTTCGACCGGACGCCGCAGTCGCTGTCCACGCAGGAGATCCGGCGCCTGTACCGCGCCACCATCGAGATCATCCACGAGGCGATCAAGCACGGCGGAAGCACGGTGGGCCCCGACGGCTGGACCGACCTGGCCGGAAAGTCGGGCGGCTACAGCCCGATGCTCGCGGTGTACGGGCGCGACGGCCAGATGTCCCCGCGGGCCCGCGGACCCGTCGTGAAGGCGAGATTCGGCAACGGGACCACCTACTACTGTGAGCAGTCGCAGATGTAGCCCTGGCGCCGGCGGGAGACCCACGTGTTCCTGAAGATGTTGCAGATCAAGGGCTTCAAGTCCTTCGCGGACCCGGCACAGCTGCAACTCGAACCCGGCGTCACCGTCGTCGTCGGGCCCAACGGCTCCGGCAAGTCGAACGTCGTCGACGCGATCGGCTGGGTGCTCGGCGCCCAGGCACCCTCCGCCGTCCGCTCGCAGAAGATGGACGACGTGATCTTCGCCGGGTCGACCAAGCGACCGGCGCTCGGCCGTGCCGAGGTCTCGCTCACGATCGACAACTCCGACGGCATGCTGCCGATCGAGTTCACCGAGGTCACCCTCAGCCGCACGCTGTTCCGCAGCGGTGACAGCGAGTACGCCATCAACGGGGTCCCGTGCCGGCTCCTCGACATCCAGGAGCTGCTCTCCGACTCGGGCGTCGGCCGCCAGCAGCACGTGATCATCTCGCAGGGCCAGATCGACGCCGTGCTGAACGCCCGTCCCGAGGAGCGGCGCCTCATCATCGAGGAGGCGGCCGGCGTCCTCAAGTACCGGCGACGCAAGGAGAAGGCCGAGCGTCGGCTGGCGGCGACCGAGGCGAACCTGACCCGCATCCAGGACCTGCTTCGCGAGGTCCGGCGGCAGCTCCGTCCGCTCGAGCGCCAGGCCGACGCCGCCCGGCGCCACGGCTCCGTGGTCGCCGAGCTGAACGCGCTGCGCCTCCACCTCGCCGGTCGTGAGATCGCCCGCCTCCGCACCCAGCTCGCCGACTCCGCGCGGCAGCAGTCGGACCTCCGCACCGAGGAGCGCCACGTACGCGCGACGCTCGCCCAGCTCGACACGCAGGTCATCTCGACCGAAGCTCAGCTCTCGGCGATGGGCGGCCCGGACTTCGGCGACGCGCTGGTGCGCTACGAGTCCCTGCGCGAGCGGGGCCTGGGTCTGGCGGCGGTGCTCACCGAGCGCGGCCGCAACCTGGACCGCGAGCGCACGGCCTTCGTCGACCAGACGGTGGTCGCGAGCCTCGAGAGCGAGCACGCGCAGCTGACCGCCGACCTCGCAGCGATCCTCGACGAGGAGCAGGGGACGGCCGGCGACGAGGCGCGGCTGACCGAGGCCGTCGCGGCGCTCGATCGCGCTCGGACCCAGTTCGACGCCGACTGGGGCGACGGCATCTCCGCCGCCACCGGTGAGGCCGCCGAGGTGCGCGCCGAAGCAGCGGCGCTGCGCGCGGCGAGCGACCGGGCGCGCCTCGACGAGCAGCGGCTGCGCTCGCAGCTGGAGGCCCTCGAATCCCGCGGGAGGCGCCTCTCGGCAGAGGCCGAGCGGTCGACCGAGGTCATCGAGGAGTCGCAGGCCCAGGTCGACGTGCTGACCAGGGCGGTGGCGACGACGAGCGAGTCGGCGGAGCGGACGGCTGTCGCCCGGACCGAGGCCGAGGCCCGCTCGGCGGCCACCGCCGAGGAGCGACACCGCTGGGAGGCGCGGGCCGAGGCGCTGCAGAGCGCGCTGGACTCCGCTCGCCAGCGGGCGGGTGCCGAGCGACTCGCCACCCTGGACGGCGTGGTGGGCACCTTGCTCGACGTCATCGACGTCGATGCCGGCTGGGAGGCAGCCGTCGAAGCGGCGCTCGCCGAGGCGCTCAGCGCGGTCGTGGTGAACGACGTCGCTGCGGCCCGGCGGGCACTGGAGCAGCTCGGGACCGACGGGTCGGCCGCGTCGCTGATCGTCCTCGGTCGTACGGCGTCGCCGGCGCCACCCGCCGCGGTGGGCGAGCCGGTGCGGGCGCACGTGCGGGGCTCCCGGCCCGGCGTGGACGAGGTCCTCGATGCGCTGGTCGGGCACGTCGCGTGTGCCGGCGCCACCTGGATCGAGGCGTGCGACGCCGCGGTCGCCCACCCCGAGGCGACCCTCGTGTCCCGCGAGGGCGACCGCTTCTCGGCAGCCGGTTGGACGGTCGGGTTGCGCGCCAGCGGGGCGA
>JAEZFI010000337.1 GCA_023437745.1 Actinomycetes bacterium
TGACCGCACGCCGCTGCGCCATCGAAAGCTCCATCGTTCAGGCGTAGCGGCACCCGCCCTCGAACCGGAGATTCCTAGATGAGGCAACGAAGACCACCACGCGGAGGTTTCGAGTGAGTCAATGCGCTGGCTGCAGGCGCGCTGGGTCGCCCCCGGTAGGGTTCCTTCTGCCGATCTGGAACGGCCTGGAGCGGAGTGACCCCCTCTACCGTTCCGAGTTGTCCGCCAGCGCCAAGTAGCACGGAGCGAAGCAAAGACCTTCCGGGCTTCCAACGCTCCTGCATTGCCGATCCGGATGTTTGCTTTCGGTCGTCGCGACCTGCCCTATCACGCACGCCCACTAGGAGCATCGGTAGCGGCCACGCCCCGGGTGGATCTGGGGCAAACGTCGAGGTGGGCTCTTGCTCAGGGGATCCTGAGGACACCGTCGTCGGGGCAATGGAAGCCGTCGGTGTCGTCGTCCTTGCCGCCGATCTCCGGGTAGAGCCGTGTGAAGATGCCATCGCGTGCTTCCAGGAGCATTCCGCAGTTCGACGCCGCGGCCTTGTCCGGGGTGTCCGGGTTCTGCGGTGCGTGGAGCCCACCACCGGTCCAGTCGTTCTGTGCTGCTGCTTGCTCAATGATGCACGTGCGTGCGATGACGCCATCGTTCTGTTCGGCGCAGACGTTGGCGGCGGTGACGAAGAGCAGCCAGGCGCTGGTGGACCCGACGCCGAGTGTCCCGGTGGAGCCGTCGGGCACCACCTCGTTGACGAGGTCGAGGTACTGCTGGGTGGCGGGCCAGATGTCGGCCTCTTCGAACGGGTGGATGTTCTGGCGCACGATGGCACCTTCGGGACCGTCGTTGCCGGCGGAGAACAGCAGAGGGTCGTAGATGTTCGACTCGAGGAGCGGCACGCCGTCCCAGCCCTGCTGGCGGAGCGCGGTGAAGTACGTGGCGGCGAGTGTGGTCTCGCCGATCCACATCACCGTCGTCGCGCCGGACTCGAGCACGCGCTGCACGTATGGAGTCCAGTCCGCGGGGCCAGCGGGTGAGTAGTTGACGCTGTCGACGGTTTCGATGCCGACCTCGGTCAAGCCCGCCTCGTACTTGTCCCGGAGCTCGACGATGCTCGGGATGTCGGCGTAGACGATCGCAGCGGTCTTCGAATTCTCCGGGTCGAGCTCCTGGTAGTCCCGCAGCCACGTCAGCGGTTGATCCGAGGGCACGTTCACGAGTGGCAGCACCTGGCTGAGCGAGCTCGCCTTGACCGTTGATGCGGCGAAGGCGGGGATGTCGACGAGCCCGCACAGGTCGATGTCGCTGTCGTCCTTACCGGAGAACTCGAGCTGGTCCTGTGCGAAGCCTCCGCCGACCATCGCGAACACGTCGGTGCACGCGGTGGTCATGGCGGCCTCGACGTTGAAGAGCGCGCCGTCGAGCTCGACGAGGTTGATCTCGAGACCTTGGATGCCGCCGGCAGCGTTGCACCACTCGGCGAACGCCACGGAGGCGTCCCACATCTCCTTGTTGAGACCGGGACGGATGTCGCTGTTGCGGTCCGTCGCCACACCGACGTTGATCGTGCCGGGGGCACTCGTGCCGGCCTCGCCCTCCGCGAGAGTCGCGTCGCCGGGCCCGCACACGTCTTCGAGGTCACCGAAAGCCCCCGAGGGTGCGGATTCGACGGTGCTCGGGGTGCTGCCGCTCTCGGACTCCTGGGTACTCGACTGTGCATCCCCGGTCGCGCCGCACGCCGACGCAGCGAGGGCGATCACCGCCGTGACTCCTGCCCACTTCCATGATCTCAGTCGCATGGCCATGTGCTCAGAACGTCACGGAGAGGTGCTGGCTGGCGAGGCGCCGAACGCCCCAGAAGTAAGTGACGAGCGGCATGGTGCACCAGAAGATGTTGAGCAGGACGAACTTGATCAACATGTCGGCCAGGCTCGACACGTTCTCCATGTTGTTGGCGATCTCCGTGCCGAAGTAGACCGCCGGGAGGGTGACCTCGACGATCATGCCGCCCATGATGAGGCCCAGCTGGTTGTTCGTGAACTGCTTGCCGTTCCGGAAGAACTGGACGATCGCGTAGAGCTCGAAGGCGCCGACGAACAACGCGATCCACTCCAGTGTGACCACGAGCGAGTCGCCGTTGAGGTAGCGGGCGTCGCCGCCGACGAGGTACGGCGACCACACGTAGGTCCACAACGATCCGTTCTGGACGCCGTCGCGGATCTGGTCCAGGAAGAGCAGCCACGGCAGCTCCCAGATGAACCGTGGCGTCAGGCATATGAAGATCCACACGATCACCGTGGCGCTGAGCTTCTCCGCCCGGGTTCGGCCTCGTTGACCCGGCAGCGGCATCCACGGGAGCGCCAGCGCCGTCGCGAACAGCGCGACGTGGAACAGGACCATGGTGTTCGAGGCAACCCCTTGGGAGACGCCGAGGTGGACCTCGAGGAACCAGAAGAGGGGGATCAAGGCAAACCAGAGCGCCACTACCGCGATGAGGCCCTTCTGAAGCGAGGACAACCCACGCGCTCCGGATGCATCACGTTCGCCGAGTTCGCTGCTCGGCTCCGTCGCCACTGCCATTGAAGTCCCCCTGTTCGAACGCCCCGGTTCATCACCCGTCGACTCATCGCCCGATGACGAGCACCGACCCCTCGATGAAGCTCCTGGATGATGCAGGCGCTTCACTATCGCGTCGCTTGGTAGATTGCGTCAACAGCAGGAGGTGACGTGGCCGACCCCCGATCGCAAGCAGACCTGGAAGCGGCGGTGACCACCGCGATGCTGCGCGTCTTCGACAAGGTGCAGCGCAATCGACGACTGGCCCGCGACTACGGGACCGGCGATCGGTTGACGATGGTCGAGGCAGAGGCCTGCCAGCTGATCGCCGCCACCGGGGGGATCTCCCCGAGCGACCTCGCGGATCGCATCGGAGTGACCCGGTCCGCGGTGTCACAGGCGCTCAAGGGCATGCGGTCCCGCGGCCTCGTCACTGTCGAGAACCCGCCAGGCAACTGGAAGGCCCGTGTGGTGCGCGTGACCGAGAAGGGGGCGATCGTGGCGGATGGCGTCAACGAGTTGCACCGGCACATGTCGGACGCCGTGTACGCCGAGTCCCCCGAACACCTCGAGGCCTTCCTCGCGCTCTTCAACCGACTCGACGGCTTCTTCGCCGACGTGATCGCCGCCTCGACCCGACCCGCGTCAGCCGCAGCGCCGCCGGCCGAGCACTCCTGAGTCGCCTGGCAAGCATCCCACGGGTCTGTGGCCTGACCGCGGTGATCTACCGGTCATCTCACTCCTGCTATCAGGTCAGGCTGGTTGGGGCCTACTTGACGATGTGCGGGCGCGGTCCGCGGTGCTCGGGCATGGCACGTGCAACGAAGACGACCTCGCGCAGAGCAATCTTTGCCTCAAGTGTTGTGTTGTGCCCGACGAACGGCACGGCGGGGACCCAGCGTGCCTTCACGGCTGTGGGAAGATCTACCTCCAGAGTTCCGCTGAGCCTTCTGCGGAACCCCCGGGCCTCTAGCTCAGTTGGTAGAGCAGTGGACTTTTAATCCATCGGTCGTGGGTTCGAGCCCCACGGGGCCCACCGATCGGCCCAGGCCGGCACGGACCTCGGCGCCGCCCTGGGCGTGGATGCGGTCAGACCGTCGGCCACTCGACGGGCGCATCGGCGGCGCGGATCTCCTGCACGACACGGGCACGGTCGATCGCCTCGACCCACTCCTGCTCGGACGCCTCGCCGACCTCGGGGTCGAGCCGCCACGACACCATCGCGGTGCCGCCGTCGCCGGTCCCCCACTCCACGACGACGAACGACCGGTCCTTGCTGCGGATCGGTCGCACACCGGGGCGCCGCACGACCTGGCGAGCGGACACCGACACGACGTCGACCAGGTCGATGGTGAACACGCTGCGCGGCTCGCGCACCGAGAAGCCCAACGTGTCATCGGTCAGCCACAGCACGCCGGTGCCCCGCACCGGCGCCCGGTCGGCCGAGTGACCCATGCAGCGAGCCGAGCGGCGTAGCACCGCTCCCTTGGGAACATCGTGCGAGGCGACCTCGGTCAGGTCGAACACGACCCGCCGCCGAGCGGTCCCGAAGCGGCCGCGCACCAACAGGAGCGCGAGCACGCACAACACGGCGCCCAACGCGACCGCCCCGAGGATCGTCAGCATGATCTGCATCTCGACCGCACCGAAGGTCACGACGTCCTCCATGCACCGGCACGTGCCCAGCGGAGGTGCACGCGAAACCTGCGCGCGCCATCGTCCCACATCGGGAAGTTCGTGCCCCACACGTTGTCGTGCAGGCAGAGGTTCCAGCCGTCGGACAGGTCGACCGGCACGGGCGGCCACTCGAGCAGGCGTGGACGTCCCGGCGCGACGAGCGAGGTGTCGATCAGCTCGAGCTCCACACCCGCCGCGCCGTGGCGCACCCGGTCGGCGCAGTGCAGGTGCACCCCACCGCCGCCGACCACCTCGAACGGTGACACCCACTCGTCCAGCTTCGACATGCGCCAGCGCTCGGGCTGCTCGACCGGCGGGGCGAACGTCCACCAGACCGCACCCGGCCATCGGGCGGCGGGGCGGTCGAACCACTGCAGCTCGAACTCGATGGCGGCGTCGTCGCCGTCGACACGATGCACGGTCAGCTCCACCCTGGCCGGCAGCGAGACCGGTGCGTCGGCGGGTGTGTCGAACGCCAACACGGCGACGACCTCGTCGTCGCCTTCGACCACCTCGGTCAGCCGCGGCGTCCACCAGCGCGACACCGCGCCGGAGCCGTCGAGGCCCGGCTTGGTGTTGTCCCACCGCGCCCACCACTGGTCCTCGTCGGTCGTGCCGGCGTTGTAGGTCGAGTACCAGCGTTCGAAGTCGGCCGCGTCGAAGGTCTGGAACGCGAGCCGCGCCAGCGGCGCGTCGGGCGACGCCAAGTCGTGCCCGTCTGCGCTGTGCCCGTCCACGCCATGCAGTCCGATGACCGCGCCGTCGATGTCGAATGTGAGCGCCAGGTCGCCGAGCCGGGCCGTGGCCGCTCCTGTTTCGTCGTGACTCGGCTTCGCGGCACCACCAGAGGTCGCGTCGGCGAGGGCGACGTCGTGGGTCTCGGAGGCCGGTTCGACCTCCGACCGAGCAGCAGCGCCGCCAGCCACGCCGACGCGCGGCACGACCGTGCGCGTCGCAGCGAGCGCCCGTCGCGCCTCGTCGGCCAGATCGTCGCGACCGCCCTCGCCGAGCCGGTCGACGAACGCGTCGAGGTAACGCCGCTGCTCCTCCCAGCTCGCGGCGAACGCCCGAGCCGCGCCCGGGCCCAACTCCGGTGATCCGTCGACACGATGTGTCGATGGATCACCGGAGATCGCGCTGGCATCGCCAGCGCGTGGCTCGGCGAGCAGCGACGCCAGCGCATCGGCGGACCAGTGCGTGGTGTCGGGCCAGTGCGTCTTCTGGTCCAGGCCCCAGGTGTGCTCCGCGACGCACAGCAGCGAGGTCGACGCCGCCCGCAGCGACGGGTCGTCGGCCGCGACGAGACCGGAGTCGATCCAGCGGCGACGCAGTCGACACAGCTCCCGGAAGCCAGCGGTCTTGCCGGGGTCGCTGCCGACGCCCTGGATCCACGTGTCGCCGATCTCCGCGTCGAGCACCGGCAACGTCTCGGCCGTCGCGGCCATCACCGCAGCGACGTCGTCGAGGGTCGCCGTCGCGATCTGCGCCGAGGGGAACCGACGGGACAGGGCGGCCCACTGGGCGATGACCTCGTCGGCCCGGCGCGGTCCCAGGTTGTCGCCGGTCAGGTCGACGACGACCGCCACGGGACCGGAAGGCCCCGGGACGTCCACGATCTGCACGTCGCCGTAGCCGCCGGGC
>JAEZFI010000339.1 GCA_023437745.1 Actinomycetes bacterium
GACGGCATCGACGAGGCGGTCTCGTCGCTCCACCTCCACGGGGTCGACGAGGTCGAGGTGCTCGAGCTCGGTGCCTTCGCTCCCGGTGCGTGGGCGGCCGCGCTGGCACCGCACCTGCGGTCGTCGAAGGTCGTGCTGCTGCCTGCCTCGTCCGACGGGCGCGACGTGGCGCCCCGGCTGGCGGCCATCCTCGGCCGCCCGCTCGTCGCGGGCGCGGTCGAGGTGCGAGTCGGGGAGACCCCGCCGACCGCTGCGGTGGCCCGGCACGGGGGTCTGGTCCGGCACGACGTGGTCCCGCACGGCCCGTTCGTCGCCACCTTGCAGCCGGGCGTCCGCGGCGTCGAGCACGCCCCCGCCGGGGTGCCGCCGACGGTGCGCCGGCTGGCCGCCCCGTCCGACGCGGCGGCCTCCGACGCAGGTCACGAACCGCGCCTCCTCGAGCTCCTCCCGCCCGACGCCGCCACGATGGACCTCGCCGAGGCGCCGCGCATCGTCGGTGGAGGCGCTGGGCTCATGGGTGAGGCGTCGGCTGCGACCTTCGCGCAGCTCACCGAGGTCGGCGCTGCGATGGGTGCTTCGATGGGCGCCACCCGTGTCGTCACCGACGCCGGCTGGGTCCCGCACACCCGCCAGATCGGCACGACCGGGGTGGTCGTCGACCCCCGCCTGTACCTGGCGTTCGGCATCTCGGGCGCCGTGCAGCACACCGCGGGCCTCGGCCACCCGGAGCACGTGATCTCGGTGAACGTCGACTCGCACTGCCCGATGATGGCCATGGCGGACCTCGCGGTCGTCGCCGATGCCGTCGGGACGCTCGCCGCGCTGGCGGAGCGGCTCGGTGTCCGGGCGTCGGGCACCGCTGATGCCGAGCCGGGTGCGGGTCCGGGGGCGCGCGATGTCGCCTGATCCGGTCCGCCCGGTGGACGGCCCCACGGGGGAGCACGACGTCGACGTCCTCGTCGTCGGTGCCGGGCCTGCCGGCAGCGCCGCCGCCATCGCCGCCGCCCGCGCCGGGCTGTCGGTGATCCTGCTCGAGCGCGGCCCCTTCCCCGGGTCCAAGAACATGTACGGCGGCGTGATCTACGGCCGGGTGCTCGACGGCCTCGTCCCTCGGTGGTGGGAGGAAGCGCCCATCCAGCGGTGGGTGACGCGGCGCTCGACGATGATCCAGACGCCGACGCAGGCGCTGACCGTCGACTTCCGCACGGAGAGCTGGGGCAAGCCCCCGTACAACGGCGCCACCGCGTACCGACCCGACTTCGACGAGTGGCTGGCGTCGAAGGCGACGGAGGCCGGCGCCCGCCTCGTGTGCAGCACCACGGCCGTCGGACTGCTGCGTGACTCGCACGGCCGGATCGCCGGTGTGCGCACCGACCGCCCCGACGGCGACCTCCGGGCCCGGGTCGTGATCGCGTGCGACGGGGTCAACAGCTTCCTGGCCAAGGAGGCCGGGCTCTACCCGCACACCGAGGCCGAGAACTTCACGGTCGGCGTCAAGGAGACGCTCGCCCTGCCTCGCGAGGTGATCGAGGAGCGCTTCGGCGTCCGTGGGGACCACGGCGTCGACATCGAGATCCTGGGCTGCACCGACGGCATCCCCGGCGGCGGGTTCCTCTACACGAACCTCGACACGCTGTCGGTCGGGCTCGTGCTCCAGCTACCCGCGCTCGCGGCGCAGTCGAAGCGCCCCGAGGAGCTGATCACCCAGCTGAAGGCCCACCCGTCGATCGCACCGCTCGTCGAGGGCGCGGAGCTCAAGGAGTACAGCGCCCACGTCATCCCCGAGGCGGGCTTCGGCATGATGCCCGAGCTGGTCACCGACGGGATGCTCGTCGCCGGCGACGCCGCCGCGATGTGCCTCGCCGCCGGCATCTGGCTGGAGGGCGTCAACTTCGCCATCGGTGCGGGCATGGCCGCGGGACAGGCGGCCGCCGAGGCGATCCGCCTCGGGGACACCACAGCGACCGGGTTGGCCGGCTACCGGCGCCGCCTCGAGCACGGCTTCGTGCTCAGCGATCACCGCAAGCTCGCACCGGTGCCGCACCTCGTCATGAGCGATCGCATGCAACGGCAGATGCCGCAGATGGTGGCGAACGTGGTCGAGCGCGTGTTCACCGTCACGAACCCCCGCCCCAAGCCGGGGTTCCTGCACATCGCCAAGAGCGAGCTGTCGGCGTCGGGCGTCCGCCTGCGGGACCTGGCCCGCGACGGCTGGACGGCGTTCCGAGGTTTCGGATGAGCGACACCTATCCCGAGGTCGGGTTCGAGGACCGGATGGCGCTCGTCGACTTCCGGGTGTCCGAGCGCGCCCACATCACCGTGGACGGCGATTCGTGTCGCGGCTGCACCACCCAGCAGTGCGTGATCGCCTGCCCGGCGAAGCTGTTCGTGCCCACGAGCGACGGCGGCATCCTCTTCAACTACGAGCAGTGCTTCGAGTGCGGCACCTGCTACATGGTGTGCAACACCGAGGGCGCCATCACGTGGACGTATCCCGACGGCGGCCAGGGCGTCGTCTTCCGGCGGACGTGACGATGCGCATCGCCGCCTGCCTCAAGTGGGTCGACCTCCGGCCCGAGGTCGACCTCGTCACGGGACACGTGCGCACCCACGTCCGCTCGTCGGGCTGGTCGGCCGCCGACCGCGCCGCGGTCGAGGTCGCCCTGCGCCTCGGCGCGGTCTGGGACGGGACCGTCACGGTGGTGTGCGCCGGCCCCGCCGAGGCCGAACCGGCGCTCCGCGAGCTCGTCGCCGCCGGCGCTGCACGGGCGGTGCGCATCGACGCACCGGCCGATGCCGAATCCCCGGCCGTCGCCTCGGTGCTGGCGGAGGTCCTCGACGGTCACGACGTCGTCCTCTGCGGGGACTACTCCCTCGACCGGGGCTCGGGCTCGGTGCCCGCCTTCCTCGCCCACGACCTCGGGGCAGCCCAGGCCCTGGGGCTGATCGCCCTCGATCCGGCGGAGGCCGGGCGGGTCCTCACGACCCGGCGCCTCGGCGGTGGCCGCGCCGAGCGGCTCGAGGTCACGGCGCCGATGGTGCTCTCGGTCGAGGGGTCGCTCGCGCAGCTCCGCCGGGCTCCGCTCACCAACACGCTGGAGGCCCTGGACGTGCAGGTCGAGGTGGTGCCGGCGGCGCCGTCCGCGCCCGGCACGACGTTGCACGGCGTCAGCGCCCTCCGCCCCAGGGCTCGGGTGATGCCCGCGCCGCACGGCGACCACGCCCGGGATCGCATCCTCGCCCTCACCGGCGCGCTGGTCGACCACGTCCCGCCCCGAACGATCGAGGCGACGCCCGACGAGGCCGCGGACGAGATCCTCGCCCAGCTCCGCACGTGGGGCTACCTCCCGTGAGCCACCCCTCCCCGTTCTCGGGACCCCGAGAAGGGAGGGGTGGGGGTCGGGTTGCGGTGACCCGGTCGCTCGACCGCCTCACCTGGCCCGAGGTCGACGCCCGACCGGGGGTCCTCGTCGTGCCGCTGGGCAGCTGCGAGCAGCACGGCCCGCACCTGCCCTTCGACACCGACACCCGCATCGCCGTGGCCGTGGCGACCGCGATCGTCGAGGCGGACGACCGCCTGGTGCTGGGCCCGACGATCGGGGTGAGCGCGTCCGGCGAGCACGCCGGCTTCGCCGGCACCCTGTCGTTCGGCACCGTCGTGGTCGAGGAGATGCTCGTGGAGCTGGCGCGATCGGCCGACGCGTTCGACGGGGTGGTGGTCGTGAACGGCCACGGCGGCAACCTCGAGACGCTGGCGGCCGCGACGGGGCGGGTGGTCAGCGAGGGGCGCCGCTTCGCCGCCGTGTCGTGCCACGTGCCGGGGGGTGAGCCGCACGCGGGCTGGGGTGAGACGTCGATCCTCCTGCACCTCGCTCCGGAGGTGGTGCGCATGGACCGTGCCGAGCCGGGCGTGACCCTGCCGTGGTCGGAGGTCGGAGGTCGCGCCGTGCGCGAGGGGTTCGCAGCGATCACGCCGAACGGGGTGCTCGGTGACCCGACGCGGGCCACGGCGTCCGACGGCGTGGCGCTGTTCTCCGACCTCGTCGCCCGGGTCCGACAGCAGGTCGGTGCTGCCGTGACAGGCTGGCTCGCGTGACCGATCTGCCAGCCGCCGACGAGGCGGGCGTGAGCACACGGGTCGCCCTCGTCACCGGGGCGGCGCGGGGCATCGGCGCGGCGACGGCCCGCCGGCTCGCTGCGGACGGTCTGCGCCTCGTCTGCGTCGATCGGTGTGCCCCGGATCCCGCGGTGCCCTACGAGCTGGGGACGCGGGAGGAGCTCGACGCGGTCGCCCAGGAGTGCGGCGGGGTCGCCGTGCAGGCCGACGTCCGGAACCGTGCCCAGCTGGAGGCTGCGGTCGCACGCGCCGAGGAGACGTACGGCGGGCTCGACGTGGTCGTGGCGGCCGCGGGGGTGATCGTGGGCGGGCCGATGTCGTGGGACCTGTCCGACGACGAGTGGGACGTCAACGTCGGCGTGAACCTGACGGGCGTGTGGCGCACGGCGGCGGCGACCGTGCCGGCGTTGCTCCGGCGAGCCGAACCGCGGCGGGGGCGCTTCGTGGCCGTGGCCTCCGCGGCCGCGCTCGAGGGTCATCCGGCGATCGCTGCGTACGCGGCGGCGAAGCACGGCGTCCTGGGGCTGGTCCGGTCGATGGCGGTTGAGCTCGGCCCGCACGGCATCACCGCGAACGCCGTGTGCCCGGGCTCCACGAGCACCGCCGTGCTCGACGCCAGCAGTCACATCTACGGCCTGGACTCACCGGGCGAGTTCGCGGTGCACCACCCGATCGGTCGGGTCCTGCGGCCCGAGGAGGTCGCCTCGGGCATCGCCTGGCTCTGCGCCGAGGAGCAGTCGGCGGTGACGGGCATCGCGCTCCCCGTCGACGGGGGGATGGTCGCGTGACGCGGCGCCCGGTGACGCCCGCCGCCCGACCCTGATGCGGTACGAGCTGGATCCCGAGGTCTCGCTGCACTCGGGAGGCCGGGTGCTGATCGGTGGGTCGCCGCTCTCGCTGCTGCGTCTCACCGAGCGCGGCGCCACGGTGGTGGAGATGCTGGCCGCCGGGGACCGACCTCCCGGGGACCGTGCCACGCGCCGGTTGCTCGACCACCTGGCCGACCGTGGGGTCCTCGTGCCGATCGGCGAGGCCGGCGATCGACCCGGGCTCACCACCGTCGACGTGGTGATCCCGGTCCGCGACGACCCCGATGCGCTGAGGGCCACCCTGGCGACCGTCCGGCCGGGTGCGAGATGCCACGTCACCGTGGTCGACGACGGGTCGGAGGACATGGTCGCCGTGGTGACGGCCGCGGGCCGCGTCGGCGCTCGCCTGCTCCGCCACGACCGCGCGGCGGGGCCGGGCGCCGCCCGCAACACCGGGGTCGAGGGCGGCACGGGGGAGTGGATCCTGTTCGTCGACGCGGGCGTAGAGCTCCCGGATGGCTGGCGCGACGCGATCGGCCGCCACGTGCCCCGCGACGACCTCGCGGACCGGCCGATCGGCCTGCTCGCGCCCCGGGTGGCATCACGCCCCGGATCCTCCCTGATCGAGCAGTACGAGGTCGCCTGCTCGCCCCTCGACCTCGGCCCACGTCCGGCCCCGGTGCGACCGGGCTCCCGTGTCGGCTACGTCCCGACCGCTGCCGTGCTCGTCCGGCGCGCCGCGTTCGACGCGGTCGGTGGGTTCGACGACCACCTCCGCTACGGCGAGGACGTCGACCTCGTCTGGCGGCTCGTCGAGGCCGGCTGGTCCTGCCGCTACCTCGGCGACGAGGTCTGCGCCACCCATCGACCGCGCGGCAGTTGGGCGGCCCTCGCCCGGCAGCGATACGGGTACGGGACCGCAGCGGAGCCGCTCGACCGGCGTCATCCGAACGCCGCGGCACCCGTCCGGGTGTCTCGCTGGACCCTCGGCGTCACCGCACTGGCCGCTGCCGGTCGACCCGTGGCGGCCTCGGGCCTCGCCGCGACGACGGCGGCGCTCCTGGCGCGGCGGCTGCCCCTCGAGGCCCGCGAGGCGCGACGGATGGC
>JAEZFI010000004.1 GCA_023437745.1 Actinomycetes bacterium
GGTCCGACGAACGCCGTTGGTCGTCGGACCACCCCGAGATCTGTCAGGCGCTCGTGCGCTCGTGACGTCGCGCCGTCTCATCGCGCTTGGCGCGGCGCTCCTGCTTGTCGCGTCGCTTCTCGAGGACGGAGCGACCCGGCTTCTTGGCCTGCTTGGCCATCTGTGACACCTCCCTTCGACACGTCGCCGATCGCTCGGCGGGGACGTCAGGGGCGCGCGCGGGCTCAGCCGGCGCGCGCCATGGTCGTCAGCGCTGGCGCGTCAGTGTGCGGTCAGCGCGAGGTGACCGGAGGCGCGCCGATCAGCAACGCGCGCCAGAGGTCACTGGCGTCGATCAGGCGTCCCGCGCGGATCAGCGCGATGCCCTTGAGCGTTGCGAGGTGTGCCATAGGTGCCCTGCACCATAGCGAGGGGGCTGCGGAAAGCAACTCAGCGCAGCAGCAGGAGCGAGACGCCGAGCACGGCGAGCCCCCCGCCGTAGAGGCGCTCGAGGCGGGCCGACCCGGTGCGGATCGCGAGCTGGGCACCGAAGCGCGATGCCGGCACCGACGCCAGGGCGAGGACCATGGTGATCCTCCAGTCGATGTGCCCGAGGGCGGCGTGCACGAGCGTGCCCGGCACGGCGAGGACCGCTGACACCGCGAGGCTGGCCGCGAGCGCCGGCTTGATCCGGAGGCGTGCGACGGCGAGGTACATCGGGGCCAGCAGGAATCCGCCGCTGTTCGCCAGGAGTCCGCCGGCGAGCCCCACGAGCGCCCCGACCACGAGGAGGCGTGTGCTGGTCGTGGTCTCGACCTCGCCGGTGGAGGTCTCGGCCGTGAGCCTGGGGAGGAGCAGCTTGATGCCGATCCCGACGAGGACGATCTCGGTGACGATGACGAGCGCGCCGCCGTCGATCCACCGGGTGGCCAGGGCGCCCAGGATCGTCGCGGGCAGACCGGCCGCGAGGCTCAGGGCGACCGTGCGCCGATCGATCATCCCGGCGCGGCGGTAGGCGTCGGCGGCGACCAGAGTGCCGGGGATCGTGGCCGGCAGGGGCGACGCGACGGCGGCGATCGCGGGCACGCCGGCCATGAAGAGCAGCGGCGTGGCGACGGCGGAGCCCCCCTTCCCGAAGAGCCCACCCAGGAAGCCGATCCCGGCGCCGATCACCACGATCTCCAGCCACGTCATGGAACCATTCGAACGCCGAATTCGAATAGCGTCCAAGACCAAATTGCTGGTCGGCCATAGCATGACGCTATGAACGAGCGTCAGCTGGAGTACGTGGTGGCGATCGTCGAGGAGGGCACCTTCACCAAGGCGGCCCAACGCTGCTCCGTGTCCCAGCCCTCGTTGTCGGCGTCGGTGTCGCGGCTGGAACGCGAGCTCGGCGTCCAGCTCTTCCACCGGGTGGGCCGGTCGACGACGCCCACCGATGCGTGCGAGGCGCTGCTCCCCTCCGCGCGGGACGCCATCCGAGCCGTCGACGGTGCGCGGGCGGCGGCGCGCGGCGTCCGGGCGGGGATCAGCGGCCGGCTCCACCTCGCGATCCAGCCCACCGTGCAGAGCATCGTCCTCCCGGTCGTCGCCGGCTACCGCCGGCAGCACCCCGGGGTGACCATGCGCCTGGTCTCACCCAGCGAGGACCCGGTCACGGAGCTGGTCGCCAGTGGTGCTGCCGAGCTCGGCATCGGTGACGTGGTCGCGGACGGCCACCTGGTGTGGACCCCGCTCTGGACCGAGCGGTACGTCCTGGTGGCGCGTGGGCCGGTGGCCTCTGTCGGCCGCACCCCGCTCGACCTGACGGAGGTGGAGCTCGTCGCTCCGCCCCCCGGGAGTGCGACTCGCAACGTCATCGACCGCTGGTTCGGCGACGCCGGGATCCGGCCCCGCATCGTGATCGAAGCCGATCACCGAGAGGCGCTCCTGCCGCTCGTCGCGGTGGGCGGCCTCGCCACGATCGTCCCCGCCTCGATGGTCGCGGGGGAGGGCGCACCTCGGCTCGAGTCGGCGGTGCTCGATCCGCCGGTCGAACGACGCATCGGGATCGCTCGCCGCCCGGGTCCGCTCACGCCGGCGGCGCAGGGCTTCCTCGACCTCGTGGCGGATGCCGTCCAGGTCGCGCCGTAGGCGGTGCCATCGGGCGGGGCCCGGTGGCGGAGGGAGGGGGATTCGAACCCCCGGAGGGTTGCCCCTCGACGGTTTTCAAGACCGTTGCAATCGTCCGCTCTGCCATCCCTCCGCTGGCGAGCATATCGGCGGGCCGGGACGACCCCGTCTGGTCGGGGAGAGGTGGACGACGGCGGACCAGCGACCGCTCAGTCGGTGAGGTCTGGGTTGTCCGGGTCGGTCAGGTCGGGCACCGGCGGGTCCCGCGGGTCCATGATCGGAGGATCGAGGGGCCCCGGGTCGGGCGCAGGGTCCGGCATCGGGTCCGGGCCGGGCGGTGTGGGCTCGGGCGACGGCATCGGCGCGGGCGTGAGGGGGTCCGGCGTGGTCATGCGCCGCTGGTACCCGCCGCCCCGCGGTCGCACACCCGGCCGGCGCTACCCCTCGACCTGGGCGCGCAGCGCGTCGACCCACTCGGCGGCCTCGCGTGCGGACGCGTCGCTCTCGGCGCGGGCCGCAGGACCGGCCGGCCCGGCGGCGGGGTACGAGCCGAGGAACTTCACGTCGGCCTGCTTGGCCTTGAGGGTGCGCAGGCAGTCCGCCACGACCTCGTCGGTGATGTGCCCGTGCAGGTCGATGACGAAGCAGTACTCGCCCAGGCGGCTCTTGGTCGGGCGGCTGAGCAGCAGCGACAGGTTGATCCGCCGCGCGGCGAACTCCTGGAGGATCGAGAGCAGCGACCCGGGGGCGTCGGCGCGCTGGAACACGACGATCGACGTCTTGTCGTGACCGGTCGGGGCCGGGATCCCCTCGCGGGCGACCACGGCGAACCGGGTCTGGTTCTCGGGATGGTCCTCGATGTCGGGTGCGAGGATCTCGAGGCCGTAGACCTCGGCGGCCAGGGCGTTGGCGATCGCGGCGGTGTGCCCGTCGGTGGTCTCGGCGGCCAGTCGCGCGGCCTCGGCGGTCGACCCGGCGGGAACCGGCGCGGCGGCGTTCACGTTCGCTCGCAGCCACTTGTGGCACTGCGCCCACGCGACGGGGATGGAGTGGATCCGCTCGACGTCCTCGAGTCGCACCCCTGCGGGCGCCATCAGGTGCATCTGGACCCCCAGCACCAGCTCCCGTTGCACGACGAGGTCGACGTCGAAGGCGAGGGTGTCCACCGCGACGTTCACGGTGCCCTCGATCGCGTTCTCGACGGCGACCACACCGGCATCGACCTCCCCGTCGTGCACGGCGAACAGCACGTCGGGCATGGAGGCGAGCGGCACCAGCTCGGCCGAGGCCAGGTCCGGTTGGCTCAGCAGGGCCTGCTCGGTGAAGGTCCCCTGCGGCCCCAGGTACGCGACGCGACGGGGGGTCCGGGGGCTGCTCATCGGCGCCACCGTACCGGGGCCGCTGGGTCAGAATGGACCCGGTTCGGGTCGGTGCTCGCCGTCTCCGCCACGGCCTTCGGAGGTCGCCATGTCGAAGCTCGCACCCGTCTGGTTCAAGGTGACGGACCTGGAGGTGGCGAGCGGCCACGGCTGCTGGGTCACGACGACCGGCGGGGACCGCTACCTCGACCTCACCGCCGGCATCGCCGTGGTGTCGACGGGCCACTGCCATCCTGCGGTCGTCGCCGCCATCCAGGAGCAGGCCGCTCGGTTCATCCACGCCCAGGTCAACTGCTACACCCACACGCTGCTGGCCCCGCTCGCCGAGCGCCTCGACGAGGTGACCCCCGACGGCATCGACACCTTCTTCTTCTCGAACTCCGGTGCCGAGGCGACGGAGGCGGCGGTCAAGCTGGCGAAGCAGGCCACCGGGCGGCCGAACGTCGTCGTGTTCAGCGGCTCCTTCCACGGTCGCACGCACCTGACGATGGCGATGACCACGTCGAAGACCTCGTACCGGTCGCACCACTCGCCGCTCCCCTCAGGGGTGTTCGTCGCCCCGTTCCCGACCTTCGAGGTGGGTGGCGACCCGGAGGTGGCGATCGACCGCTGCCTCGCCGGGCTGGACCTGCTGCTCGCGAGTCAGACGGCGCCCGATGAGACGGCCGCCATGATCATCGAACCCGTGCTCGGCGAGGGCGGGTACCACCCGGCGCCGGCGAGGTTCCTCCAGGGCATCGCCGAGCGGTGCGAGCGGCACGGGATCTGCTTCGTCGCCGACGAGGTGCAGACGGGCTTCGCCCGCACCGGCACGATGTTCGCGATCGAGCAGGCCGGCGTCCGACCCGACGTGCTCGTGATGGCCAAGGGCCTGGCGTCGGGGTTCCCGATCTCGGCGATCGGAGCCTCGGCCGACCTCATGTCGAGGTGGCCCACCGGATCGCACGGCGGGACCTACGGCGGCAACCCTCTCGGGTGCGCGGCGGCGCTGGCGACCATCGCGGTCCTGACCGGTCACGGGTTCCTGGCCAATGTGAACGCCCGCGGCGCGCAGCTGCGCGCGGGGCTGGCGGCCCTCGCCGCGAAGCACCCCGTCCTCGCCGACGTGCGAGGTCCGGGTCTGATGGTGGCGACCGAGCTCCGCGATCCTGCGACCGGGACGCCCGACGCCGCCCGTTGCGCTGCGGTCATCGACCACCTGCGTGACGAGTCCCGCATCCTCGTCATGAACGCCGGCACCTGGGGCAACGTGATCCGCTTCATGCCCCCGCTCATCGTCGACGAGGCGGAGGTGACCCTCGTGGTCGACGGGCTCGAGGCGGCGCTCGCCGCCACGGCGTGAGGCGCCGAGGTCAGACGGCGGGGCGGCTCGACGCTCGACGCCAGAGCGCCCGGTAGCTCGGGTACTCGAGGTCGGCGGGGACCCATCCGGCGGCCACCAGCTCGTCGTGGAACCGGGGGAGGTGCTGGAACGGCACGCCGATGTCGACGTGGTGCGCGAGGTGCCATCCCGTGTTGAAGGGCACCATCCAGAAGCGCGCCCACACGCCCTGGCGGACGTGGTGGGTGGTGAGACGTCGGTCGTCGGACCGCTGCATCCCGCCGTGCTCGGCGATCGCCCGCAGCCGGTTGAGCACTCGCCACACGGTCATCCACGGGGCGAGCCAGAGCAGGGGCCAGGCCAGCCGGTAGCCGGCGAGGGTCGAGCCCACGATGAGCGGCACCTGGCACGCGGCGATGCGCAGGGCGATCCCCCGGCTGCGGGGGGATCGGAACGCGAGGAGCAGCGCCTTCAGGTTCTTCCACCCCGAGTTGCCGAACGCATCCCGGCGCAGCTTGCGGTGCCACGAGGCCCGGGTGATCGGGTAGCCCGAGTAGAGGCCCAGGTCCGGCTCGTTGGGGCCGAACTCCTCCTTGTGGTGCGCCATGTGGCTGCGGCGGTAGGCGTCGATGGGCAGGAAGGTCGGGTAGGCGACGAGCCACGCGCCGACCCAGTCGTTGAGCCGCCGGTTCGTGAAGAGCAGCCGGTGCGCCGCCTCGTGACCGAGGATCGCGAAGCGGGCGTGGGCCCGCCCCATCAGGAGGAAGGCGGCGACCCAGGCGATCGGGTGATGCGTCCACAACGCCACCGCGATGATCCCGACCGACTGGAGCCATGCCCCGGCGACGTGGGCAGCGTTGCGGAGGTCGGGGATGCGGCGCAGCTCGTCGCGGAGCGGTCCGACCGGGCGACCGCGCTCGTTGAGCGTGGCGGTCGGCAGCGTGTCGGTGAGAAGCGAGGGCTCGGGCAGCATCGTGCCGGACACCGTGGCGGGACCGGGATCCCCCGAACCTGGCCGGAAGAGGGTGGCCGGCCACCGACTTCCGGCCGAGTTCGACGGCGAACGCACGGACGCGGTCATGCACTGAGGTTACGTCCTTCCAACACGTGTTTCAAGATCGTGACACGAGGTCGGGTGCCATGATGGCGGCGTGGGAACCCCTCCGGCCGGTGCTCGGCCCCTGTCCGTCCGGTCGGTCCTGCTCTCCACGCTCCTCGGCACCGAGCCGCCCCGGATGCCGGTGGCCCGACTGGTTCGGATCGGTGGGCTGTTCGGCTTCACGGAGAGCGCGGTGCGCACCTCGCTGACCCGGATGGTGCAGCGGGGCGAGCTGACATCGGTGGACGGGCGCTACGAGCTGGCGGGGGCGCTCGTGACCCGCCAGCAACGCCAGGCCGTGAGCCGGTCCGGCGAGCAGGGCGAGTGGACAGGGCGGTGGACCACCGCCGTGGTGGTCGGGACCGACGCCAGGCCGGCCGCCGAGCGGGCCGCGTTGCGGGCGGCGATGGCGTCGCTGCGGCTCGCGTCCCAGCGGGAGGGCGTGTGGACCCGACCCGAGAACCTCCCCGCCGAACGGCTCCCCGAGCAGCGGCGCGTCGTCGACGCGCAGTGCTGCTGGTGGGTCGGACACCCCCTGGGCGACGACGGCGAGCTGGCGGCCCAGCTCTGGGATCTCGAGGGCTGGGCGGCCGCGGCGACCGCCCTGCGCCGGGCCATGGCACCGCTGGTCCGACGGCTCGAGGACCACGACGAGCGGGCGCTCGCCGAAGGCTTCGTCGTGTCGGCGGCCGTGCTCCGCCACTTCCAGGCCGATCCGCTCCTCCCGGACGAGCTGCTGCCGAGGCACTGGCCGGGCCGCCGCCTCCGGTCGGACTACGGGCGCTTCGACGCCGCCTACCGATCGGTGCTGTCGGGCTGGCTGGCGGCAGCGCCGGGGGCTTGACGCGGCCGGTCCGCGGGTCGAATGCCATCGGCACGGGTAGGAGTCGAGCGACCGACTCCACACGATCGCGAGGCACCACCATGAGCAGAGTCGCCATCCTCCTCGGTGAGGACTTCGAGGACAGCGAGTTCGACACCCCCCTCACCACGCTGCTCCAGAGCAACCACGAGGTGACCGTCGTGGGCCCCGAGGCGGGGGCAGAGCTCCACGGCAAGAAGGGCCGCGTCACCTACACCGCCGATGCCGGGATCGGGGACGTCGACCCTGCCGACTTCGACGCCGTGGTCATCCCTGGCGGCTACTCGCCCGACAAGCTCCGGACCGACGAGCGCTTCGTCGACTTCGTCAGGGCGCAGATCGACGCAGATCACCCCGTCGCCGCGATCTGCCACGCCGGCAGCCTCCTCATCGAGGCCGACGCGGTGCGCGGCCGCACAGTGACGTCGTGGCCGTCGATCCGCACCGACCTCGTCAACGCAGGGGCCGAGTGGGTCGACCGCGAGGTCGTGGAGGACGGCCCGCTGATCACCTCACGCAACCCCGGTGACCTGACGGCGTTCTCGAAGGCGATCCTCGCCCGCGTGGGCTCGCCGTCGGAGGTGATCGAAGCCCGGCACGGCGCCCGCTGACCACGCCGGACGACCGTCGAGCGGCCAGACTCTGTGGATGGCCGACACCTTCTACCTCCGCCAGCTGCTGTCGGGTCGGGACTTCGCGCCCACCGACCGGGTCGCGCACCAGATGGTCAACTTCAGCTACCTCATCGGTGACCGGGCCACGGGCGAGTGCCTGGTGGTCGACCCGGCCTACGACATCGACGGGCTGGTCGCTGCGGCGGAGGCCGACGGGATGCGGGTCACGGGCGCCCTCGTGACCCACTACCACCCGGACCACTGCGGCGGTTCGATGATGGGGATCGACATCGAAGGGATCGCGGCGCTGGTGGGCCGCACCGGGGTGCCGATCCACGTGCAGCGGGCCGAGTTCGAGTGGGTCTC
The DNA here is from genome assembly GCA_023437745.1 of Actinomycetes bacterium. Taxonomy (GTDB): domain Bacteria; phylum Actinomycetota; class Acidimicrobiia; order Acidimicrobiales; family Microtrichaceae; genus JAEZFI01. Next base: position 7,733 of record JAEZFI010000004.1, read on the forward strand.
CAAGGTGACCGGGCTCGGCGCCACCGAGCTCCAGGTGCACGACCCCGGCGACGTGGTCACGGTCGGGTCCGTGCCCGTGGAGCTGATCCACACGCCCGGGCACACCCCGGGCAGCCAGTGCTTCCTCGTCAACGGCTGTCTGGTCTCCGGCGACACGCTGTTCCTCGAGGGCTGCGGCCGCACCGACCTCCCGGGTGGCGACCCCGAGGCGCTCTACCACAGCCTCACGCAGACGCTGGCCAAGGTCCCGGACGACACGATCCTGTTCCCCGGCCACCAGTACTCCGCGGCGCCGAGCGCCCGCATGGGCGACACACGATCGACGAACTTCGTGTTCCGGCCCAAGACGCCCGAGCAGTGGCTCGCCATGTTCGGCGGCTGACACCCGACCTCGCCGCCCGGACCTCGCCGCCAGACCGGTGCAGGCCCGCCCGCCGGGGCCATCCGCGCCCGTCCCGGCAGGGCATGGCACGGTGTTCACGTGGCGACCAACGAGACGCGGGACCTGCTGCGGTGGGACGATCCGCACCCGCCCCGGTGGTTCCCGCGCGCGATCGCCTACGTCATGCTGGCGGTCGTCTCGCTGGTCGCGGCCCGGTCCGTGTTCCACGCGATCGGCGGCTTCCTCACCACCGTGCTGGTGAGCCTCTTCCTGAGCTTCGCCCTCGAACCCGCCGTCGACTGGTTCGCCGCGCGCGGCTGGCGCCGGGGCCCGGCGACGGGCCTCGTGTTCCTGCTGGTCGCGGCCGCCGGCGGGATCCTCACCTGGCTCATGGTGTCGCTGGTCGTCGAGCAGGTCAGCTCGTTGGTGGACGACGCCCCGAGACTCGTGCAGAACGCCGCCGACTGGGCGAACGAGCGGTTCAACGCCCAGATCACGACGACCGAGATCCTGCAGCGCCTCGAGGAGTACCAGGGGCAGCTCGCCAGCACCGCCGGCGACCTGGGTGGGCGCGTCCTGTCGGTCACGGGCTCGGTCGTCGGCGCGATCTTCCAGGGCTTCACCGTCGCGCTGTTCACCTTCTACCTCGTCGCCGACGGACCCCGGTGGCGCCGATCGCTCTGCTCGGTCCTGCCCCCGGGCCGGCAGCGGCTGGTCCTCGGGCTGTGGGACCTCGCCGTGGCCAAGACCGGCGGCTACCTGTACTCCCGCCTCCTGCTGGCGGTGTTCTCGTCGATCGCCTCGTGGATCGGCTTCACGATCATCGGCGTCTCGTCGCCGCTCGCACTCGCCCTCTGGCTGGGTGTGGTCTCGCAGTTCGTGCCGGTCATCGGCACGTACATCGGTGGCGCGCTCCCGCTCCTCATCGCGCTGCTGAACGACCCGTACAAGGCCCTCTGGGTCCTCGGGTACCTGATCGTGTACCAGCAGATCGAGAACTACCTCCTGTCGCCGAGGATCACCTCCCGCACGATGGAGATCCACCCCGCCGTGGCGTTCGGCTCGGCGATCGTCGGCGCCAGCGTGCTCGGTCCGATCGGCGCGCTGCTGGCCCTGCCCGCCGCGGCGATCGTGCAGGCGTTCGTCTCCAGCTACCTCCAGCGCTACGACTTCGTGGACGAAGGAGCGGAGCAGGAGGCGGGTCCCGTGGAACGGGCGATCGAGGAGGCCCTCTCCAGCGGGGCGGGCGACGCCGACGGGGCGCCACCCGACTGACGGGCGCGGATCAGGTCTCGCAGTCGAGCAGCGCCTCGCGTCCGAGGTCGGCGGCCAGGTCGAGGTGGCGAGGCTCGCCGCGGGGCGGGCGAACCCAGTAGGCGCACACGGCCCCGACCGGCTCGGCGTCGGCGCTCACGCGCAGGGGCAGGTGGAGGCAGGCGGTGGTGCCGTCGTCGCCCACCAGTTCGGGGGCATCGGGTGCGACCAGCAACGACTCGACGGTCTGCACCATCACGAAGCGCTCGGGCCTGACGTGCCCCAGCCCCCACGGGAACCACGAGCGCTCGATCGGCCGCTCGAGGTCCGGGGAGGGCCGCCCGGCAGCACCCAACGTCCGCCACCAACCGGCGAGGTGGGTCACGTCGCCGTGGTGCCGGTAGAGCTCGACGCGGTCGGCGTTGAGCAGCACGCCGATCCGGGCGAGCGATTCGGCGAGGCGGTCACCGCCCGGGTGCGTGGTCGTCCCGAGGAGGCGAGCGCCGTCGAGGTCCGTCCCCCGGGAAGGGTCGAACCCCGCGTCGTGGTCGGGCGGTAGGTCGGCGTCGGCCATCGATCGATGCAGGTCCCAGCTGTGCGTGGCCGGCCCCAGCGCCGACATACCACTTCATCGTCGGACCGGCCTCGCGACTGGAGCAACGCGTTCCCGGGGACCGGTCTCCACGCGTCGGGGCCGACCGCCCGTTCTGTTCCAGGGAGAGCAGCACCGGTGATGCTCTCGCTGGAACAGAACGAGAGGGTGAGTGGTCCGCGGGTCAGTCGGCGGTGGCGGGGCGGCGGTAGAAGATCGCCATCTGGGCGATGCCCGCAGCGACGCCGAGGCCGGCGGCGATGGCCAGGCCGACCCAGCCGTCGAGGTCGTCGTCGATGCCCAGCGCCCGGTCGAGCGACCAGCGGGCGGGGCCGATCCCGGCGATGCACACGGCGGTGATGGCGAGCACGAAGTTGTACTCCCAGCCCTGCTTCACGATGAAGAAGCCGTTGACCTTGTTGTGCGTCCAGGCGGCGACGAGCATCACGCCCACGAAGCCGGCGCCGGCGAGGGGGGTGAGGAGGCCGGCGGCGAGGAGGACGCCGGCGCCGATCTCGGTCGACGCGGCCATCACGGCGTGGAGCTTGCCCGGCTTCATGCCCAGCGACTCGAACCACCCGGCGGTGCCCGGGATGCGACCCCCGCCGAAGAACTTGTTGTAGCCGTGGGCGGCCAGCGTGATCCCGATGCTCACTCGCAGGAGCAGCAGCGTGAAGTCGAGTGCGGCGGTCGAGCTCATGCGCCCGAACCTACCGGGACCGGCCACCGCCCCCCGAACCCGGCGGTTGGGAGTCGCTCCGGACCCGGCCGGTAACCTGCGCTCGTGTCCAGCCTCCCTCCGACCGCGCACGAGTTCCCACCCGCCAGCCGTGAGCAGTGGCTCGAGCTGGTCGACAAGGTCCTGAAGGGCGGGCCCTTCGAGCGGCTCGTCCACACCACCTACGACGGCATCGGGGTGCAACCGCTGTACGTCGCGGACGACGTGGCGACCGACGCCGACGAGAGCGGCTTCCCGGGCTCGGCTCCGCACGAGCGTGGCGCCGGGGCGGCGCCGCGTCCGGGCGGTCAGTGGGAGGTGCGGGCACCGCTGACCCATCCCGACCCGGCAGAGGCCAACCGGATCGCGCTGGCCGAGCTGGACGCCGGCAGCACGGGCCTCCTCGTCCGCTTCGACGAGGCGTTCCGGCAAGGCGTCGGCCCGGCTCACGCCGACTTCGGCCACCTCGGTGCGGTCGACGGCGTCGCCCTCCACGGTGTCGACGGTCTCGACCGTGCGCTCGAGGGCGTCTACCTCGACCTGGCGCCCGTCACCCTCGCCCCCGGCGCCGCGTTCACACCGGCGGCCGCGTGGCTCAAGGAGGTCTGGACCCGTCGAGGTGTCGGTGGCGCGGAGGTCAGCGGTGGTCTCGGTGCCGATCCGCTGGGCGCGCTGGCGGCCGGCGGGGTGCTCCCGAACGGGCTCGACCGGAGCCTCGTCGAGCTGGGCCTCCTGACCGTGGCGACCGCCGCGGCGACGCCCGGGGTCCGGGCCGTCACGATCGACCTCGGCCCCTACGTCGAGGCCGGCGCCACCGAGGTCCAGCAGCTGGCCGTCATGGCGGCGACCGGCGCGGCCTACCTGCGGGCGATCGAGGCCGCGGGCCTCGCGCCGGTCGACGCCGCCTCGCAGATCGAGATCACGCTCGTCCTCGACGCCGACGTGTTCGCCGGGATCAGCACGGTCCGGGCGGCGCGGCGGGTCTGGTCGGCGATGCTCGAGGCGTGCGGCGTGCCGCCCGAGCGTTCCGGGGCCCGCATCTCGGTCCGCACCGCCGCTCGCATGATGACGCGCCGGGACCCGTGGGTGAACCTGCTGCGGGTCACGGCCGCCACGTTCGCCGCTGCGGTCGGCGGGGCCGACTCGGTCACCGCCCTGCCCTTCGACGTCGAGTGCGGCTTCCCCTCCGAGCTGGGTCGACGGATGGCCCGCAACACGCACCTGCTGCTCGCCGAGGAGTCGCACGTCGGTGAGGTCATGGACCCCGCCGGTGGCGCTTGGTACCCCGAGTCGCTGTCCGAGACCTACGCCGAGCATGCGTGGACCCTGTTCGGTGAGATCGAGGGCGCCGGTGGCATGGCGGCCGGGCTGCTCGACGGCTCCGTCGCGGCTCGCATCGCCGGGACCTGGGAGGAGCGGCGCCGCAACTTCGCCCGCCGGAAGGAGCCGATCACGGGCGTCAGCGAGTTCCCGTTCCTCGCCGAGGAGGCGGTCGAGGCTCCTGCGCCCGACCCGGCCGCCGTCCGGGCCGTGGTGACGGCGGGCACGGACGTGGTGGACCACGTAGCCCCACTGGACCCGACGGGGATCGAACCGCTCCCGGCGCACCGGTTCGCCGAGTCGTTCGAGGCCCTCCGGGACGCCTCGGATGCCCACCTCGCCCGCACCGGCGAACGGCCCAAGGTCTTCGTCGCCAGCCTCGGTCCGGTCGCCAGCCACACGGCTCGCACCACGTGGACCCGCAACCTGTTCGAGGCCGGCGGCATCGAGGCCCTCGTGTCCGACGGGTACGCCGATGCGGACGCGGCCGTGGCGGCGTTCACCGCGAGTGGCGCGTCCGTCGTCTGCCTCTGCTCGTCCGACGCGGTCTACGAGCAGATGGTGGCAGACGTCGTGCCGAAACTCGGCGCCGCCGGAGCCACGCACGTCTACCTGGCAGGGAACCCCGGTGACCGGCGCGACGCCGACGTCGCCGCCGGGGTCCACACGTTCGTCCACGCCGGCCTCGACGTGGTCGAGGTCCTCACCGAGGCGCAGCAGATCCTGGGGGTCACCCGATGAGCACCATCCCCGACTTCACGACGGTGCCGTTCCCGGCCCGACGCCCGGCGGAGCCCGGCGCCCGTGACGCGTGGGAGGCCGCCGCGGCCGACGCGTCGGGCCTCGGCGTCGACAAGCAGGTGTGGGAGTCCCCCGAGGGCATCGAGGTCCAGCCGCTCTACTCGGCGGCCGACCGCGAGGGGCTCGGCTTCGTCGACGGCTACCCGGGCATCGCTCCGTTCGTCCGGGGCCCGTACCCGACGATGTACGTGAACCAGCCGTGGACGATCCGCCAGTACGCCGGGTTCTCCACCGCCGAGGACTCCAACGCCTTCTACCGGCGCAACCTGGCGCAGGGTCAGAAGGGCCTCTCGGTGGCGTTCGACCTCGCCACGCACCGCGGCTACAACTCGGACCACCCGCGGGTCGCCGGTGACGTCGGCATGGCCGGCGTCGCCATCGACTCGATCTACGACATGCGGACCCTGTTCGACGGCATCCCGCTCGACCAGATGTCGGTGTCGATGACGATGAACGGCGCCGTGCTGCCCGTGCTGGCGCTCTACATCGCCGCGGCGGAGGAGCAGGGCGTGAAGCCCGAGCAGCTCGCCGGGACCATCCAGAACGACATCCTCAAGGAGTTCATGGTCCGGAACACGTACATCTACCCGCCGACCCCGTCGATGCGGATCATCTCGGACATCTTCGCCTTCACGTCCACGCGGATGCCGAAGTACAACTCGATCTCGATCTCCGGGTACCACATGCAGGAGGCGGGGGCGACGGCCGACCTGGAGCTGGCGTACACGCTGGCCGACGGCGTCGAGTACATCCGGGCGGGGATGGGCGCCGGGCTGGACGTGGACGCGTTCGCTCCGCGGCTCAGCTTCTTCTGGGCGATCGGCATGAACTTCTTCATGGAGATCGCGAAGATGCGCGCCGGCCGCCTCCTGTGGGCCGAGCTGGTGCAGGGCTTCGAGCCCAAGAGCACGAAGTCGCTGTCGCTCCGCACGCACAGCCAGACGTCGGGCTGGTCGCTCACCGCGCAGGATGTGTTCAACAACGTGATGCGCACGTGCATCGAGGCGATGGCCGCGACTCAGGGCCACACGCAGTCGCTGCACACCAACGCGCTCGATGAGGCACTCGCCCTGCCCACCGACTTCTCGGCTCGCATCGCCCGCAACACCCAGCTGTTCCTGCAGCAGGAGTCGGGCACGTGCCGGGTCATCGACCCGTGGGGCGGCAGCTACTACGTCGAGCGCCTCACCGCCGAGCTGGTTGCGAAGGCCCGTGCCCACATCGCCGAGGTCGAGGAGCTGGGCGGCATGGCCAAGGCCATCGAGGCCGGCATCCCGAAGCTGCGCATCGAGGAGGCCGCCGCCCGCACGCAGGCCCGCATCGACTCGGGCCGCCAGTCGGTCATCGGCGTCAACAAGTACCGGCCCGAGGGCGACCACCCGATCGAGGTCCTCAAGGTCGACAACGCCACGGTGCGCCGTGATCAGCTGGCCAAGCTCGAGCGACTCCGGGCGGAGCGCAACGCGGATGACGTCGAGCGCACGCTGCAGGCGCTGACCCGTTCGGCCGAGACCGGCGAGGGCAACCTGCTCGAGCTGGCGGTCGATGCGGCTCGTTCGATGGCGACCGTCGGGGAGATCTCCGACGCGTTGGAGAAGGTCTACGGTCGGCACCGGGCCGAGATCCGGTCGATCTCGGGGGTGTACCGCAGCGAGATGGGCGAGTCGAACGAGACCGTGAGCGAGGTGCGCCGCCGCATCGAGGCCTTCGAGCGCAACGACGGCCGGCGGCCCCGGATCCTCATCGCCAAGATGGGCCAGGACGGGCACGACCGTGGGCAGAAGGTCGTGGCGTCCGGTTACGCCGACCTCGGATTCGTGGTCGACATCGGGCCGCTCTTCGCGTCACCCGAGGAGGTCGCACGGCAGGCGGTCGAGAACGACGTGCACATCGTGGGTGCGTCGTCGCTCGCCGCGGGGCACCTCACGCTCGTGCCGCAGCTGAAGGCCGAGCTCGAGCGCCTGGGCAGGGGCGACATCGTGGTCATCGTGGGTGGCGTGATCCCGCCGCAGGACTTCGACGCTCTGCGCGAGGCCGGTGCCTCGGCGATCTTCCCGCCCGGCACGGTCGTCGCCGACGCCGCGCTGCAGATGCTCGACCTCCTGGACGAGCGCCTGGGGTATACAACCGTCGCGGAGTGACCGACGGTCGGCGAGTGGGGTTCAGGTCGGCCCTCCGACACGAACCGCTCGTGGTGCCCGCCGCGTGAGTTGAGGACGGTGGCCCGCTGCGGTGGCCTGCGGCTACGCCTTCGTCCCCGCCGCGTTGCCCAGCGGGTCTGTCACCGCCCGTGCGACGAAACCGTCGCACGGGGAGTGACACTCATGATGTATGGGTCCCCGGTCGGGGTCGGGTCTGACCCTGGGTGTGACTGACGAATTGCTGTCTTGCAGCTGATCTGTCGGCTCGGTTCTGGCCGGGGACGCGCACCAGCCGGTCGGGTCGAACGTGACCTCATAGGAGCTTTGAGCAGTCACCCTGAGTGTCCTGTCCGACCGTCCCGGCCGGTGGTGCCCTTCCAACCATCGAGCAAGAAGGACCGGATCAAGCATGGTCGAACCACAGCGCACCGTCTACGGCGGTGTCGACACCCCAAGGAGTTCCACGTCGTAGCGGTCGTCGACGATGTCGGTCGGATCCTCGGCACCGAGAAGTTCCCGGCAACGGCGGCGGGCTACCGCCGGCTCAAGCGGTGGCTGGACGCTCATGGCACCGTCGCGAAGGTCGGTGTCGAGGGCACCGGCTGCTACGGCCTGGGCCTGACCAGGTTCTTGTCTGCTGGTGGAGTCGAGGTGGCTGAGGTCAACCGACCGAACCGCCAACTCCGACGGCGCCGCGGCAAGAGCGACACCGTCGACGCCGAGGCCGCTGCCCGAGCTGCGCTCAACGGCGAAGCGTCCTCGATCCCCAAGGCCGCCGACGGGATCGTCGAGGCGATCCGGGCGATCCGGGTGGTGTTCAGCTCGACGCGCAACGCCCGCACCCGGATCGCCAACCAGATCCGCGATCTACTCGTCACGGCCCCGGATTCCCTGCGCGAGTCGCTTGAACCGCTCGACACCGACGAGCGTGTCGCCCGAGCGGCCCGGTTCCGATGCGTCGACAGCTCGGAGCCCGCTGAGACCATCAAGGTCGCGTTGCGGACCCTGGCCCGCCAGCACCAGATGCTGACCACCGACCTCGCCGCCCTGCGTGTCCGCCTCGATGGGCTCACCGCTCAAGCCAACCCGGCGCTACGCGCTGCCGTTGGTGTCGGCCCCGATGTCGCATCGATCCTGCTCGTCGCCGCCGGCGACAACCCCCAACGGCTCACGTCCGACGCCGCGTTCGCCGCCCTCTGCGGCGCGTCACCGGTCGAGGCATCGTCGGGCAAACACGTCAGTCACCGGCTCAACAAGGGCGGCAACCGCGACGCCAACCACGCCCTGTGGCGCATCGTCATGGTCCGCATGACCTGCCACCAGCCCACCAAGGACTACGTCGCCCGACGACGAGCCGAGGGCAAGAGCCAACGCTTCGTCATCCGCTGCCTCAAGCGCTACATCGCCCGCGAGATCCACCACCTGCTGCTCCACCCTCACCACGCAGCCGCTAGCCAAGACCTCAGAGACGCCCGCCGACGACTCGGCTGTACCCAACACGACGTCGCCGTCGCTCTCGGCTGCCATGCACCACGCATCAGCAACATCGAGAACAACAAGCCCGGCAACCACGAACTCGCTGCCCGCTACCGCGCCTGGCTCGATCACCAACTCGCCACGACTTGCGCGGCATAGGAGCATCAGAACCGGGCTCGGCGGCGTCCCGGCTACCGTCCACTCAGTGTCACTCTGGTCGTTGCCCGGGGGCTTGGCTCCTACCGTCGCTGTCTTTCGTGGACAACATGGCTTCTGCCGGCCCCTGGGCGCGCGGAACCGGCCGGCGTGGCTTGATAGGAGCGTGGCA
>JAEZFI010000032.1 GCA_023437745.1 Actinomycetes bacterium
CGAGCTGCCCCACTGCGGCGCCACCGTCGGCTCGCACGACGCAGAGCGCCTGACGCGCCTGCTCGACCGCCTCGGCCGACTCGTCGACGAGCGGCGCGACGCGCTCGCAGCGGCCGGCGTCGGCGACTTCACCCGGTGGCGCGCGGCCGGCGCCACCGAGCCGTGGGTGGTGCTGCTGATCGACGACCTCCCTGCACTCCGCGAGGCCGCCGAGCACATCGAGATGGGCCGCCTCCTCGACCGCTTCGCTTCGCTCCTGCAGAACGGCCCGTCGGTGGGTGTCCACCTCGTCGTGTCGATCACGCAGCAGATCGACCTCCGGATGCGGGAGAGCAGCCTCATCCCCGAGCGGATCCTCCTGCGCCTGACCGATCCGGCCGACTACGCGATGGTCGAGGTCCGCATGCGCCCCGGGGAGGTGCCGCCGTTCCCACCCGGCCGCGGGCTCGTGTCGGGGCCCACGTTCATCCAGGTGGCCGAGCCCTCCCGCAGTGGGATCGCCGCGATCGCGGAGCGCTGGACGGCAGCGACCGGACGCCGGCCTCGCCCCGTCGAGCGGCTCCCGCAACAGCTCGGTCGCGCCGCCCTTCCGCCCTCGGACGTGCCGCTCCGCCTCGGCGTGGGCGGGCCGGAGCTGGACGCGGTCGGGGTCGACCTCGACCGAGGGGCGCCGGTGCTGCTGGTGGCGGGCCCGATCCAGTCCGGCCGGTCGACGGCGCTCGCTGCGGCGCTCGCCGGCATCCTCGAACGCGAGCCGGCGCGCTCGGTCACCGTGGTCGCACTCCGGCCGGGTCCCCTGCGCGAGCTGACCGGCGAGCGCGTCACGGTCGTGACGTCGGCAGCGGACGTCCCTGCAGCGCTGGACGCCGTGAGCGAGTCCGGGGATCCGGCCGTGGTGGTCGTCGACGATGCGGAGGGCCTGGCGGGGCAACCCGGGATCGGCGACCGCCTCGATCGTCTGGTGCGCACCGCTGCGGAGCGCGACGTGCGGGTCCTCGTGGGGGCGCGCATCAGCGACCTGGGGTCGATGTTCGAGCCCTGGGCCCGCTTCGTGGTGAGCATCCGCCGAGCCGTGCTGCTCCACCCGACGCAGGACGACGCGTTCGCGTTCGGCGTGAAGGTGCCGACGATCCCGCCACCGGCGGTCCCGGGCAGAGGAATGCTCATCGACGGTTCCTCGGTGACGGTGGTACAGCTCGCCTCACCCTGATCCTCGGGTTTCAGCGCTTCTCAAGTGCCCCTGAAGCACGTGGTCCGAGACTTGGTTCCATCAGCCCGCACCGAGCGGACACCAACGAAAGGACAGTCAGATGAGCGAGAACTTCAAGGTCGACACCGGCAGCCTCCAGGCCTCCGCCGGACGGGTCGGCACCCAGGCGAGCGACATCATGGACCGGATCAACTCCGTCAAGAACGAGGTCGCCCAGGCGCAGGCGTTCTGGCAGGGCCGGGCGAACCGCCAGTTCGACGAGCTCATGCAGCGCTGGAACACCAACGCCTCGAACATCCAGAAGGCCCTCGAGGACACGGTCGCCGCCCTGAACCAGGCCGCCACCGAGTACGCCGCCACCGAAGGCTCGAACGCCAGCCGCTTCGCCGGCTGACCGTGGGACCCGGACCTACAGGACGGAGGTGAGCACCATGGCGACGTTCGACGTCGAGACCGGCGAGATGTGGAAGTCCGCCCAGGCCTGCGACACGATGAGCGAGAGCTTCGGTCAGCTCGCCTCCGTCCTCAGGTCCTACGCCGGGTCGGCCGACGCCACCGGCAACGCCTCGAGCACCGAGGCGCTTCGCTCCTTCATCACGCAGTGGAGCAAGGAGCTCGCCTCCGAATCGGAGGCGCTCGCCACGATGGCCCACGACCTCCGGGCCGCCGCAGCGATCTACGAGTCCACCGAGATCTTCGCCGCCGACTCCTTCGTCGGCGGCCCGGCAGCGAGGAGCTGACCGATGACGTTCGTGATCCCACCCACGCTCCCCGCTCCCGCCGGCAGCGCCCAGCTGCTCGCCTCGCTCGGCCAGGACCTCTCGTCGTTCGGCGGGAAGACCTTCGGCGACGAGCAGCGGGACGACATGCTCCGCTCCGCCGCCCGGCTCAGCGCGGCGGACGGCAACTTCGACGACTTCTGGCTCGGCGACGCCGCCGACGCCTTCTCCCGCTCGGCGATGGCGTCCCGGGACCGGGTCCGCACGGCGTACCGCACCATCGCCCAGGGCGGCGCGGCGGCCCTCACGCTCGCCACCGCCATCTCGACCGCACAGGCGACGATGTTCCAGGCCCAGACGATCGCCCAGGCACGAGCCCAGCAGGCGGCCCTCAACCCCATCCCCACCGACCCGATCAGCCTCTTCGGCGATCTGTGGTCCATCGAGTCCTCGGTCCGCTCCAACCTCGAGGAGGCCCACCGTGAGGCGGCCGCGACCTGGAACAAGCTGACCCGATCGGCGCCCAACTACGTCGCACCCAAGAAGAAGGCGGCCGAGAAGAAGCGGCCGTTCTGGAAGCGGGTCGAGGGCGTCATGGACGCGGCGACCTACATCCCCGGGCCCGTCGGGATGGTGGCGAGCGCCGGCATGACCGGCGTCAAGCTCGCCCAGGGCGACGCGAAGGGCGCCCTCGGCTACTCGGTCGGCATGGCCCCCGGCGGCAAGCAGGCGAAGCTGGCGGTCACCGGCATCAAGGCGATCAAGGGTGCCGACCGGGTGAAGGACACCGCTCGCGCCGTCTCCAGGGCGGAGCACCAGGTGAGCCGATCGGTCGGCGGCGCCGGTGGTGTCGGACGCGGCGCCGGCGACGTGCCCGGTCCCGGTCGCCGGCCCAACAAGCTCCCCGAGCAGGGCGACCAGGTCCCCGACGAGGTCCCGCAGATCCCGAAGGTCGGCGGCGCTCGCGGCGACGCCGGCACCGGCGCAGGCCACCAGCACCCGGGACAGCCCAGGAACCCGTTCGGCTGGCCCCGCAAGCAGGGCCCGGTCGACGTCGAGAACGGGGTCCGGAGCGTCCTCGACAACCTCACGAAGATGTTCGGGCTCCGCAACCCCGCACCCCGGCCCCGCCCGCTGTTCGGGTTCCGGCCCTCCTTCCCCACCGTGGTGTTCCCGCAGCCCGGGATGAGGCCGGCGTGAACGACCAGCTCCCGGCGCCGACGACGATGCTCCTCGAGCCGGACCACCTCGACGTCCTGCTCCTCGGTGCGACGGTGTCGGGCGTCGTGCTCGACGAGGACGCCGACAGCCTCCGGGTCCGGCTCGACGACGGACGTCGCTGGGAGCTCGCGGTGCACGTCCTCGACGTGGTGCGGTACGGCCGGGTCGCCGGGATCGACCGGCACGAGGACGAGCTGCGTCTCCTCGGCGCCGACGGCGACGATCTCATCGCGATCGTCGACCAGCCCACCCCGGCGGCCTCGTGGGACCTGGCCCACTGGGTCGGGGGTCGGGGGGACCTGGCCGGCGCCGAGGACGACGGTGCGTCCGTCGCTCGCACGGTGCTCGAGGCCCCCGACGTCGTGGTGCGCCTCGGTCACAGCCGGGTGGACGGCCTCACGGGCGCCGTGGTGGCCGTGCGCGGCCCGCGCGCCGTGCTGATCGACGAGCGGGACGGCGTGGACGAGATCGACGTCGTCGTGTTCGACCCGATCGACCTGATCGGGCGGGTGCTCGAGGTGGGCGGCCTGCTCGATCCCTACGGGCTGGAGGCGACCGTCGACCTGCTGATCACGGCGCCGTCGGGCGAAGGACGCAGCCGGGTCACCGTCCTCGAATGGACCGGGGACGGCGGCCGGCTCACGACGCCCGGCGAGGGCGACCTCGCGGTGGAGGCCGATCCCGGCGCCATGATCGAGGAGATCACCGGCGCGCTGGCCCCCTACGCCACGCGCGAGGCCGTCGCCGGATGAGCGTCACCGCCCTCTGCCCGTCACCAGGCGATCTCGACCTTGGCGCGATCGATCCTGACGACGGTCCCGGGCTGGAGCGCGACCGAACGCCCGGCGCCCACCTCGGCGACCTCGCCGGAGCGCAGGCGGACCGACCACGGGCGGTCGGTCTCGTTCTTCAGTCCCCACCGGTTGGGGTCCTGCGGGTGCTGTGCCACCCGACCGACGACGGTGAGGAAGTCGTAGTCGAGCGCAACGTGGTGCCGGCACAGCACGGTGTCGCCATTGATGACCAGCGGTCGCCCGTCGACCTCGAAGCGCATCGGTGTGGGGATCGTCGACGCGCAGTTCCAGCAGGCCACCACGTCGTCGGGGTTCCAGAAGTTCTCCTTGCGGCACGACGGGCAGCGCACCAGGAGGTCGCGGGCTCGGGCCAGTGCGGCGCGCCACACGCTCTCGCGCACGCGGCCGTTCGTGGGGTCGTCGAGTCCCGTGGTGAACGCCGTCTCGAAGAGCCGCCGGACGTGCGTGGGGTAGAGGGCCCAGTTGGTCAGGACCGAGCCGTGCAGTTCGGGCACCGGCGCGTTGGTCCGGTCGTCGGGGTCGAACACGAAGAGCGGCTCGCGCCCGAACAGGACGCTCTCGGCCCGGTCGTCCCACGGCTGGAACTCGAGCTCGCGGCGCCCCACGAGGGGATGGCCGACCATCAGGACGTAGAACAGCAGGACGGCCAGCGAGTACAGGTCGGTCGCGGTGCTCGGGACCGCTTCGCGCCGGACGATCTCGGGCGCCATGAAGCGCCGTGTGCCCAGCACCACCGAGGTGGAGCCTCCGTCGATGCCCACGTTGTCGGTGTCGCAGATGAGCGGCCGTCCCGTCGAGCGGTGCAGGAAGACGTTGCCGAAGCTGATGTCCCGGTAGCAGAGCCCCTGGCTGTGCAACGAGAGGAAGCTGTCGGCGAGCTCCATGCCGAGCATGCACACCACGGAGAACGGCACGTCGACGCGGCCGGTCAGGAGGTCGGAGAGGCTGACGTAGTCGTTGGGCCGGAGCGGCATCAGGTAGCCGAACGCGTCGACACCGGGCAGGACCACCACCTCGGAGGGCCACAGGAACCGGGAGTCCGGCGCGCCACGTTCCACGAGCTCCTCGATCGCCGGCCGCTGCATCTCGGCGATGGCACCGGGGAAGTACCACTTGAGCGCCATGCGGGTGCCGGTCTCGCCGACGGCCACCTCGTGCACGGAGCCCTGGCTCCCCTCGCCGAGGAACCGGACGACGGTGCAGGTCCGGCCGGATGCCGGCAACAAGAACTGTGCGCCCGCCTGCAGCATCAACCACCGTCCAAGGGATCCCGATCGGCCATGATAGAGGCGCCGGTCACACCGACCGCGGGGGCCACGATCCGCTGGACGTCGAGGGAGCAGGGCGAGCGATGAGCGAACGTCCCGGCGCGGAGCTGGCCGCCCGTCCACTGCACTTCTTCGTGCTCGCGGACTGCTCGGGCTCGATGGCGGCCGACGGCAAGATGGCCGCGCTGAACAACGCGATCCGCGAGACGCTGCCCCACCTCGTCGACGTGGCGGACCAGAACCCGCACGCCGAGGTCCTGGTGCGGATCATCCGGTTCGGCACCGGCGCCGAGTGGCACCTCGAGGCGCCGACGCCCGTCCGGGAGCTGCGGTGGCACGACCTCCAGAGTGGCGGGTACACGGACCTCGGCGCAGCGTTCGACCTCCTGATCCCCCAACTCCGGACGCCACCGATGGAGGAGCGCGCCCTGGCCCCGGCGGTGCTGCTCGTCTCGGACGGCATGCCGACGGACGAGTACCACGCCGCGTTGGCCCGACTCCTGGACGAGCCGATGGGCGCCAAGGCCGTGCGGATGGCCGTGGGCATCGGGCGCGACGCCGACCTCTCCGTGCTCGAGCAGTTCTGCGCCTCCGAGGAGCACGGTCCGGTCACGGCGAACAACCCCGAGCAGCTGGTCCGCATGATCCGGTGGGCCTCCACGCACGCGTCGCGCCTCGCCTCCCAGCTCGCCCCGCTGAGCACGTCCATGCCCGTCGCGACCGACGCGTTCCCCACGAGCTCCGAGGTGATCTGGTGAACGCCCGCACCGAGCCCCGCTGGCAGGCCGTGTCGGCCTCGGTGATGGGCGCGTCCCACCAGCGGTCCGGCCTGCCGAACCAGGACGCGGTCACCACCGCAGAGCTGCCCGGCGGGCTCGTGGCAGTGGTCGCCGACGGCCACGGCGGCGCGCGCTACGTGCGGAGCGACGTGGGCTCCGCCATGGCCGTCGCCGCCGCGGTCGCGGTCGCCCGCAGCGCGATGGAGCAGCTGGGGGCGGACCCGGCCACCGCCGAGATCGCGCGGGTGCTCACCGACGAGGTGCCCCGGGCGCTCGTCGACGCGTGGCGGGCCGAGGTCGCCGCCCACCACCGCGCCCACCCGTTCACGGACGAGGAGCGCGCTCGCGGCGCGGCGGACCTCGACGCCGATCCCCACATGTCCTACGGGGCCACCCTCGTGCTCGCGCTGCTGGGAGCCGACTGGGCGGGCTTCGTCCAGATCGGCGACGGCGACCTGAGCGTGGTGCTCGACGGCGGACGGGTCGACGCCCCCGTCCCGGGCGACGAGCGCCTCGTCGGCGGCGAGACGACGTCGTTGTGCCTTCCCACCGCCGCCGCCGACGCGCGGGTCGCCGTCCTCCGCGAGCCGCTGCCCGAGCTGGTCGTGCTGACCAGCGACGGGTACGCCAACTCGTTCGCCGACCCGGGGTGGCGCACCGAGGCGGGCCTCGGGCTGCGGGACGCCGTTCGCAGGGACGGGCTGGCGTCCGTGGCGGGCGAGCTGCCGGGGTGGCTCGCGGAGTCGGCGACCGCCAGCGGTGACGACGTGTCGATGGCGCTCGTGCGCCGACTCGGACCGCCCGGCGTGCCACCTGCCGGTTCGCCCTCCTCGACCTCGACGCACGGTGCACCACCCGGGCGCACCGGTCGCGGCGTCGTCGCCGCGGCAGCTGCCGTGGGGCTCCTCGCAGCCGGTGCCGCCGGCGGCTGGTTCCTCGGCCGCGCGTCCGACGACGAGACGGCACAGCCCACCCCGACGACGGCGGTCGTCACCACGTCGGTCACGCCGGCCACCACCACCACGACGACCGTCGAACGACTGCCCAACGCGACGATCACGGTCGGCGGCACCGTGATCGGCTTCACGTCCGACCCCGACGATCCCGCCCCGAGGGTCATCGCCACGGTCGCACGACCCGACGACGCGGTGCTCGACGGCGACAGGTGGCGGCTCGACGGCGACACCCTCGAGTGGCGCAACGCGACGGGCGGCAGCTGGCGACCGCTCGACACGCGCCCGGTCGGTGCCGTCACCACCGCCGCCGCGCTCCTCTGGCTGGTCGACCCGGGCGGTACCGAGCTCTGGTCCGTCGACCCGGTCACCCGAAAGATCGGCCCGCGCACGGCGATCGAGCGGACCGAGGTGGTCGGCGCCTCGGCGCCCACCACGTCGGAGGACCGATCCACCCAGCCTCCGAGCACCCCCGGCACGCCCAAGGGCACCACCACGACGGCGCCCGCCGCAGGACCCGCTCAGACCCCTCCGGACGGCGCGGCGGAGAGCCCGCGATGAGCCCTCATCAGTTCCACCACCTTCACGAGAGGACCCTCACATGAGCAGCCTGACGATCCGCTGGTCCGGCGGAGAGCTCACGGTCGAGCCCGGCACCACCGTCCGGATCGGGCGCGAGCACGACAACGAGGTCCGCTCGAACAACGTGAACGTGTCCCGGCACCACGCCGAGCTGACCTGGGCCGACGGGGCATGGACGGTCAGGGACCTCGACAGCGCCCAGGGCACCTGGCTGGACGGCAACCGCATCACGACCCACTCCCTGCTCGGCCCGACCACGCTGGCCCTGGGACGACCCCCCGGCGGCGAGACCGTGGAGCTGCAGCTGAGCGCGGGATCACCGGGAGCGTCGGATGCCACCGCGGTGGTCCAGCCGCCCACGCCGGCGGGCCCGGCGCCGTCCGCGCCGACGAACGTCGCGAGCCCGGCCGGGTCCGTCCCGCCGCCCCCCGTCGGGGCGCCCGGCACGGTGATCCTCGGCGGCGAGCAGAACCGGCCCGGCGGCCAGCTGCGCAGCGGCGAGACGGCCGCCGCCACGATGGTCACCGGCGACGCCCTCACCATCGAGTGCGGCGGCAGCACGCGCACGTTGCAGCCGGGCGAGCAGGCGATCCTCGGACGCGAGGCGGACAGCACGATCGTGTGCTCGAACCCGACGGTGTCCCGGCACCACGCCGAGATCGCGCACGACGGGCAGGGGTGGACGATCCGGGACCTCGGATCGTCGGGCGGCACCTTCGTCGACGGCCGGCGCATCACGGTCGAGCGGCTCGTCGGATCCACCCCGGCCATGCTCGGGTCACCGGACGCCGGTGAGCGGGTCGTGCTCGTCACCCGGGGTGAGCGGAAGGTCAAGCGCCAGGGCACCTCCCGCGGGCCGCTGATCGCCGTCGGCATCGTCGCGGTGCTCGCGCTCGTCGCAGCAGGCCTCGCCGTCTGGTACACCTCGGCCAGCGGGCCGGACGACGACGAGCTGGCCCGCGCCACCGTGCGGCTCAGCTTCGCCACCGAGTACGAGGGCGAGGCCGACGGCGGCGTCGCCACGGGCTCCGGGACGATCATCGACGCGCAGCGCGGCCTGATCCTCACGAACGCGCACGTCGCGGCACCGCAGACACCCGGGCAGGGCCTCCTCGACTCGTCGTTCGACGTCGAGCGCCCCGACAACCCCGACCGCATCACGATCGCCATCGCCCCCGGGCTCGACAAGTCGGCGGAGCCTCGGTTCCTGGGCGAGGTCGTCGCCGCCGACGGCTACCTCGACCTGGCGGTCGTGAAGATCACCCGGAAGCTGAGCGGCAACGAGATCGAGCCGGGCGACCTCGACGGCCTGACCGCGGTCGAGGTGGGCAGCTCGGCGAAGGTGTCGACCGGCGACGCGATCAGCATCTTCGGGTACCCGAGCGTGGCGGACAGCGCCGCGGCGACGCTGACCCGCGGCTCGGTGTCGGGCTCGCTCCGCGACGAGCGCGTCGGGGAGAACCGGTCCTCCTTCAACATCGACGCCGACATCCGCGGCGGGAACTCGGGCGGGCTCGCCGCCAACGACGACGGGCAGCTCATCGGTGTGCCCAACCTGACCCGCTCGAACCCGCGTGGCGACTCGATCAACCGGATGATCCCCATCGACCTGGCCCGTCCGCTGCTCGCCGCCGCGCAGGGCGGCAAGGACTACGAGCCGAAGATCGCGGCGGCGCTCGACGGCGAGAAGATCGACGGCGTCCGCTACTTCGAGGGCGGCATCGCGAGCGGCATCGACTTCGACTGCGACACCGATCAGCCGTCGGCGCCGCGCGGCGACGCCCTCGGCGTCATCATCGACTTCTCGGGGTTCGAGGAGGGCAGCCATCAGGACCTGATGATCCAGCTCATCGACGACGGCAAGCTCCTCGGGCACTACTCGACGGCGGACGAGTACCCGTTGAAGTGGCCCGAGAGCGGCTGCGCCATCATCGGTGTGCCGCTCGACGGGCTGTCGGTGGACGAGGTGCCCCTCGGCACCCCCGCGCTCATCGGCCTCGGCCCGAACTACGAGCTGCAGGACCTCTGACCGCCGCCGCCCCCGTTCTGTGTCGTGAGACGCGCCACGACTGGCGCGTCCTACGGCACAGAACGGCTCAGGCGCCGATGCGGAAGACCATCTCGACGTTGCCGAGGCGCAGGAGGTCGCCGTCGCGCAGCGTCGCCGAGCCGGTTCGCTCGCCGTTGACCACCACGCCGTTCGACGAGCCGACGTCCACGATCCGCCAGGTCGGGCCCTCCTGGCGGAGCTCGGCGTGGTGGCGGCTGACGCCCGGATCGTCGAGGACCACGTTGCGGTCGGCGGCGCGCCCAACGGTGACGACGGCGCGGTCGAGCACCACGTCACGTCCCTCCACCTGGAGGCGTGCCGGTACCCACAGGACCGACGAGCGCACGACCGTCGCCGACCCGTCGAGATCCACGGGGCGAGCGGCCTCCACCGGACGACCCGACCCTGCCGGGGGCTGGAGCGCCGGGTCGTGGGCCAGGATCTGACCCTCGAGCTGGCGGAGCCGCGGGGACGGGTCGAGGCCCAGCTCGTCGAGCAGGAGGTCCCTCGCCTGCTGGAAGGACGCCAGCGCGTCGGCCTGGCGGCCGGCGCGGTAGAGCGCCAGCATGTGGAGCTCGCGGAGCCGTTCGTTGAGGGGCTGGCGGCGGAGGTGCTCCTCGACCTGGCCGAGGACCTCGCGGTGGTGCCCGGCATCGAGCTCCGCCTCGAGCAGCGATTCGACGGCGCCGTCGTGCAGCACCTGGAGACGGGTGGTGACGGACACGGCGTCGAGTCCGACGGGCAGTCCGGCGAGGGGGTCGCCGCGCCACTCGCCGAGCGCCGCCCTGAGGTGCCCCATGCGCCCGTGGACGTCGCCCGCCCGCCCTGCGCCGTCGGCCAGCTGGAGCTGCTGCTCGAAGCGCGCCGCGTCCAGCTCCTCCACCAGCAGTTCGACGACGTAGCCGGGGCGCCGGGTCACGATGAGCTGGCGGTCCAGCTCGCCGGCGGCGGGTGCGAGCGCCCGACGGAGGTTGGAGACGTAGACCTGCAGGGTCGCCGCGGTGGACTCGGGCGCGTCCTGACCCCAGACCCACTCCACGAGCTGGTCCGCGGACACGACGCGGTTCGGGTCCACGAGGAGGCGGGCGAGCACCATCTGCTGCTTCGCTCCCCCGAGGGCGACAGGGTTCCCGTCGAAGGTCACCTCGAGCCCGCCGAGGATGCGGCAGCCCAGCCGTGGCGTCATCGGACCAGCACCCACACCGCCTCCACCTCCGCTTGATTGGACGCGCACACCGACACCCAGCGGAAGTCGCCGTACCGGTAGGAGTTCCGGCAGCGGTAGCCGTCGTCGTCGGGCGTGATGTCGCGGTACGTGCCCGTGGAGCCGTCGGGCGTCGACCAGTCACCGCTGCCCACGACGTCGTCGGATTCCGGACTCCGGTTGAGGTTGACGCGCTCGAGGTTCATGCGGAGCGCCGTGCCGTACACCCAGACCGTCGGGTAGTAGCGCCCGCTCGTTCGGTACTCCGGCAGGTCGCACCTCACCCTCGCCACGAACATGATCCACGTCCCGCCCGGCTCCATCTCCCGCGGCTCGCAACGCGCGCCGGCGATCGACGCGCCGTACTGCTGCAGCTCCGCCAGGCGGTCCTGGTCCACGATCGACACGTCGGCCGGGTGGATCTCCACCGACTCGGCCGTCCCGCTGCCCAGATCGCCGGCGAACGCGGCGTAGGGGTACCAGCCGTTCATCCCCGCCATGCAGTTCCGGAGCACCAGGGGTTGCCCGTCGTAGGACATGTGCCCGCAGATCCGGTCGCCTTCCTCCGCCACGACGAGGTAGTCGCCGGCCTCGGCACCGTCACGGGTCCACCGCCCGACCTCGACGACCGAGGCGTCGGGACTGCCCCAGGTCGTCGCCATGCCCACGAGCCCGGGTGGGACGTCCACCGCGAACACGTCGACGATCCCCTCGTCCGCCAGCGTGCAGCCGAGGGCCGACGAGGCCGAGATGGGGAGTGCGAGCACGGCACCTTCGGTGACGTCCGAGGCGCAGTAGCTCTCGAACAGCCCACCGAACGGCTCCGCGAACCCCCAGAACCGACCACTCGCGCCCGAGCCTCGGGACAGGACGCGGCCGGCGGGATCGACCGGCGCCTCGGGCTCGGCGTCGGGCGTCGCGGGCGCCTCGGCAGCGACCCCGCCGCCGTCACGACCGCGATCGCTGCCGTCGCCGTCGCCGTCGCGCAGGAGCAGGGCCGCGGTCACACCTCCCGCCACCAACACCAGCAGCACCAGCACGGCAGCGACCTTCCGCCCCGACCCACCGGTCGACGTCGGCGGTCCGACGGGTGCGTCCGCCGCCGCGCCGCCGCCGGCAAGCACCGTCGGTGGCGCCTGTCCGGGGACGGCGTCGCCCGACGCAGGGCGCTCCGCCGGGACCGGC
>JAEZFI010000041.1 GCA_023437745.1 Actinomycetes bacterium
GGCCACGCCCGGTGCGGCGACTCGGGCACGGCGTCCGGACCCAGCCACGCGGCGAGGTGTGGGCGTGCGAGGAGGTCGGGCCAGAGGCGCTTCATGTCCTGCGTCGTGTGCTTCCCGCCGCGGTCGATGCCGAAGCCGACGTTGGCGCCGCCGTCGGGGAGGGGGAACGCCCAGAAGTAGCCCGGGATGATGTCCGCCTCGAACGAGACCATCAGGTTCTCGGCCGCGGGGCCCGTCACGTTGGTGAAGTACTGGCGGAACGCATGCCACTCGCCGCGGTAGCCGGGGACCTCCAGGCCGATGGCCTTGCGCGTGGGTGACCACATGCCGTCGGCGGCGATCACGTAGGTGACTCGGATGGGGCCCTTGGGGGTCGCGAGCGTCACGCCGTCGACGCCCTGCTCGACGCCGTCCACCGGCGTCCCCTCGCGCACGTCGACGCCGCTCTTCTTGGCGAGGTCGACGAGCGCGGCGTCGAGGGCGTTCCTCCGGGCGACGGCGGCGAACCTGCCCTGCCCACGGGGCAGCGGCAGGGTCACCTCGACCGCGGACGGGGAGCGGAGGACCACGTCCTGGACGTCGCACCAGGACGCCACCACGCCGGGATCCAGCCCGAGCCACTCGAGGTGTCGCAGCGCGCTCGTGGTGATGCCGTCGCCGCAGATCTTGTCGCGGGGGAACGTCGCCTTGTCGAGGAGCACGACGTCGCGGCCGGCACGGGCGAGCTCGACGGATGCCGCCACACCGGCCGGGCCTGCGCCGATCACGGCGACGTCGAAGGTCACGCCGTCACTGTATTCCCGGGCCGCGCGCACCCCAAGGGGACGGGGCTCCGGCGAGGGGGGACCGTTCCCCACACGTCGGTCAGGCCAGCGCCAGGATCTCGTCGAACCCCTCACGCAGGCACGCCATGAGGACGTCGGGGTCCGGCACCGCAGCGGGATCGGAGCTCACCCCGATGTTGAGGTCGTTCTGGTAGCTGAGCAGCGTGATGTTGAGCGCGCCGCCCGCCATCGGCCCGAACGGGAACTGGCTGATGAGCCGCGCGCCGGCGAGGAACACCGGGAAGGGCGCTCCGGGGACGTTCGAGGTCGTGAAGTCGACCGACTTCACCATCGAACCGAAGAGCGCGGTCACCGCAGTCGTCGGCAGGCGGTTCAGCACGTTCGACAGGGGGTCGACCAACTCGTTGGCCGGTTCCGCCCGGGCACCCTCGACCAGCTGGCGGAGGGCGCGCATGTGCTCGACCGGGTCCTCGATGTCGATGGGGATCTCGATCCGGGCGGGGACGAAGGCGTTGCCCGCCACGTTCTCCGCGTCGGCCGCCCGCACGTTGATCGGGATCGCCATCCTGAGCTCGTCGCAGTCCACGCCGTGACGGAGGTGGTACCGGTGGAGGCCTCGGGCGACGCCACCGACGAACGCGTCGTTCAACCGGCCGCCGCCCTTCTTGGCGGCCTTCTTCGCCTCGTCGAGGGGGACCGTGAGGACGTCGAAGCGGGTCGACAGCGACCGGCCGGTCATCAGCGGGCTGAGCGGGTGCGACACCGGTCGCAGCACGCGCCCGACCGACGCGGCCAGCTCCGTCGTCGTGCCGATCGCCTCCAGCGGGTTGCTGAGCGCCTTCGCCGCACCGGTCGTGGCGCTGAGGGCGGAGCGCTTGGCGATGCCGAGCTGTCGGCGGCGCGCGTGTTGGAACGCGTCGACCATCCGCTCCGGCTGGCTCATGACGTGCACCGGCGGACGTCCGGGCATCTCGCGCTCCGGAGCGTCCTGCTCGAGGTCGAGGAGCTCCAGCTGCAGCTTGATCCCGCCGACGCCGTCGGTGATGGCGTGGTGCAGCTTGATGACGATGGCGGACTGCTTGTCGGCGAGGCCCTCGACGACGACGGCCCGCCACAGCGGCCGGGCCCGGTCGAACCCGCTCATCGCCACGGGCTCGGCGACCGAGAGCAGGTCGCGCATCGTGCCCTTGCCCGGCGCCTTCACCCACCAGAGGTGGAAGTGCAGGTCGAAGTGGGGGTCGACCTCCCAGCGCGGCGGAGCGACCGAGAAGGGGTTCGCCCGCACCCGCTGGCGCAGGCGGGGGATGGCTCGGCTCGCCCGCTCGAACAGCCGGATCAGCTTGTCGTGGGCGACGGTCCGGTCGAGCACCATCACGATGGTGATGGTCGAGCGCAGCGCGGGATCCTTCTCGATGTTCCACATGAGCGCGTCGGCGTCGCTCATCCGGTGCTCGAAGCGGATCTCTTCCTCAGCCATCTCGACCCCGATCGTCGGACGCCCCCGCGTCCGGCGCACAGACTAGGAGAGGCCGCCGGGTCGCCGTCACTGGTCGACCCGGTGCCCGATCAGTTGTGGCTCGGCGGGTCGCAGTCGTAGTTGGCCGTGTACTTCTGCTGGTCGCTCGTGCCGTCCACGAACGTCCGCTTCCGGACCAGCGTGATCTTCCCGCAGCCCCGGGCGGGGGTGACCGACTCCTGGACGCCGACGGCGTGCCGGGTGCTGAAGAGCTGCACGGTGATGGTCGTGTCGGTGTAGGTCGGCCAGATCATCACGGCGTACGGCGTGTTGTTGCGGATCTTGAGGTCGACGCTGGGGTAGGCGAGGGTGGCCTCGCGGGCGAAGGGGTAGCGGTCGATGTAGATCGAGTGCGCCTTGTGCTCGGGGATGTCGAGACCGGCGAAGAACGCAGCGTTGAAGAGCGTGGTGGCGTACTGGCTGACGCCGCCGCCGATGTCGGTGCTGAACTCGCCCTGCTCGATCACCGGCGCGCTCACGAACCCCTTCTCGGCGGTGCGCCGCCCGACGAACTCGTTGACGCTCCAGGTCTCGCCGGGGGCGATGAGGACGCCACGGGTGAGGTCGCTGATCCGGTGGATGTTCTTGACCCGGGGCTGGCCGGCGGGGTGGCGGGTCGTGAACTCGCCGACGACCTCGTTCACACCCAGGACGCCCGCTGCGGCAAGCCCGTCGGCCGCGGTGACCGTGCGGGCCTCGAGGGCGATCGTCGTCTGGCCGGCGAGCAGCCCGGCGGCGATGGTGGACGGTGCGGCGTCGGTGCAGCAGACCACCGCATCGTGCCCCGCCTTGGGGACCGGCTTGCCGTCGACCACGTCGAAGGTGACGCCGGTGGGGTTGTAGGCCGTGGTCCGGGTCCTGGCGAAGACGTCCGCCACCAGCTGGGCGTCGAGGTCGAGCCGCGCACCGTCCTTGTCGGTGAGCACGCGGAACCCGGGCCGGAAGTCGGTGCCGGGGATGGTCGTGGAGGCGTCGCCGTAGGTCAGCGTGATGTCGCCGGCGGTCGTGGTCATCGCCGCGTCGGCGAGCTTGGCGACGGTCTCGTCGGTGATGCGCGGGCGAGTCTCGTTGCGGGGGGCGTCGACCACGATGGGTGCGTCCGGCGTGCTGGTCGAGCGGGGGAGGGCGTCGGCCACGGCGTCGACGTCGATCGCGATGCCGTTCTTGCCCGGGATCACGGTGATCGCGTCGCGGGTGGCCTCGACGCGGGGTTCCTCCGGCACGGTCCGCCGGTCGCCCTCCAGCTTCCCGACCGTCTGCATCACGGCGGAGCGGTCCACTGACAGCCGCAGCTCGACCTCGCGATCGGCCACCATCGAGGTGAGCCAGCGGACGGGTGACCACGGTCCGGGGTCCTTGCGTCCGGCGGCCATCGCCGCCCGCAGGGTCCCGTCCACGTCCACCGTGAGTCCGAGCTCCCCTGCGGTCGTCTCGACCTCGAAGGCGTCGGCATCGAGCGTGACCTTGGTGGAGGCGAAGGTCGCCGTCATGTCCTCGATCTCCGACCGGAGGTCGCCCTCGTCCAGGCCGCCGACCTCGGTGCCGGCCAGCAGCACGTTGCGCATCACCTGGCCGTCCGAGGCCGACCTGTCGATCGCCCAGGCGCCCGTGAGCACGCCGAACAGCACGAGCGGGGCCGCGAGCGCGGCAAGGACGACGATCCGGCGACGGGTCACCCCGATAGTCTGGCGCGAGCGCGGGCGCGACTGGCGTCACGCTCGTCACATGTGACGGAATCCCGGCCGCTGCGGCCGCGATCGGGGAGGCACGGCCGATGGGACTTGTCGAGGGGCGCGTGTGCGTCGTCACCGGGGCGGGCCGGGGGATCGGGCGGGAGTACGCCCTGATGCTCGCCGCGGAGGGTGGCCGAGTGGTCGTGAACGACCTCGGCGGCGCTCGTGACGGCGTCGGGGCCGACCCGGGTCCGGCCGACCACGTCGTCGCCGAGATCACCGCCGCCGGGGGGACGGCAGTGGCGAACGGTGACGACGTCTCGTCCTTCGCCGGGGCCGAGCGACTGATCGCACAGGCGGTCGAGACCTACGGGCGGCTCGACGTGCTCGTCAACAATGCCGGCATCCTGCGGGACCGCATGCTCACGAACATGACCGAGGAGGAGTGGGACAGCGTGATCGCCGTCCATCTGAAGGGCACGTTCGGTCCCTCCCACTTCGCAGCTCGGCACTGGCGCGAGCGAGCGAAGGCGGGCGAGCGGAACGACGCCCGGATCATCAACACCACGTCGGTCTCGGGGATCTACGGCAACCCGGGCCAGACCAACTACGGCACCGCGAAGGCCGGCATCGCGTCGTTCAGCTTCATCGCCAGCCTGGAGCTGGAGCGGTACGGGGTGACGGTGAACGCCATCGCACCGGCGGCGCTGACCCGCATGACCGAGGACCTCGGGATGGGGCAGGCGGAAGGTGCGGCGGACGCCATGTCACCGCGCTGGATCGCCCCGATCGTGTGCTGGCTGGCGTCGCCGGAGAGCGCGCACGTGACCGGGCGGGTGTTCGAGGCCTCCGGCGCCGTGCTCGCCGTGGCCGAGGGTTGGCACCGAGGCCCGTCGGTGCGCCCCGTCGACGACCCCCATGCGATCGGTGAGCTCGTCGAGCACCTGCTCGAACGCGCTCGGCGGCCCGCCGACATGCACGGCCAGGACCGCCAC
This sequence comes from Actinomycetes bacterium, assembly GCA_023437745.1. Classification (GTDB taxonomy): domain Bacteria; phylum Actinomycetota; class Acidimicrobiia; order Acidimicrobiales; family Microtrichaceae; genus JAEZFI01. The sequence continues at coordinate 4,970 of JAEZFI010000041.1, forward strand.
CGCTGACCGCCGAGCCTGAGCGGAGCTGGCCCGACCCATCAGATCAGGTCGGGTAGCGCAGCGA
>JAEZFI010000052.1 GCA_023437745.1 Actinomycetes bacterium
GGGCGCCCGCATCGTCGCGTCAGGCTGCGCCGGGGACGGCCCGTTGATCGGCGCCGCAGCCGTGGGGTTCGCCGGCCTCGGGCACGACGTCGGTCCCGTTACCGCCGGGTAACAACGGCCTCGTAACATCGGGCGACGTGACGCCCGAGTTCCCTCCAGAGACCGACGCCTTCCGCGACCAGGTCCGCACGTTCCTCGCCGACCACCTCCCCGAGGGGTGGGTGGGCCTCGGCGGCCTTCCCACCGACGAGGTCGCCCCGTTCCTCGACCAGTGGCGCAAGACCCTCCACGGCGCGGGGATGCTGGCGCCGTCGTGGCCGGAGGAGTTCGGCGGCGGCGGGCTGTCCCACATGGAGTCGGTGATCCTGGCCGAGGAGTTCGCCAAGGCCGGCGCCCCGACCGGCGGCTTCAACGACGTGTTCAACATCGGGATGATCGGCAACACGATCCTCCACTGGGGCACCCCCGAGCAGAAGGCCCACTACATCCCCAAGCTCCTGTCGGGCGAGCACGTGTGGTGCCAGGGGTTCAGCGAGCCGAACGCCGGATCCGACCTCGCCGGCCTCGCTTGCAAGGGCACCCTCGACGGCGACGAGTGGGTGATCGACGGCCAGAAGATCTGGACCACCTACGGCCACCTCGCCAACCACATCTTCCTGCTGGTCCGCTCCGACCCCGAGGCGCCCCGCCACAAGGGCATCACCTTCCTGCTGGTGCCGATGGACCAGCCGGGCGTCGAGGTGCGGCCCATCAAGATGATGTCGGGCGACAGCGAGTTCAACGAGGTGTTCTTCACCGACGCCCGCGTGCCCAAGGAGAACGTCCTCGGCGGCGTGAACAACGGTTGGGCCGTGGCCATGACGCTCCTCGGCTTCGAACGCGGCGAGGCGGCCGCCGTGCTCCCCGTGAAGTTCCGTGAGGAGTACGACCGCCTGGTCACCCTCGCCCGTGAGCGCGGCGTGACCGACGATCCGCACATCCGGCAGCGTCTGGCCTGGTGCTACTCGAAGGTCGAGATGATGCGCTACCTCGGGATGCGCACCCTCACGTCGTTCCTCTCGGGCCACTCGCCCGGGCCGGACGCCTCGATCGCCAAGCTGTACTGGTCCGAGTACCACAAGGTCGTGACCGAGCTGGCCGTCGACATCCTCGGCGCCGAGGCACTCGTGCCGGACGGGCGCTGGCCCTCGAACTCGATCCAGTGCGACGACCCGGGCGCACCGGCCGACTCGGCCAGCTGGGTCGGCACGTTCTTCGCCGCCCGCGGCGGCACGATCTACGCCGGGACCTCCGAGGTGCAGCGCAACATCATCGGCGAGCGCATCCTCGGCCTCCCGAAGGAGCCGAGCTGAGTGACGCTCCGCTGGTGGGTCCAGGCGGGATGGGCGCTGCTGCGCCGTCCCGACCTCTGGGCCACCGCGCTGCGGCAGGTCCGCGTGCTCGCCGTCCCCGGATGGTGGCGCCGGCCGCCGTTCCTCCCGCTGCCCGACCGTGACTACCTGACGTTCCGCCTGGTCACTGCGTACGGCGGGTCGGGTGACGTCGAGCCGACGATCGACGACCTGCTGACGTATCTTCACTGGTGCCGGTCCTGGCCGCACGTCGCCGGGACCTGACGACGGCGTGACCCCTCGCGACGCCGGTCCCGGCAACCGGCCGCGCACCGTCGTCCTGCACCGCGTGTCGGTGCCGCTGCAGCGCCCGCTGGCGACGGCGCACGGGGTGATCGCCGAGCGTGACGTGGTCCTGGTCGAGTGGCAGCGCGCCGACGGCGTGGTGGGGTGGGGGGAGTGCCCGACGCTCTCGATCCCGGGCTACAGCGACGAGACCACGGACGTGGCGTGGTCGGCGCTGGTGGACCGGCTGGCTCCGGCGGCGCTGGCCGAGAGGCCGACCCTCGGGGAGCCTGCGTGCCCGATGGCGTCGGGTGCGCTGCGCGACGCCGCGCTCGACGCGTCGCTGCGCGCGGCGGGACGGTCGCTCCTCGACGAGGTCCGCCACCCCGAACTGTCACCGGTCGCAGGCCATGAGCGGGCCGGTGGTGACAGTTCGCGTCGCGAGCTGCCGATGTGCCGGGTCGTCGGCCTCGACGCACCGGCTGCCGCGTGGGAGCTCGGCCCCGGTGAGGTGCTGCTGAAGGCGAAGGTCTCGCCGGGCACCGTCGGCCGGTTGCGCGAGGTGCGCGACGCTCACCCCGGCCTGGCGCTGGCGGCCGACGCCAACGGCTCGTTCGCCGGTCCCGAGGACGTTCCCCCGTGGCTGGACGACGTCGGGCTCGTCTACCTCGAGCAGCCGTTCCCCGCCACCGCCCTGGACGCACACGCCGCGTGGCGCGCCACCCACGCCACGCCGGTGGCCCTGGACGAGTCCCTGCGCGACCTCGCGAACCTGCGCCGGGCGATCGGGTCGGGTGCGCTCGACGTGGTCTCGGTGAAGCCGGCACGCCTGGGCGGGGTGCGCGCCGCAGTGGCGGCGCTGGAGCTGGCCGCCGCGTCGGGACTCGACGCGTTCGTCGGCGGCATGGTCGAGCTGGGCGTGGGCCGAGCCACGGCCGCCGCCGTGGGGGGGCATCCCGCCGTCACCCTGCCCACCGACCTCGGACCCAGCGACCGCTACGTCGAGCGGGACGTGGTCGCGCCGATCGTGGCGACCGCCGAGGGTCTCCTGGTCCCGGACGGTCCCGGCTGCGGCCGCACCCCCGACCCCGAACGGCTCGCCGAGGTGACGACGGATCGGGTCGAGCTCAGGGCGTGATGTCGACCGGCTCGTGGTCGGGTGGGATCCCCCCGTTCGCGAGCGCGTCGATCACGGCCGGCAGGAACTCCCGCAGGCGGGGTGGGACGGTCGGCTCGTCGTTGGCGAACAGCTCGTCCGTCGGCCACCAGCGGTGCCCCTGGAACGCCATCGCCTCGAACGCCTCCAGGTGCGTGGGCTGATCGATCAGCCCGTCGCTGGTGGCGGTGAAGATCCGCTCGTGCTGGTCGAAGTCCCAGCCCGCGAACGTGAACTGCGCGTGCTGGGTCCACACGCACGGGCCCATCGTCGCCGCCGTGATGCCGACCTCCTCACGGAGCTCCCGCAGGCACGTGTCCTCGGGGCGCTCCCCGGGGTCGATGCCACCGCCGGGGATCTCCCACCACGCCGGCTTGCTCGGATCGGCCGGGTCGGTCGCCCGGATCAGCAGGAGCCGGCCTTCGGGGTCGAAGCACAGGACGCGGGCCGCCACCCGGTGGAGCACGAAGGGCATGGGGGAACCATAGGAGCGCCGCGCGCGATCACCGTCGCTGGCCCGGGTCCCGGGGGGACGCCAGACTCGGGCCGGTGACCGTCGACCGCCAGCAGGGAACCACTGCCGAGCTCCACGCGCTCGACCCGGAGGCCCTGCTCGCCGGGCGTGCGTCGGCGATCGTCCTCATGCTCCCCACCGACCGCGCCCTCGTGCTGGGCTCGTCGCAGGCGGACGACGTCGTGGATCGAGCCGCGGCGGAGGCCGCAGGGTTCGCCGTGGCGCGCCGCCGCTCCGGTGGGGGTGTGGTGGCGACGGGCGTGGCGGACGCGGTGTGGATCGACGTGCTGCTGGCGCCGCGGCATCCGCGCTGGCGGATGGACGTCGACCTCGCAGCCGTGGAGGTCGGGCTCGCGTGGGCGGACGTGCTGCGCCCCCACGTGGCCGGCCACCTCGAGGTCCACCGCGGGCCGCTGCTCCACCGGGACGCCGGGAAGGTCGCCTGCTTCGGCGGGCTGGGATCGGGTGAGGTGACGCTCGACGGCGCCAAGCTGGTCGGCCTGAGCCAGCGGCGGGCGCGCTGGGGCGCCAGGTTCCAGTGCCAGGTCCAGCTCCGGTGGGCGCCCGACGAGTGGCGTCACGCCCTGCGCCCCGGGCCCGATGCTCCCTCGGAGCTCTTCCCCCTGCCGGTCGCCACCCTTCCCCCCGGGCCGGGCCTCGACGCCGCACTCGCCGCCGGTCTCGAGTCGCACCTCGACGCGCACCTCGACCGGCACCTCGACCCGCACCTCGACCGGCCGGACTGAGCCCCGAGGGGGGCGAAGTGGGGGACCGCCCCATCCGCGCCCACGAACGGCTGTTCGTCACGCGTGACGCGCCGCGTCGCGAGGCGGCGTTCCACGCAGAAATCGCCCGAATTTCAGGCACGTAGTTCGCCGAATGACCTCGTCGGTGAGCTGCAGGGGTCATAAAGTGGCGACTTGTGGAAGAGAGTGGGTCTGAGGGGGGCGACGTGAACAACGACGTTCTGCGCTCCTCTCACCACTGCTCGGGACGGGGTGCCACATGACACAGCCTCGTCTCGCCCGGCTCGTCGGGCAATACCCCGTCAAGATCGACGACAAGGGCCGCCTCGTCCTGCCGTCCCACTTCCGGGATCGGTTCACCGAGGGCTCGGTGCTCGCGTTCCGGATCGACCACCTGGGCATCTACGAGGGTCCGGTCTGGGACGCCTTCCTCGACCAGCTCGACGAGAAGGTGATCGCGAAGGAGATCCCTCGCCGCACCTACGACATCCTCGCCACCCACGCCGGCGAGGTCACCCCCGACTCGGCGGGCCGCATCCTCGTCCCCGCGTGGATGCGCTCGAGGCTGGGCCTCGAGCGCGATGCCCTGATCGCCGGCCACGGCAGGTACCTCGGCGTCCGCCCGTCCGACTACGTCGAGAACATCCCCGAGTCCGACTTCGAGCTCGCCGCCCAGGCCCTCGACTCGATGTGACATGCGATGGCCAGCGATGACCCCACGCCCGACTTCGACCACCGCCCGGTCATGGTCGACCGCATCGTCGAGCTCTTCGCGCCCGTGCCGCCCGGCCTCGTCGTGGACGCCACGCTCGGTGGAGCCGGCCATTCCCGGGCCCTCCTCGACGCGCACCCGCACCTCCGGATCCTCGGTCTCGACCAGGACGCCGATGCCGTCGCTGCCGCGACCCGTGCCCTCGCCCCCTACGGCGATCGGGCCCAGGTGCGCCATGTCCGGTTCGACCACCTCGCCGAGGTCCTCGGCGAGCTCGCAGAAGGGGGAGTGAGCGGCGTGCTCTTCGATCTCGGAGTCAGTTCACCTCAGCTCGACCGCGGCGACCGCGGGTTCAGCTTCCGGCACAGCGGCCCGCTCGACATGCGGATGGACCGCCGCCGTGAGAAGACGGCCGCCGAGGTGGTCAACCGCTACTCGGCGGAACGGCTGGCCGACACCCTCGACCGCTACGGCGACGAGCGCTACGCACGTCGCATCGCGAACGCCATCGTCGCGGCGCGACCGATCGACACCACCGACCAGCTCGCCGAGGTCGTGGCGAACGCGGTGCCGGCGCCTGCCCGCCGCAAGAACACCGGCCACCCGGCCCGGCGGACCTTCCAGGCGCTCCGCATCGAGGTCAACGAGGAGCTGTCGATCCTGGCCGACTCGGTCGACCAGGCCATCGACGCGCTGCTGCCCGGCGGGCGGATCGTGGCGATGAGCTACCACAGCGGCGAGGACCGCATCGTGAAGGAGCGCTTCCGCATGGCGGAGACCGGCGGCTGCACCTGCCCGCCGCAGCTGCCCTGCGTGTGCGGCGCGGTCCACAAGGTCCGCCTCGTGAAGCGCGGCGCCGAGCGCGCCGACTCCGTCGAGATCCTCCGCAACCCGCGGGCCGAGAGCGTGCGCGTCCGCACCGCGGAGCGCCTCGCCACCGAAGGGCCGCTCGCCTCGTGAGCCGCCGTCCCCTCGCCGGGCTGGCGCTCCGCCGATCGGTCGGAGAGCGCCCCGAGGAGCGCGCGCCCCGGCGCGCGCCGGTTCGCCGCGTCCCGGCGTCGAGGGAGCTGCGTGCCAGCCGTCGGCGCCGGTGGGGGGTCGTGGCCGGTGTCGTGGTCGTGTTCGGCGTGGTGCTCGGCGCGATGTCGCTGCAGGTCGAGCTGATCGAGCGCCAGAAGCGCCTCGACACGCTGCGGTCGGAGATCGTCACGGCGAAGGAGCGCCAGTACGCCCTGCGTCGCCAGGAGACGCTGCTCCGCTCGCCCCAGGACGTCGCCGAGATCGCCACCTCCGAGCTGGGGATGGTGCCGCCCGAGCGAGCGGTGCTCGTCGCCCCCAAGCCGGTCCACATCGGGATCCCCACGACCACGGTGCCGGCGGGCGCCACGGCCGATGCGACGCCGCCGTCGGGCTCTGCCGGCGCCGGCGGGGTGGCGGCAGGCTGATGG
>JAEZFI010000175.1 GCA_023437745.1 Actinomycetes bacterium
CGCTGTTCGACGATCCGTCCAACGGCCCGACCGCCTACCTCGTTCGGCTCGACCCCGGCGACTCCGGCCGACCTCCGTTCGCTCACAAGGGTCCAGAGCTCGTGTTCGTCGTGGCCGGCCTCGTGCTGGTCGACCTCGGCGACTCCACCCCGGTGCTGCGAGCCGGCGACGCGCTCACGGCGACACGGACCCCCATCCGACGGTGGACGAACCTCCACCCCGAACCGTCCGAGCTGCTGTGGGTCACCTCGCGGCTCGCACCGAACGAGGCGGGTACCACCGCCCCGACCGACGAGAAGGCCTCCGAATGATCGACGAGAAGCTGACCGCGGTGATCGCCGAGGTCACGCGCCGCAACCCGGGCGAGACCGAGTTCCTCCAGGCCGTCCGCGAGGTGCTCGCCAGCCTCGGTCCCGTCATCGCGAAGCACCCCGAGCTGGCCGACCACCGGACCATCGAACGCATCTGCGAGCCGGAACGGCAGATCATCTTCCGGGTGCCGTGGGTCGACGACCGCGGCGACATCCAGATCAACCGCGGCTTCCGGGTCGAGTTCAGCAGCGTCCTCGGCCCCTACAAGGGCGGCCTGCGGTTCCACCCGTCGGTGAACTCCGGGATCGTGAAGTTCCTCGGCTTCGAGCAGACCTTCAAGAACGCGCTCACCGGCATGCCGATCGGTGGCGGCAAGGGCGGGGCCGACTTCGACCCGAAGGGTCGCAGCGACGGCGAGGTCATGCGGTTCTGCCAGAGCTTCATGACCGAGCTGTTCCGCCACATCGGCGAGTACACCGACGTGCCGGCCGGCGACATCGGGGTCGGCACCCGCGAGATCGGCTACCTGTTCGGCCAGTACAAGCGCATCACCAACCGCTACGAGAGCGGCGTGATCACCGGCAAGGATCCTGCCTGGGGTGGCGCGCTGGTCCGCAAGGAGGCCACCGGGTACGGCGTCGTGTTCTTCGTCGAGGAGGCGCTCCGGGCGCGGGGGACGTCGCTCGACGGTCGCACCTGTGTCGTGTCGGGCTCGGGCAACGTGGCCATCTACGCGATCGAGAAGGTGGAGCAGCTCGGCGGCACCGTCGTGGCGTGCTCCGACTCGAACGGCTACGTGGTCGACCCGAAGGGCATCGACGTCGCGCTGCTCCAGGAGATCAAGGAGGTCGAGCGCCTCCGCATCGAGGCCTACGCCGAGCGGCGCGGGCCCGACGCCACCTACGTGGCGGGCGGGTCGATCTGGGACGTTCCGTGCGAGATCGCCCTGCCCTGCGCCACGCAGAACGAGCTGGACGAGGCGGCCGCCGCCACGCTGGTGCGCAACGGCTGCATCGCGGTCGCGGAGGGCGCCAACATGCCGACCACCCCGAGCGCCGTGAAGGTGCTCGGCGAGGCCGGCGTGGTGTTCGCACCGGGCAAGGCCGCGAACGCCGGTGGTGTGGCGACCTCCGCGCTCGAGATGCAGCAGAACGCCTCGCGGGACTCCTGGACGTTCGAGCACACCGAGCGCCGCCTGTCCGAGATCATGGCCGGCATCCACGCCACCTGCTACGCCACCGCCGAGGAGTACGGCGCGCCGGGCGACTACGTGCTGGGGTCGAACGTGGCGGGCTTCCTCAGGGTCGCCGACGCCATGGCGGCGTTCGGGCTGGTCTGACCCGGATCCGGCCGGGCCGGCCGGACCTCACACGGTGACGTCGGCGCAACCGATGCGGGCGCTCCCGCCGGCACCTGCGTTGTGGGCGACCACGCACACCTGATGTGCACCGGCGGTGAGCGCCGGCGTGGACACGGCGAACCCGTGCTGCTCGCCCCGCCCGAAGGCCTGGCCGAGGTCGGGCCGGGACCCGTCGGCCGTGCCCGTGGCCACCGGGTTCCCGTCGACGTACACGCTGACCACGACGCTCGTGTCGAGGGCCCGGTCGATCGCCCAGCCCTGGACCCGCAGCACGCCGCCACCGACGCCGGCGTACGAGTCGACGAGGCCGAACGGCGCTGCGGCGGCCATGTCCTGCGCGGTCATGGCGTTGCGCTGCGCAGCCTTGATGCTCGGGTAGGGGTTGACCACGGTGCCGTCGGGGGCCTGCATCTCGAAGTGCAGGTGCGGCGAGGTCGTCTCGGCGTTGCCCGAGTCGCCCACCCAGCCGAGCAGCTCGCCGGCCCGGACCTTCTGCCCGGACCGCATGCCGTCGGCGAACGCCTGGTCGAACCGGTTGAACCCGTCGTCGGTCCCCGGCCGGTCGTTGTTGAGGTGGATGAAGGTGTAGCGCCATCCCTCGGCGTCGGTGACGACCAGCATGTTGCCCGACAGCCCCGTGCTGTCGTGGCGGACCCGCGTCACGGTCCCGTCGACGGGGGAGACGATCGGCGTGTGTCGTGCCGCCATCAGGTCCTGGCCCGCATGCGAGCGGCCGCCGGAGCGGCCCGCCCCGAACGTGTCGCTGAAGGTGGTCTTCCCGTTCACCGGGAAGAGGATCACACGGGTGGGCGACGCCTCGGCCGAGGGGCGGGGCGCCGGGACGCACGCGGCCGCGGCGACGGTGAGCGCGAGCGCGGCGAGGGACAGGACGGAGCGGCGGTGGAGGAGGTGCTGCATGGCGATCAGGGGATCGGACGGTCGGCACCGATCCTTGAGCCTGCACCCGTCACAGCCGTTCTGTCGCGTGGGGCGTGACGCCCTCGTCACGCC
>JAEZFI010000111.1 GCA_023437745.1 Actinomycetes bacterium
GGCGTGGCCCGCTGCCGCGAACCCGGTGGGTGGTGCCCCCACGGCCGCGCCGCGCGCCACGGCCAGCGCACCGGCGACCACCACGGATTCTCCGGCGCCCACCACCGCACCGCCGACGGCGACGCCCACCACCGCAGCGCCCACCACCGCGGCCCCTCCCACGGTCCCGCCCGCGGCGGACGGCGAGGGCTGACGTTCAAGGACACGGCACCGCCGTCCGATGACTGTCGGGCCGCACCAGATCGGCCCGGCCTGCTGCCCGGCCACCGAGCGAACGGACTCGCCATGACCCTTGCCATCCCGACCGCCGAGACACGCGCCGAGGCGCTCGAGCGTGCGCTCGGCGATGTGAAGGCGTCCCGTCCCGCTGCGACCCGGGTGCTGCAGCTCGCCGACGATCCGAACACCGACGGCGCCCGCCTCGCCGAGGCGATCGACGTCGACCCGATGATGACGGCGCAGATCCTCCGCATCGCCAACTCGGCGGCCTTCGGAATGAGCCACCGGGTGGCCAGCACGCAGCACGCCGTCAGCGTGATCGGCTTCGATGCCGTCCGCTCCGTCGCCGCGCTGGTGGCGTCGGGCCTCCGCAACGGCCGCCACTCGACCCCCGCCGGCTTCTGGCAGCACGCCGCGTCGACGGCTGCCGCCTGCTCGATCCTGTCCAGCCGCTTCGGGATCCCCAAGGGCGAGGCGTTCTCGCTCGGCCTCCTGCACGACATCGGCATCGCCATCCTGCACGGCGTCGACCAGGTGCCGTACGCCACGCTCCGCACGTCGGACCTCGACAGCCGCTCGCAGTGCGGCCTCGAGCTCGCCGAGTACGGGATGAGCCACGCCGAGGCCGCCGCCCGTGTCCTCGAGGTGTGGCACTTCCCCGCCGACTTCGTGGCCGCCATCGCGTGCCACCACGACCTCGACCTCGGTGTGACCCCGCACGACCGCGTGCTGCTGGCCGGCGAGCTCGTCGCCAAGGTCGCCACCGACACGACCGGCACCGTCGACCCGAGCGCCGAGCACCTGGAGGCACGTGGCCTCAGCGCGGACGCGATGCCCGGCCTCGTGCAGCTCACCGCCGAGTACGCCGGCGAGATCCTCTCGACCTTCGCGGGCTGAGCGTCGCCCCTGGCGTCAGCGGGCGAGGACGGCGGCGCGGCCCTCGCCCCGCTTCGCCTCGTACATCGCGGCGTCGGCCCGCCCGACGAGGGCCTCGGGGTCGAGCGCCCCGGCAGGTCCCCAGGCGATGCCGATGCTGGCCCCGGTCGCCACGGCGACTCCCTCCACGAGCATCGGCTCCCGGAGCGCCTCCAGCACGCGGTCGGCGACAGCGCGGGCCTCGTCGACGGTGCCGGTGTCGCGGCACACGATCAGGAACTCGTCGCCACCGAGACGTCCCACGACGTCGCCACGGCGGACGGAGTCCCGCAGGCGGTCGGCGGTCGCGGCCAGCAGGGCGTCACCGCAGGCGTGCCCCAGCGCGTCGTTGACGGCCTTGAAGCCGTCGAGGTCCACGAACAGCACTGCGGTGGACGACCCCACCTCGTGGTCTCGCCTGACGGCGGCACGGAGCTCCGACATCACGGTCTCGCGGTTGAGGCACGCCGTCAGGTGGTCGTACGTCGCGCGCACCTCGAGCTCGGCCTTCATCTGCGCCTGCTCGGTCACGTCGAGCAGCACGAGGACGATCCCGCCGTCGCCACCCGACTCCTTCGCCGGACGGATGTTCGTGGCGCACACGGTGACGTCGTCGTCCCGGGACGCGAAGCGCAGCTCCAGGTCGACCTCGGCCACGCCGGACCGGACGAGGGCGATGGCGTCGAGGAGTGCCACGCGGTCGAGGCACCTCCATGCGATGTCCTCGAGGCGGGTGACCGACACCGCAGCGATGACGTCCGCCAGCCGCGGGTTGGCGTACACGACCTGGTCGCCACCGTCGACCTGCGCCAGCCCGATCGGCACCGTATCGGCGATGCCGGCCAGGAGGGCCTCCCGAGCCTCGAGCGCTTCGTGCATCGCCATCTCGTCGGAGATGTCGAGGCTCTCGGCCAGGACGCAGGCGTGCTCGGGGTCGTCGAGCAGGTTGTGGGTCGTGGTCTCCATCCACAGGTAGGTGCCGTCCGACCGGCGGTACCGCGCCCGCCACCGGCGCGAGCCGCCGGGCGTGCCCAGCACCTCGATCCAGTGGTGGATGGCCCGGCCCTGGTCGTCGGGGTGGAGGAGGTCGAGGACGTCCACGGACTGGATGTGCTCGGTGGTCCAGCCGAGCATCGCGGTGGTCGCCTCGTCGATGTGGGTGATCGCCGCCATCTCGTTGCGGCGCATCCGGCACACCCTCGGCGCGAGGGTCACGGTGTGCGGGAAGCCGGCGAGCGCCTCGACCGCGGGGACGTCCACGCCCGGCGTGACCACGGCGACGACGACGCCGTGCGTGGCGGTGACGTCCACGAAGTTGAACACCACGTGGTGGCCGGAGATGAGGCGGGCGGGGCAGCGGGCCAGCCCACGCTCCCGCAGCACGCCCCAGGCCCGGATCAGGACGACGCGGTCGGAGGCCTGGACCAGGTCGAGCCCGCTCCTCGCCCCGACGAGCGACGGGCCGTGCCAGTCCACGCTCTCGGGCAGTTCGATGAACGCTCCGAGGTCGCCGATGGCGTTGACCGCGAGCACCTCGCCGTCGAGCATGGCGCGCAGCAGCGCCAGGCGCTGGCCCTCCTCGATCGGCTCGTGGCTCACACCCCTCCGTCGGCCGGTCGGACCGCGTCTTGAGATCCCTGGGCGAGGGGTAGGTGGCGGCCCGCCCGGGTATCCCGGGCCATGACCTCCGCGCCTCCCCGCGTCGCCGTCTTCACCGTGGCGCCGATCCTGGTCGTGACCATCGAGGGCCACGCCTCGCACGTGAACGTCGGTGGGCAGGGCGTGTGGGTCGCACGCGCCATCGCCACGCTCGGCGGTGAGCCGGTGATCTGCGCGCCCTTCGGCGGCGACACCGGCCGGACGGCGCAGCTCATCCTCGCCGCCGACCAGTACCAGGTCGCCGGAACCGACACCGACGCGTCCTCCGGCCTCTACGTGGAGCAGCGTGACGACGACGGTGCCCGCACCTGCGTCCAGGAGGTCCCCGCCGAGCGCCTGCGTCCACGCGACCTCGACGACGTCTACGAGGCGGCGCTCCTGCACGGCACCGCCTCGGGCACCTGCGTCGTGACCGGCTCGCCGTTCCCCGGCCACCTGGACCCCGACACCGTCCGGCGGCTGTGCAACGACCTCCACGCGGCCGGGGTGGTCACGGTCGCGGACCTGAGCGGTGAGCAGCTCTCGGCGGCGCTCGACGCCGGCGTCGACCTCCTCAAGATCGCCGACGACCAGCTGGGCGACAACGGCATCGACGCGGGCGAGGGGGTCGACGAGTGGATGGCGGACGTGCTCGGCACGGGGCAGGTCCGCCGAGCGGTGGTGGTGTCGAGCGCCGACGGCATCACCCGCGCCCGCACCCCGAGCGAGGTCATCGAGGCGAAGGGACCGCGGTTCGACGCCGTGGACCCGCGGGGGTCGGGGGACTCCATGTGCGCCGCCATCGCGCTCGCCCATGCCCGGGAGCACCCGGTCACCGAGGCCATCCGCATCGGCATCGCGGCCGGCGCGGCGAACGCCACGCGCCGGTCGACGGCGTCGCCGGGGATCGAGGCGGTCCTCCAGCTCAGCGAGACCGTCGAGCTCACGGCCACCCCGATCCGGTGAGGGCGCCATGAGGATCTGCGTCACCAACGACGACGGCGTCGCCGCCCACGGCATCCTCACGTTGGCTCGACGCCTCAGGGACCAGGGCCACGACGTGATCGTGGTCGCCCCGCAGGACGACCGCTCCGGCTCCGGCACCGGCCTCGGACGCCTCGCGGGCGGCGAGGACGTGCGGTTCGTACGACGCGCGCCACTGGACGACGAGATCCCGATGATCACCCTGGACGCCCCTCCGGCGATGTGCGTGGTGGCCGCCCTCGACGGGGCGACCGGACCCCGTCCGGACCTCGTCGTGTCAGGCATCAACCACGGGCCGAACCTGGGTTTCGCCGTGCTGCACTCCGGGACGGTCGGCGCAGCGCTGACCGCTCAGCTCGCCGGCGTGCCCGGCCTCGCCATCAGCGTCGGCGAGCCGCGGACGGGCGCTCACGGGGGGATCCTCGACGACGACGCGCCGGTGTGGCTCCTGGCTGCCGACCTCGCCGCCGCGCTCGTGACGCGCGTCGACTCGTGGGGCACCCGCTGGGTGCCGAACGTGAACGTGCCCTCGGGATGGGACGGGTCGGAGCCGCCCGTGTGCGCCCGCCTGGCCCGAATCGGAGCGATCCAGGTCTCCGCGGGCGACGAGGACCGGGCGGTCATCCGCATCACGAGCAGCGCCGACCTCGACGCCGCCACCCCCGAGACGGGCGAGTGGCCCGTCGACGTGGCCCTCAACGGCGCCGGGAGGGCGACGGTCACGCCGCTCTCGGGCGTCGGAACGGCCGCGGTCGAGGCGGCGGTCGTCGAGGAGCTCGCCGCCGCCGTGCGCGCGTGAGACAGACTGTGCCCCGACACCGGGGGGTGGCCAGATGCACGACATCGTGATCCGCAATGCAGTCGTCGTCGACGGGACGGGTTCGCCGGGCCGGGTCGCCGACGTGGCGGTCGACGCCGACCTGGTGGCGGAGGTCGGGACGGGCGTCGGGGCCGGCCGTCGCGAGATCGACGCCGAGAACCGCATCCTCGCCCCCGGTTGGATCGACGTGCACACGCACTACGACGGGCAGGCCACCTGGGACCCGGAGCTCACGCCGTCCAGCTGGCACGGCGTGACCACGGCGGTCATGGGCAACTGCGGCGTCGGCTTCGCGCCGGTTCGCCGTGGGCAGGAGGAGTTCCTGATCGAGCTGATGGAGGGCGTCGAGGACATCCCCGGCACCGCGCTCCACGAGGGCATCGACTGGCGGTGGGAGGGCTTCGGTGAGTACCTCGACGCGCTCGACTCGATGCCGCGCACCGTCGACGTGGCGGCCCAGGTGCCGCACACCGCGCTCCGGGCGTTCGTCATGGGCGACCGCGCCCACGAGGACGCCTCCATCGACGAGATCGCCGAGATGGCCGACCTCCTCGCCGACGCGGTGCGCGCCGGTGCCGTCGGGTTCACCACGTCGCGCACGATCCTCCACCGCTCGAAGCACGGCCTCGTCCCGGGGACCAGCGCACCCCACGACGAGCTGCGCGCGCTCGCCGACGCCATGGGCGCCGTCGGCGGCCGGCGCGTGTTCCAGGTGATCACCGACCGGCTGACCGTCGAGCCCGAGCGATCCCTGCTCGGCGAGCTCGCCCGCCGGGCCGGTGGTCCGCTCACGCTCTCGCTCGCGCAGGTCGATCACGACCCCCAGGCATGGCGGGAGGTCCTCGACGACGCCTCCCGATGGGCGGCCGAGGGGCTCCCGGTGGGGCCGCAGGTGGCC